>DATEIO010000410.1:0-2447 GCA_035278895.1 Thermoanaerobaculia bacterium | reverse complement strand
GCGAGACGCCGCGTCAGAACTCGATGCAGTTCGAGGAGGCCGGGCAACTGCGGGTGATGCCGTTGCAGGTGATCGCGCAGCCGGTGTGCTGGCAGTTGCCCGAGGTGCTCTGGCACTTCCAGTAGGGCTGGCCCGCGCAGTACAGCCACGCGGTGCAGGTGCCGCCGCTCCAGGTGATTTGGGTCGCACGGTTCTCCGGCGCAGGCGTCAGAGCCGGCGTCAGGAAATCCGGCAGGACCTCGGGGACGAGTTGGGCGGCCGGGGCTGGTGAGTTGGTCGCAAGAACAGCGGGGACCTCCATTTGCGCTGCGGAAAGGAAAGAGGCGAACAAAACCAGACCTGCGCCCAAGATCAGGTGTTTCATGACGAGATCTCCGCTGGAAGGCGGCGAGCGGATTTGCGCGCCGCAAACGACGATGGCCCGTTCAGGTGCGTGATGCAGCGCTGCCGGATACGGACAAAACCCCGGTCAAGAACTTTGGTGCTTGCTCGAATCGAAAGCGCGCCTGCCGGCCTAAAGGCCCGCGAAGAGATCCCCCGCCGGGATCTCCTCCAAGGGCACACCGGCCGCCAGGCGGAACGTCTCCCAACTCAGGATCGCGTCGCGGTCCGGCCGCTCCAGAAACAGGCGGTTGATGGGCTGGTGCTGCGTCCGGTGCGCGGCCAGGGCTCGGGCCTTGATCTCGCGCCAGGGACGGATGTCCACCAGGAAGTCGACCCCGGGCCTCTCCGCCAGACGGCCGGGGTCCGTCTCTTCCCACGGGGACACCGTCCCCACCCAGAGCAGCCGCGCCACCCGGTGCGCAGCGCCGAGCTCCGGGTGCCAGCGGCCGTCCGCCGCCGCGGTGACGGCGTCGGAGGTGAAGCGGCTGATCGCGATGTGATCGGGATGCAGGTTCCCGCCGTTCGGATCGAAAGTGATCACGATCAAAGGGCGGTGCCGGCGGATCAGACCCACCAGCGCGGCACGGATCTCGGCCGGTGGCGCCTCCGCGAGCTTGCGGTCTTCGTAGGGCAGCATCTCGATGTGGGTCAGCCCCAGGATCTCGGCCGCGGACCGCAGCTCCTCCTCGCGAAGCTCCGGCAGCTTCTCGGGAGTGGTGAGGGGAGGATTCCCCGCCGAGCCGCGCTGGCCCCGGGTGGCGCAGGCGAGCACGACGCGGCCGCCCGCCTCCGTGTATTTGCGGGTGATGCCCACGGTGTAGAAGCTCTCGTCGTCCGGATGCGCGAAGCTCAAGAGGAGGGTCATGAGAGGCATTCTTGCACGGCAAAGGCAGTCGCGCCGCTGGGCTCGATCGATCAAAGATCCGTCGTGTCGGCGGCCGTCAGCTTGTCATTGAGCAGATAATCGTCGCTCAGGTATTTGAGGATCACACGGCCGATCCGGGGATCGAAGCGCTCCTTGACCGGCCGGACCACCACCCCTTCGCGGATGTGCTGGTCGGGCAGGGTGGTCTGGCCGCGGGAGAGCTCGGCGACCCGTTCGAGCGAGAACGGCCCGCGCTCGAGAATCGGCACGGTTTCGACGCCATGGCGCTGGCAGAGCGCCGCGAAGTCGTCGAAGCCCAGGTAGTGCTCCCCCACCAGGACGTCGAAGGCGGCGAAGCCGAGCCCGTCGCGCCGGCCGTAGTGCAGGCTCTGGACACGGCTGCCGTAGATCTCGCCGTAGAGGATCACCACCGCGTGACCCTGCTGCCGGAGCTCGTCGAGCAGATTCCGCACCGGCTCCAGGGTGGAGGGGAACCAGTAAGTGCTGGTGGCCATCTCCTCGGGCTCCGGGCGCTTGCGCTGCAGCCCGTGCGAGCCGGCGAGAAGCGTCCCCTCCACCCATCCGATACGGGCGTTGGTGCCATGGATCTTCTCGCTCACCACGACCTCTTCGCCGGGCAGCAGGACGTCGGGGAAGTGGCGCAGGTTTTCGACGTCCGTATACCGCTGGAAGAGCGGATGGTTGGGCTCGGCGTCGCCTGCCGAGAACCGGACCGGCGGCCGGAACTTGCCGATCCCGTAGTGCTCGCGCACGTCCGTCCCCACCGGCCAGCTCGGATCGTCGGGCCGCACCAGCAGCCCGAAGGAGGGCTCGCCGCGCAGGCGCACCTGGCGGACGACGAGCTCGCGCTCGAAGTCGGCGTTGGTGCGCTCGGAGAGGTAGCTCACCACGCCCAGGCGCTCGGCCATCTCCCGCGGCAGCGTGCTGTCGGGCGGGATGAAGACCACCCGCTCGCCGGGCACGAACTCGGGCGAGCCGTCCTCGCGCTTGCGGATCACCGCCTGCCAGCCCTTGATGCGGGCGAGGAAAAGACGGTCGGCATTGGGATGCGGGTGGACGGCTTCGATTTCGACGACGTCGGCGATCACCGAGGACATGGCGGTTCCCTTTCGAGAAAACCGGATCGTATCAACACCCCGGCGATTGCGCCAGCCGCGGCTCCTCTTCAGGGAACTTA
>DATEIO010000409.1:0-8485 GCA_035278895.1 Thermoanaerobaculia bacterium | reverse complement strand
GCCGAGCGGGGGGACGAGGTCCACGTCATCAGCTACGCCCTCCCCTCGCGGCTGTCGTTCCTGAACTCGCGGATCTTCTTCCACGAGGTGGTGACCCCCACCTATCCGCTGTTCGACAACTATCCGCCCTACTCGCTCGCGTTGACCACCAAGATGGTCGAGGTCGCGCGCCACAACCGGCTCGACGTGCTCCACGTGCACTACGCCGTGCCCAACGCGGTCTCGGCCGTGCTCGCCCGGGAAATCCTGGAGCCCCAGCCCCTGCCGGTGGTGACGACCCTCCACGGCACGGACGTCACCCTGGTGGGGAACGACCCCAACTACCTGGAGACCACGCGCTGGGGGATCCTCAAAAGCGACGCGGTGACCGCGGTCTCGGAGTCGCTGCGCAAGACGACGGTCGAGCAGCTCGACGTCCAGAACCGGATCGACGTCATCCCGAACTTCATCGACCCGGCGCGCTACGAGGAGGCGAAGGGCCGTCCCGGGGCCCGCCGGTGGGCGAAGCCGGGCGAGCGCCTGCTCGTCCACATCTCGAACTTCCGGCCGGTCAAGCGGGTGCTCGACGTGATCGGGATCTTCGAGCGGCTCTACCGCCACCTCCCGGTCCGCCTGCTCATGGTGGGCGACGGCCCGGAGCGGGGCCGGGTCGAGCAGCACTGCCGGGAGCACCGGATCTGCCAGGCGATCACCTTCATCGGCAGCCTGCCGCTCGTCGAGGAGGTGCTCGTGGGGGCCGACCTGTTCCTCCTCCCCTCGGAGACCGAGTCGTTTGGCCTCGCGGCGCTCGAAGCCATGGCCTGCGAGGTGCCGGTGATCGCTTCCCGCGCCGGGGGCATCCCCGAGGTCGTCGTCCACGGCGAGACCGGCTACCTCTGCGAGGTGGGGGACGTGGACGGCATGGCCTCCGCGGCCCAGGCGCTCCTGAAAGATGAGGACCGGCGGCGGGCGATGGGCGCCGCGGGGAGGCGGCGGGCCGTCGAGACCTTCAGCCAGGACGCGGTCGTCCAGCGTTACCGGGCGATCTACGAGCGGGTGACCGGGAGGGTGCTGGCCCCGGCATGACGGCGGCCTACCCGACGCCCGCCGGCTCCGCCCGCGCCGAGATCCGCGAGAAGGGCTCGGTCTTTCTCGCGGTGATCGCCCCGGCCGCGGACGAGGCGGCGGCCAAGGGGGCGCTCGCCGCGCTCGAACGGGAGTATCCGGACGCGACCCATCACTGCTGGGCCTGGCGGGTCGGCGCTCCGCCGCGGGAGAGGAGCTCGGATGCCGGAGAGCCCGCGGGCACGGCCGGAATGCCGATCCTCCAGGTGCTGCGCGGAGCGGGGCTGTCGGACGCCGTCGCGATCGTGGTGCGCTGGTTCGGCGGCACCAAGCTGGGCAAGGGCGGACTTGTCCGGGCCTACGCCGCGGCTACGCGCGAGGCGCTCCGCGAGCTGCCGGTCGTCTCCCGGGTGCCAACGGTCCAGGTGACGATCGAGGTTCCCTACGAGCGGGTGGGGGCGGTCAAGCGGCTTTTGCGCCCGCCGGAGATCGAGCTTGAAAGCGAAGAGTACGGGGCGGCCGCGCGGCTCGTCCTCGCCGTTCATGAAGAGCGGCTCGACGCCTTGCGGGAGGCGCTGGCGAACCTGGGCGTCACCATTCTTGTCCCGGGGTCGGGGCTTGTATAGACTGCCGGCAATGCCGTCTCCAGAGCTCATGGTCCTTTCCGCCTGAAAGGAGAAGTCCGCGATGAGTGAGCCGTCCGTTCCGCCGCCGCCCTCCTACACCCCGCCGCCGCCCCCGCCGCCGGGAGGGATCCCGCCGACGCCGGGCAGCGCGAGCCCCAACCGGGGCATCATGATCGTGCTCTCGTATCTGTGGCTCCTGGCGCTGATTCCCCTGCTCGTCGAAAAGGACGACCGGGAGGTGCAGTGGCACGCCAAGAACGGCCTGCTCCTGACCGGAGCGGAGGTCGTCATCGGAATTCTGCTCTCGATCTTCACGTCGATGGTGGCCTTCCTGGACCTGGGCTGCACGGGCTGCGTGCTCCACTCCGCCCTGTTCGTCGTGATCCTGGTGGTTCACATCCTGGCCATCGTCAAGGGCGTCAACGGGCAGCGGCTCGTCATCCCGGGCCTCTCCCAGTACGCCGACCGGTTCTGAGCCTTCTACTTGCTTCGGAGGAGAGGAAAACATGGAGCCCAATCAATCCTGGACGCCGCCGCCCCCATCGCCGCCGCCCCCGCCAGCCCCTCCGGCTTCGAGCAGCCAGGCCGTGACCGCCCTGGTCCTCGGAATCCTGGGCGTCGTCTGCTGCGGCCTGCTCGCCCCGATCGCCTGGTACCTGGGCAACCAGGAGCTCCAGGCGATCCGCCAGGGGCGCGCTCCCGCGTCCGGCGAGGGCCTGGCCAAGGCCGCGCAGATCCTGGGCATCATCGGCACGATTCTCCTGGTGCTGACGACCCTCTGGGTCTTCTTCGCCGGTGGCATGGCCATCCTCCAGGGGATCGCGGCGAACCAGTAGGGTCGGCAGTATGGCGAGCTCAGCCCTGCGGCTCTGGGCCCTCGCGGGCCTCCTCGGCCTGGCCGGGCTCGCCATCCTCCACCTCTGGGTGCCGGACGCCGATCCCCGGACCGCCGTCTGCCTCTCCCGTCGCCTGTTCGACCAGCCCTGCCCGGGTTGCGGCCTGACCCGGGCGTTCGCCCATCTCGCCAAGGGGGAGTGGCGGGAGGCGGTGACCGACCATCCCCTGGCGCCCTTCCTCGCTACGGAATTCGCTCTCGGCTGGCTCGCCTGGGGGGCCGTGATCTCGGGCCGGCTCTCCCGCCACCGGCTCCCGATCGACGCCATCGTCCTCGCCAACGCCGCCGTCCTCTGCGCCCTCTGGCTCGGCCGCCTGGCGACCGGGACCCTGCCGTGGTGATCCCCCCGAAAAATCGGGACCCCCGCCGCCGCAAGCGCCGGCTCCGGGCGCTCATCGTCCTGCTCGCCCTCCTGGTCCTCCTGGGGATCGATTTCGCCCGGGCGCCCGAGGACCAGCTTACGGCGAAGCTCCTCCTGGGCTCGATCCACCTCTACCAGGCGACGCTGTCGCCCAGGATGCCGGCGCTCGGGGTCAACTGCCGGTTCCAGCCGACGTGCAGCCGCTACGCCGAGGGGGCGATCCGCAAGTACGGGGCTTTCTGGGGGAGCCTCAAAGCCGTCGGGCGGATCGCGCGCTGCGGTCCCTGGACGCCGGCCGGCACGGTCGATCCCCCCTAGGCGTTGACAAAACCCGGCCCCGGCCCCAATCTCCCCGCGAGGGAGGAGCGGCTTGGACCCCGAGACCATCGACTACCCGAAGATCCTGCAGGATGCGCTGCGCGACGCCGTGCGCCGCGTGATGGCGCAGGTCGCCGAGCACGGCCTCTCCGGCGAGCACCACTTCTACATCGGCTTCGAGACCGGCCACCCGGGGGTCGACATCCCCCGCTTCCTCCACGACCAGTACCCGGACGAGATGACGATCATCCTCCAACACCAGTTCTGGGGGCTGACGGTGGAGGACGACTCCTTCTCCGTATTCCTGAGCTTCGGGGGGAGCAAGCAGCGGCTGCTGATCCCTTTCGCCGCGCTCACCGCCTTTGCGGACCCCGCGGCCCAGTTCGCGCTGCGCTTCGTTCCGGCCGGCGAGGAGGAAGGGGAAACGGCCCCGGAGGCCCCCGCGCCCACGGCGGAGACCGGAGAGCCCGAAAAGCCGGGCGAGGTCCTCCGGTTCGACCCCTCCCGCAAGCGCTGAGCCCGGGTCCGTCCTCCGGAGGGGACGCTTCGGGGCCCTTCTCCCCCGGAGGCCGGATGGCATTTTCCTTGCGTTTCCCCGGTTTTGGCATCTGCAAGGAGATTCCCGCCATGCCCATCCTGAAGTCACGATCCCTGCTCTCCGCCCTCCTCTGCGCCTCCGCGCTCTTCGCCTTCGCCTGCGGTGACCGCGAGCAGGCGGCCCAGGACGAGGAGGTTTCCAAGCCCCAGGTCGCCACCCAGGAGGTTCCCGGCAACGAGCTGCGGCCCGAGCCTCAGTCGGTCGACGTTCAGGAACAGGAACCGGCCCCGCCGCCAGCCGCCGGGAACGCCGCCGCCGAAGCGGACCGCCGTGCGCAGATCGAGCAGCGGGAGCGCGATCTGCGGGCCCGCGAGGCCGAGCTCGCCGCGCGCGAGCGGGTCTTGCAGCGCGAGAAGGAGCGCCGGGAGCAGCAGGCCCGTGCCCAGGCCCCGCGCCCGGCTCCGGCCCCCAAGCCCGCGCCCGAGGCTCCCGCGGCCGAGCCCGAGGAAGTCCGGCCCGCGCCGACACCTGAGCCGGAGCCGGAGCCCGCTCCTGAGACCGAGGAAGAGGTGGAGGTCCGGGAAGAGCCCCGCGCCGTCGACGTTCCGGCCGGCACGGCCTTCGACGTCGAGTTCCAGGACACGATCGGGAGCGCCACCAGCCGCACGGGCGACACCTTCCGCGTCCGCGTCTCGCGGGACGTCTGGCTGAACGGCGACGTCGTCATTCCCGGCGGTTCCGAGATGGTGGGAGTGGTGACCGAGGCGGCGCCCCTGGGCCGCGTGGGCGGCCGGGCGAAGCTCGGGCTGCGGTTCACCGACCTCGTGCTCCCCTCGGGCTCGACCGTGCCGGTCGACGCCTCCCTCGTGCAGGAGGGGAGGAACGAGACCGGGCGCGACGCCGCAACCATCGGCGGCGGCGCCGCGGCCGGGGCGGTCCTCGGGCGCATCCTGAACAAGAAGGACCGCGGCAAGGGCTCGGTGATCGGCGCGATTCTGGGCGCCGCGGCCGGGGCCGTGATCGCCTCGAGGACCGCGGGCGAGGAGGTCACCATCCCCGAGGGGGCAGTGGTCAGTATCAAGCTCGACGGCCCGGTCGAGATCCGGTCACGGCGGTAGCTCCCCATCAACGGCGGGAATCTCCCGGCTCGTTCCCGCCGTTCTAATTCTTCATGGCTGATTCCAATGTTGCCGCCCCGAGGCGGGCGGCTCGCGCCGGGCTGTTCGGAGGCAAGGTATCCTCCCGGCAGCGCGGCCCGTTGCGCCCCTCCGACTCCGCCGCGGGCCGGACCAAGAAACCGCTGAACGGCCGGGTCGTCTGGCAGGATGCCCTGGATCTGATCCGCGCGAGGAAGGGGCGGCTCGCGTTCGGCCTCCTCCTGATGGCCATCAACCGGTTGTGCAGCCTGGTCCTCCCCGGCACCACCAAGTTCCTCCTGGACGAGGTGATCGGCAAGGGCAACCGCGCCATGCTCGCCCAACTCGTGCTCGTGGCCGGCGCCGCGACGATCCTCCAGGGGGTGACCTCTTTCGCCCTGGCCCAGATCCTGGGCCGGGCCGCTCAGCGCTCGATCACCGACATGCGCCGCGACGTGCAGCGCCACGTGGGCCGGCTCTCCGTGGGCTACTTCGAGCAGACCAAGTCCGGGTCTCTCCTCTCGCGCGTGATGAACGACGCCGAGGGGATCCGCAACCTGGTCGGCACCGGCCTGGTCGAGGTGATCGGCGGGCTGATCACGGCCGTGCTCGTCCTGGGCATCCTGGTCTACATCAACCTGAAGCTCACGGTCATCGCGCTCGCCGTCCTGTCGCTCTTCGGCTTCGTCATGAAGTACGCCTTCAAGACGCTGCGCCCGCTCTTCCGTGAGCGCTCGCAGATCAACGCGGAGCTCGCCGGCCGGCTCACCGAATCGTTCTCGGGGGTCCGCGTGGTCAAGGCGTACCGGGCCGAGCGGCGCGAGGCGCTCGTCTTTGCCAAGGGGGCGCACCGGCTGTTCCGCAACATCGCCCGCACCATGACCGGCATGTCGGCCATCGGCGCGGCGTCCACCTTCCTCTTAGGGGTGATCGGCATCTCCATGATGGCGATCGGCGGCAACGAGGTCCTGACCGGGAAGATGACGGTGGGCGATTTCTTCTCCTTCACTCTCTACCTCGGCCTCCTCGTGGGCCCGGTCGCCCAGGTGGTCAACATCGGCACCCAGATCACCGAGGCGTTCGCGGGGCTGGAACGCATCCGCGAGATCCGCAACGAGCAGCCTGAGGACGAGGGAGACGAGGCGAGGAAATCCCTTCCCGAGATCGCGGGGCGAATCGAGCTCGAGAACGTCTCCTTCGAGTACAAGCCCGGAGTGCCTGTGCTCCACGACGTCTCGCTCCTCGCGCTGCCCGGCACGTCCACGGCGCTCGTGGGCTCGTCGGGCTCGGGCAAGAGCACGCTCATCGGGCTGATCGCCGCCTTCCACCGGCCGACCACGGGCCGCATCCTGGTGGACGGCCAGGATCTGACGGATCTGAAGCTCGCCGACTACCGCGCTCAGCTCGGCGTGGTCTTCCAGGACAACTTCCTGTTCGACGGCACCGTGCTCGAAAACATCGCCTACGCGCGGCCCCACGCCTCCGAAGAGGAGGTGCTCCGCGCGGCGCGGATCGCCCGCTGCGACGACTTCGTCCAGAAGCTTTCGGAAGGGTACGAGACGGTCGTGGGCGAGCGCGGGGTCAAGCTCTCGGGCGGCGAGCGGCAGCGGGTGGCGATCGCCCGGGCGATTCTCGCCGATCCGCGGATCCTGATCCTCGACGAGGCGACCTCGTCGCTCGACAGCGAGAGCGAGGCCGCCATCCAGGAGGGCCTGGCCGAGCTGATGAAGGGGCGGACGACCTTCGTGATCGCCCACCGCCTGTCGACCATCCGCAAGGCCGACACCATCCTGGTTCTGGAAGCGGGGCGGATCGTCGAGCGCGGCCGTCACGAGGAGCTGCTCGCCCTGGGCGGGCGCTACCACGCTCTCTACACCCGGCAGTACAACCTCGAATCGAACCTGTTCCGGAACCCCGGCGAGGCCGATCCGGAACCCGAGGAAGACGAAGAGAAGAAGCCCGCGGCCGCCGTGGCGGGCGAAGGCGGGGCGGCTCCCCGCCTCCCGTTCCTCCCTACCGCACGATCCGGTTGAACCCCTGCTGCCGGTTGAGCACCTGGGGCCGGTCCTCGGTGCCGAACGAGCCCCGGTGGCCTGAGAAGTCGACGGCCTCCACGTAGAACTCCACCGGGCCGTTCTGGTGGACGTCCGGGGAGATCTGCACCGTGTAGTAGCCGGTGCGGGAGACTTCGAGCGGCAGCTCGCGCATCCGTCCCCCCTGGGGACGGGCGTGGAACTTCACCTCCCGGACGAGGTAGTCGTCCGACACCCGGAAGCTCAGCTCGTGGACGGTGCCGCGGGCGTACTCCAGGAAGTAGCCGTCGCGCAGGATCACCTGGGGCGGCTGCCGGTCGAGGGCCGCGAGCTGCTCCTCGAAGCGCTTCTTCATCTCGGCGAAGCGGGGGGCGAGATGCGGCGTGGGCTCCACCTCCGCGATCGCTTCCAACCCCTCGTGGGGCTTCTTCCGGCGCTCGGCGGTGGGGAGCTGCGCGAGCAGGCGCTCCTGCAGCGGCTCGTTCTCCTTGGCGGTCTCGTACGCTCCCACGCGCTCCTTCAGGCCCGACCGGTCGGGCCAGGTGAGAATCAGGGGATCGAGCAGTGTGAGCGCCTGGTCGTACTTCGCCTGCCGGGCGAGGCCCTCCGCCTTCGACTCCACGTCCACCGCCGCCTTGTTGCGGAGGTCCTCGGGGTCTGAAAGGGCGGGCAGGAGCGTCTCGAGCGAGGCGAAGCGCTCCAGAACGTCCTCCGTCTTCTTCTCCTTCGCCGCGGTCCGCGCCTGCTCGTAGATCTCCACCACGTTCTTCGCCCGCTCGTAGGTCTGGACCACCTCGGGCGAAAGCTCGACCCCCTCCCCAGCCTTGACGGCCATCCGCAACCGCCCGAGATCCCCCTGGGCGAGGCCGGCCGAGAGGTCCTGCGGGAGGTTTTCGAGAGCGAGGATCGCGAGTGTCTCTTCGAGGGCCCGGAGAGTCCGGCACCGGGCCGGCGACAGCGCGGCCTGGTCATCGGGCGTGAACGACTCCAGGGCCAGCCGGGCGCGGTTGTCTTCGCCCTGGGCGAACCAGGTGAGGGCCTCGTCCAGCCGCTCGCCGGCCGGCCGCTTGGGCGGCCCCGCCGGACGTGGAGCGAGGGAGGCCGCCGTCTTCGTCTCCGGGCGGAGCTTGAAATACCAGAAGGCGCCCAGGCCGGCCGCTACGAGGAGGATGAGGCCGGCGACCGCGCCCCAGAAGACCGGACGGCGCAAGAGCCCACGCCTGGCCGGCTGCGGCCGTCCCGGAACCGGCACCGCCGTCCGTGGAGGCAGAAGGGCGGCGGCGTTCCCCCCCCGGGCCGGCGAGGGCTCGGGCTGGGGAGGCGGCTGCGGGGTCGGCGCCATCAGGGCATTGAGGAGACTGTCGTCCAGCGAGAGCAGCTCCTCTTTCTTTTCCGCTGCAGGCTCGAGGAGACCCGGCGTCTCCGGCGAGGCCGGGGCGGGCGCGCTCGGGGTCATCAGCGGAGGAGGCGGGGCTGCCATCGCCGGAGCCGGTGCGGGCGCCGGGCTGGGGCTGGGGGCCAGGAACGGAGGAGG
>DATEIO010000408.1:0-5833 GCA_035278895.1 Thermoanaerobaculia bacterium | reverse complement strand
TTCGACGACGATTCCTCGCTCGATCCCGGGAAGACCTATCAATACCGCATCACCGGCAATTTCCCGCTGGCGGACCGCACGGACGAGCTCTACAGCTTCTCCACGGTACCCACGAAGACGGCGCTGCCGGCGGTGTTCCGCCTCGGGGAGCTGGGGCTCAAGATCCCCCGGCCGTCGCGCGTGGAGCTGGCGTTCGACAAGGCGGCGGACATGCCCTCGGTCGGCCGGCGGGGCCTGCGCCTGGAGCCTTCGTCCGACTCCCCCTGGCTCCTTCCGTTTCTCGGGGATTCGAGCCTGGTGCTCGATTTTCCCCGGCCGGTCCGGGTGGTGGAGCTGGAGCTCGCGGAAGGGCATGAGCTGAAGTGGAAGGCCGGGAGCATGGGCCTGGGGCCGGTGGAGTCGGGCACCCTCGCGCCGGGGCCCCGGCCGCGCATCGTGCTCAGCTCGCCCCGGGAGCAGATCCGGCTGGAAGGGAAGGGGCTCCTGTTCAGCGTCCGCGTGCCGGCCGATCCCTCGTTCCCGCCGGACAAGCCGGTGCCGCTTTCGATCGTTCTCCCGCCGGTCAAATACGAGGACGCGCCGCGGCCCGCTCTGCCGCTCTTCCTCCAGGCGGCGAGCCTCCAGAAGACTCCCCCGGTGACGGGGACGATCGGAGCGCCCCAGCCCCGGGAGGCGCTCGGGCTGGAGGTCTTGTGGCGGCCCGCGCCTCAGGGTGGGGTGACCGTGTTCCCTCCGGGCGCGGGCGTGGCCCCGCCGCTCGAAGCGACGCTCTTCGAGCTCGAGCACCAGGAGGAGAAGGAGCCGGGGAGCCCGATCTCCGATTGGACGCCGATCCTGCCCCCGCCGGACGAGAACTGGATCACGGGGGACCGGGATCAGACGGTCCACGAGAACCGGCCGTTCCATGGCGCGGACTTGATGGAGCTGTTCCCGGAGGAGGGACGGGAGACCGCCGCAGACAAGCTCGACCTGCGCTGGCGCGACGTGTTCGATTTCCCGGAGGGGCTGTCGGACGGGGAGGACGTGGTGCGTCCGGTTCCCGAGCCAGGCCTGTTCCACCGCTACCGGATTCGCGCCGTGGACACGGTGGGGCGGCCGAGCCTCGGCTGGCTGGAGAGCGATTCCGTGCGGCTGGAGAAGCGGGTGCCGCCGCCCGAGCCGGTGGGGCCGGACCCCGATCCGGGCGCGGACCCGCTCCCCTCGCCCCAGGGCGTGCAGGCGCGCGTGCTGGTGCCCGGAGCACCCGACCTGACGCCGGCGGAGGTGACGCTCCTCGGCACGTCGCAGAACGTCATCGTGCTGCGGTGGGGCTGGCACGAGGAGCAGCGGGCGCAGGACCCGTACACGGCGGAGTTCCGGGTCTATGCGCGGCGCGGCGATCTGGATTCGGTGACCGGCCGGATCACGCAGGTGACGAGCCTGGGGTCGGGGCGGTATGACGTGGCGCTTCTGATGGATCGCCCGGTGCGGGCCGAGGCGGCGGTGGGCCTCTACGTGCAGGTGCCGGGGACATTCCGGGTGGACAGCCACGGCGAGGGGACGTCGATGACGGCCCGGCTTTCGACCCGCTTGGTGAAGCCCGGCGGAGCGTTCCCGGCGCCCGAGGTCGGCCCGATCCGGCTGCCGGTGCGGCTCGCCGCGAGCCAGAGCAAGCCCCCGGCGTGGGCGGAGCGGGTGCAGGTCGTGACGCTCTCCTCGGCGACGAGCTATGAGGTGGTGCTGCGCGACCGGCTGCAGCTTTCGGACGCCCATCCGCGGGACACGGTCTGGCTGGGAGTGAGCGCGGCGGACGCTCAGAGCTACGTGGACGACGCGTTCCCGGGCGGCGGCCGGAAGGGCAACGAGAGCTCGATCGTGCCGGTGCGCTGCGACGGGCGGCACGCGGCCCTGCCGGTGCTTCCCGAGTCCCCGCCGCCCCTGGGGCCGGTGCCGCGGGTGCGCACACCGGAGCCGCGCGGCCGGGAGGTGGTCTTCGATCTCGACCTGACCGGCTTCGTTCAGGGGAACCCGTTCCCCGCGGGGTCGCGGGTGCGGCCGGAGCGGGTGTCGGCGGGTGCGCTGTTCCGGGCGCTCCGGGTGGACTCGACCGGCCGCATCCTGGCCCGGGTGCCGGAGCCGCCGCGGCCGGGCGAGGTGGAGGTCCAGATGGGCCAGGAGCTCGCGATCGCGGATCAGAACGCGATCCGGTCCGCCCTGGCGGATTTCGATCTGGACCGGTTCGCGGACCGGTATTTCCTGTATCTCGCGAGCCGCCACCCCTACCGCGACCGCCTGTTCGAGGGCGCGACACCGGACACAGTCGCCTTCGGGCCGTTCCGCCAGGAGCTGCCGGGCGCGGGGGAGCGCTACGTCTACCGCTTCCGCCGGGGCGATGCGGGCAGCCGCCTCTCCCGCGGAGCCTTGGTAGCCACTCTGGTGGTGCGCGTTCCTTCGCCGGTGCCGGGCGCGCCGCCGGTGCGCGTGCCCGCCGCGGCGGACGATCCCCCCGGGGAGCTGCGCCTGCGGGTGCCGGCGGACGCCGGGCTCTCCTTCGTGGCGGTCTTCACGGCGGAGCCGCCTACCACCCGCGGCCCCTTGGGCGAGGCCGAGCTGCTGCGGGCTCCGGATGCGACGGACCCCCGGCTCCTGCGGCTGCGCACGGCGGAGGGGTCGCTCCTGGAGCCCCTGAGAGTGGTGAGCCTCGCCGGGCCCGTCGGGCCGGAGGTGACGATGGAGCCGGGCGGCTCGCGGATCGTCACCGTGGCGGCCGCGACCGTGGAGGGACAGACGGCGATCGCCTGGGCCGTCACGGTGACCGCGGACGGCATTCCGTCGCTCGTCGCGGGTCCCTGGGGAGTGACGTTCCCCGCAACCGTTCGGCCTTGAGGAGGAGCCGGCCATGAGCAGCTTCGTTCCCCCGTTCGATCCGGCCCAGGCATCCTCCCCGGTGGAGGTGCGCGCGACGCTCCCCGATCCCCCTTCGACGGGCGCGGTGGTGCGGCCGGGCGTGGCGCGCTATGCCCGAGCGGATCTCACGTTCCTGAAGGTCACCCTCGCGGGCGGCTCGCTCGCGGCGCCCGCGGCCGGCACGGTGCGCCTGATCCCCAATGTCTCTCTGGACGGCTCGGACCGGACGCTCGTGGAGCTTTCGCCGCTCCCGTTCGCCATGGTGCCGGTCCTGCGCGGGCTGGGGGCTGCCGGGCTCCCGACGTTCTATCTCTGGGCGAACGGCGTGAACGTCCAGGAGCACGCCTTCGTGGCGGCCGGGGCGGCGCTCGCGCCCGCGGGCTCCGGCCCCGCGTACGTGGGCGTGGTGTTCCAGGATGGGGTGGATTCCCCTCCCTGGAGCTGGATCGAGCGGCTGAGCGCGGCCATGACGGCGGCGGGGGAGAACGCCGCGGTGTGGAACGGGCTGAACGTTCTGCAGCCGGCGGCGGCGCGAGTGCTCGCCGTGGACCACGCGGGCCGGCCGCTCGGCGCGGGCGCGTCGTTTGAGGTGCGCACGGCGCCTCCCACCGGGCCTTTCGGAGCTCCGGTGACGGTCGCGCTCAGCGCGGACTCGGATCTCGCCTCGGTGCCGGGGGTGAACCTCTTTCCCACGGACGGCTCGCGGGTGGAGGTGCGCTGGGCGCCGGGCGGCACGTCCCAGCAGCCGCTGCAGGCTCTGTCCGAAACCCGGCAGGGTACGGCACCCGGCGGGTGGCTGCCGCTCTCCCAGGCCGCGCTGCCCAGCCGGCGCGGGCGGATCCAGGTGCTGGACGCGGACCGCTGGTTCGCGCCGCGGCCGGCGGACCTCCCCATCCCCATGCAACGCTTCCACGCCGGGAGCCGCCTGGAGCCGCTGGTGGACGGCCACGAGACCTACCGCCGGCTCGTGACCGACTTGAGGGCGAGCGCCCGGCCGGCCGATGGCGGAGGGCCGTTCGGCGCGCACCTCGCGGGCTGGGCATTCCGCGATTTCGCCCTGATCGCGGACGACGAGACGAGCCACGGGATCGCGCTCCTGGAGCAGATCCTGGGCGGCGGCGGCCAGGCACGGGTGCTGATCAACAAGATCCTCATGCTGGAGGACGAGGACGCGTTCCTGGACACCTTGGGCGGCGGGCTGGCCCTGCTCCTGATGCTCCCGTTGGTGGCCGAGGCCCTCTCGGAGAGATGCCGCCGTCTCGTGGGGGAGGACGTCGTCGGGTACATCGCCCAGCTCTCCGCCCGGGCTCTGGCGGCCTTCGTTCTCGTGAACCTGCAGAACCTGCCTTTTACCAGCAACATCCTGAACGAGCTGGCCGAGGACGGGCTGCGCTTTTTCAACGCGGCCAACGCCCTCTCGCCCGGGATCGCGCTCCTGTCGCGCCATCCGGCGCGGCTGGGCGACAACCCGATCGCCGATCCGGACGCCTTCACCGGCAGCTTCTTCGACCTGACGGACCTGATCGACCGCATCGGCACCTGGCACAACAAGTTCCAGGTGGTGCGGCGCGGGACGGATGCGAACGAGCCCAACGAGCACATCGCCTACCTGGGCGGGATCGACATCAATACCAACCGGATGGACAACCCGGGGCACCAGACCGCGGCGCCGTACCACGACGTGCACGCGCGGGTCACCGGCCCGGCGGCGTCGGACGTCTTCCGAAGCTTCGCCGAGCGCTGGGAATTCGACCGCGCGGCCGAGGGCGGAACGGTCACCCCGGCGCTCGTGACGCCGCAGCCGGCGAGCCTCCCGGTCCAGCCGGCCGGGCACGTGGTCATGATCGGCCGCACCTATCTGCGGCGCAACGCCGCGAGCCAGCCCCCGCTCCCCTTTGCCCCCACGGGCGAGAAGACGATCCATGATTCGCTCCTGCGCGCGGTCACCGAGGCGAAGGAGTACATCTACATCGAGGACCAGTACTTCACGCCGCCTTCCGGCACGGCGGGCATCCCCAACCTGGCCGTCTACTTCGACACGTTGGAGGCGGCCTCGGACCACTGCCGGCGCCTGATCCACGTGGGGCCGACCGGCGGCGGTGGGCAGCCGTTCGGCCTGGACCGCCGGCGGATCCTGCTGAACCGCCTGGCCGACGCCTGGGGTGACCGGTTCATCGCGGGCGCGCCGTTCCGGCGTCCGTACCTGCCGCCCGCCAATCGGTCCGCTCACAAGGGGCGCTGTCTCCTCTACCAGGACGTCTCGGCGGGAAACGACGAGCTGCTCATCGGGCCGCGCATCCGCGTGCCGGAGGCCCCCTTCTGGCTGTGGATCGACGGCGAGGTGATGCTCGCGCGGGAGGCGGAATCGGGCGGCACGGTCGACGACGTGCCGGTGTCGCGGGTGGAGGTGCTGCGCGCCGGAATCGCCGGGGCGGACTGGGGCGTGCTGGTGCGGCCGCACAAGAAGGGGGCCCCGGTGACCATGGCGCAGATTGCGAGCATCTTCGTCCACGCCAAGATCACGATCATCGACGACGTGTTCCTGACGATCGGCTCGGCCAACATGAACCGGCGCGGCTTCTTCCACGACGGCGAGATCAACGCCTTCGCGGTCCCCCAGGCCCTGCGCGCGGCGCCGGACAACCCGGCGCGCCGCCTGCGGACGCTCCTCTGGGCCGAGCACCTGGGCCTGCCGCCCGCGATGGGCCCGGCGCTTCTCGGGGACCCCATCGCCGCCTTCGACCTCTTCCGGCGGACCCGGTCCGAGGGCCAGCGGCTCGTCCCCTTCAACCAGGTGGACGTCGATTTCCAGCTCGGCCTCTCCGAGGACTCGAACCCGGCGCTCGCGCTCATGAAGGGCTTCCTCGGAGTCACGGCCGAGCTCCTGACGCCGACCATCTGGAACACCCTGATCGATCCCCCCACGTTGGACGACGTGGCGCGCAAC
>DATEIO010000407.1:0-3289 GCA_035278895.1 Thermoanaerobaculia bacterium | reverse complement strand
GAAGCCGGGGAGGACGCTGCCTCCCCGGTGGGTCTTCTTCTTCCGCCGCCGCGCGGAAAGCCGCACGGTCACGGCTCTGGGCTCGACCATCGGCGTCCGCTCCTACCGTCCGCCCTCGTAGATCTTGTCGAAGATGCCGCCGTCGTCGAAGTGGGTCTTCTGCGCCTTGGCCCAGCCGCCGAAGACCTCGTCGATCGTGAACAGCTTCACCTGCGGGAACTGCTTCCCGTACTTGGCGGCCACGGTCTGGAGGCGCGGCCGGTAGTAGTGCTTGGCGGCGATCTCCTGCCCCTCGGGGGAGTAGAGGTATTCGAGGTAGGCCTTGGCGATGGCCGCGGTCTTGTGCTTGTTGGCCACCTTGTCGACCACCGTGACCGGCGGCTCGGCCAGGATGCTGATCGACGGGGCGACGATCTGGAGCTCCCCCTTGTCGCCCAGCTCGCGGACGGAGAGTAGGGCCTCGTTCTCCCACGCGATCAGCACGTCGCCGATGCCGCGCTCGACGAAGGTGACGGTCGAAGCGCGGGCGCCGGTGTCCAGGATCGGCACGTTTTTGAAGATCTTCTTGACGAACTCCTGGGCCTTGGCCGGATCGTTGCCGTTGTTCCTCAAGGCGTAGCCCCAGGCCGCAAGGTAGTTCCAGCGGGCGCCGCCCGAGGTCTTGGGATTGGGAGTGATCACGGAGACGCCGGGCCGCGCGAGGTCGTTCCAGTCCTTGATCTTCTTGGGGTTCCCCTTGCGCACGAGGAAGACGATCGTCGACGTGTACGGCGAGCTGTTGTTGGGGAGACGGCTCTGCCAGTTGGCGGGCAGGAGGCCGGTCTTGGCGATCGCGTCGACGTCGTAGGCCAGGGCCAGCGTCACCACATCCGCCTCCAGGCCGTCGATCACCGAGCGGGCCTGCTTGCCCGAGCCGCCGTGGGACTGCTGGACCTGGACGTCCTTTCCGCCCTTGGCCTTCCAGTGCTTGGCGAAAGCGGCGTTGAAGTCCTGGTAGAGCTCCCGCGTCGGATCGTAGGAGACGTTGAGCAGCTTGACCTGCGCCCCGGCCGCGGCCGGAACGGCGAGCGCCAGCGCCAGGGTGAGGATCTTCAGAAAACCTTTCGATCTCATGGGATGTCTCGTCCTTGTCGTTCTTCTCAGAAGGACACCTGGAACCGGCTGAAGACGATGCTCTCGTCTTCGCGATCGCCGGCCGCGGCGCCTCCCTCGAATTGGGTCTGCTCGTAATCCAGGTTGAGCTTGACGTTGCGGTTGAAGTACCAGTTGAAGCCGATGGCCCAGGCGTCGGCCGCGGAGGCGGAGCTCGCCGGATTGGCGAACAGGGGGAACGTGTCGTCGTCGAGCTCCAGAGCGCTGTAGCGCGCCGCCAGCTCGAAGGCGCCCCAGGTGCCGGCCGCGGGATCGAAATTCTTCTTCGGAGTGACCGACTTGAAGCTCGCCTCGCCGCCGCCGAAGAGCACCCAGGAAGCGGCCACCTGCCAGGCGCTGTGCGAGAGCGACTCGACCACGTCCGCGCGGCGCACCTCCTGCTCGGAGACGGCGTACTCCGCGAGCAGGCCGAAGGGGCCGCGGTAGAAGTAGCCCTGGGGCGAGACGCGGGTCCGGTCGCCGTCCGCGATCACCGTGTTGGGGGCGGTGCCGTCCGTCCGGTAGGAGAAGAAGGTCTGCTGCGCAGGAGTGCGGAACGCGGGCAGGCCCGGAGCGGCCAACGTCCCCTCCTGCGTGCCGGAGCTCGCGCCCACGCCGAAGCCGAGCCCTTTCAGGGGCCCGTTGCCCTTGGCGAACGGGGTGAAGAAGAGCCGGGCCGCCACGTCCTTGCCGTCGTTCGTGTCGTTGTCGCCGCTGCCGCCGTCCGTCACGCCATTCCACACGCCCACGGCCCAGGCGAGACCGCCGGTCGCGACGTCGCCTCCGAGCTGGATGCCGACATCGCGGTTGGGCACCAGGTTCGTGGGGAGGGCCCGCTCGACGAACAGCAGCTCCGAGCCGGACTGCAGCCGCTCCAAGCCCACCGGCGGCTTGAACTTGCCGGCCCGGAGCTGGATCGCGGGGTTGAAACGGATGTCGAGATAGGCGTCCTGAAGGACCGTCTGCCCGCCGCCGAAGTCGGGCATGATGCGGAAGCCGAAGTTCTTCCACAGGGTCCCCTCGAAGATGGGACGGACGCGCCGGAGCAGGAACGTGTCGACGCCCGGCCGCTCCTCGTCATCCAGGAAGAAACGGCCGTCGGCCTGCACATAGCCGCGCAGGCGGAGCTGGAAATTGCCGTCCGCGGAGCGGAGCGAAAAGCCGGTGGCAGGCTCCTGAGCGCGGGCCGCGAAAGGCAGGGCCAGCAGCGCGAACAGGAGCCAGAAACGAACGTGATTCATCACAAATCTCCGAGGGGAGTTGACGGGAACGGCGACCGGGCTCACGACGCGGCCTCCGGAGAGCGGACGATCAAGATCGGGCGGTCCGCGGCGGCGGCGAGGATCTTCCCCATGAGCCCGCCGAGCTCCACCCGGCCGTCCCGGCCCGGCAGCGGCGCCCCGAGCACCAGGAGGTCGTGGCCGCCCTCCGCGAGCTGCGCCTGGATCTCTTCTCTGACGCCGCCGTAGCGCACCCGGGTCTCGACCGGCACCCCCAGGCGCCGCAGGGTCCGGGCGTTCCCCGCGAGGAAGCGCTCCGCCTGGGCTTGGGCGACGGATGCGCCGCCCGACTGGCGGACCGCCTCCGGGATCACGGTGAGGATGGTGGCTTCCGCGCCCAGGTGGCGGACGAGACGCGCCGTGAAGGCCACGTCCTCCTTGCCCGGCTCGCCCACCGCCACGCAGATCAGCACCTTCTGCGGCACGCGGCCGTCCGCGCCCGCGGGCGCCAGGAGAAGGTGGTGCGATCCCTTGATGAGGATCTCCTCGGCCATCTCCAGGCCGTCGCGCGGCGGCAGCGACACGATCACGAGGTCGGACGGCCGGCGCTCCACCTCCTCGGCCACGGCCTCGGCCGGCTCGTCGCGCGTGATCCGCGTGTCCAGGGCCGCAAGGCCGCTTCCGAGCTGCTCGCGCGCCGCCTGGAGGTGGACCTCGGCGTCGCCGTCCGTCTCGCCGTGGCCGAGCACCGTCACCCGCGCATGGGCCAGGCGGGCGATCGCCCCGCCCAGGGCGAGGGCGGCCTGCGACCGCGCGGAGCCGTTCGAGAGCAGCAGGAAGCGCATGCCCGGGTGGACCAGGGCGTGCACCCGCTGTACCCCGACCCAGGTCGAATCGCCGGGACGCAGGGGGAAGCGGCGGGCGAGGTCCTGCGAGCG
>DATEIO010000406.1:0-5134 GCA_035278895.1 Thermoanaerobaculia bacterium | reverse complement strand
CTGCCCTTCGTCGACATGAGCGCCGAGCAGGACCAGGCCTATTTCTGCGAGGGCCTGGCCGAGGAGCTGATCAATGCGCTGGCCCGCTTCGACGACCTCCAGGTGATCTCCCGCACCTCGGCCTTCCGCTTCCAGGGGAGGAAAGACCTCGACATCCGCGACATCGGGCGCCAGCTCAACGTGGATTCGGTTCTCGAAGGGAGCGTGCGCAAGGCGGGCGGCCGGGTGCGGATCACGGCCCAGCTCATCGACGTGGCCAACGGTTATCCGCTGTGGTCGGAGCGTTTCGACCGCCAGTTGGACGACGTCTTCGCCATCCAGGAGGAGATCGCGCAGCGGGCGGCCGCGGCGCTCTGCGGCGTTCTATGCGACCCCGGCGAGCTCCGGGGCGCCGGCAGCACGGTCTCGCCGCAAGCCTGGGACTTCTATCTCCAGGGCCGCCAGCACTTCTGGCAGCAGCACTATGGGCCGGCCCGGGCGCTCTACTACCGTGCGGTGGAGCTCGAGCCGGCGTTCGCCCGGGCGTGGGCCCAGATCGCCATCCTCCACGCCTGGTCGGATGCCTGGTTCGGACACCGTGAGGAGGAGCGCGAGGCCGCGGAGAGGGCCGCACATCGCGCCTTGGAGCTCGCTCCCGGCCTGGCCGAGGCCTACGTGGGCGCCGGCGTCGCTCACGCCCACGCCGGGCGAGGCGAAGAGGCGGAGCGCCACCTCGCCCGGGCCCGCGAGCTCGACCCCAGCCTGTGGGACGCGTGGTATTTCTCGGGACGCACGGCCTGGCACCGTGGCCGGCTCGACGAGGCCCTGGCGTTTTTCGAGCGCGCCGCCGAGGTGGAGCCCGAGGACTACCAGGCCTTGAGCTTCGTGGCCCAACTCTACGAGAGCCGGAGGGACCGCGAAGCCATGGTGCGCGCCAGCCGCGTCGGCCTGGAGCGCGCCAAGCGCCATCTCGATCAACACCCCGAGGATGCCCGGGCCACGATCTTCGCCGCTTTCTGCGCCCTCCGCCTGGGCGACCGCGAGCGCGCCCTCGCCTGGGCCGAGCGCGTGCACCAGATCGCCTCCGAGGAGCCGGTGCACTACTACAACCTCGGCTGCTTCTACACCATCCTCGGCGATCACGAACGGGCGTTGGCAGCGCTCGAAAAGTTCGGCGCCTCCGGCCGGGGTTTCCGCGACTGGATGGAGCACGACAGCGATCTCGACCCGCTGCGGGGCGATCCGCGGTTCCAGGCGCTGATGGAGCGGTTTCAGGATGGGAGTTAGAGGCCGGCAGGATGACGGCGCTCCCAGCAACTACCCCTCCGCCAACCCGTACTTCTGCATCCGCGAATAGAGCTGCGAACGCGTGATCCCCAGGAGGCGGGCGGCGCGCGAGCGGTTGTTTTCCGCTTCGCGGAGCGCCTTGGCGATCAGATCCCGCTCGACCGCATCCAGATGGATGCCGCCCGGCGGGAAGGCCTCGGGCGCGTCCTGCGGCGGCAGCGCGGCGGGGTGGCTCGGGCTTCCTACGCTGATCGGCAGGTGCTCCAAAGTAATCAATCCGCCGTCGCAGAGGATGGTCGCCCTTTCCAGGGCGTTCCGCAGCTCGCGGACGTTGCCGGGCCAGGGGTAGGAGAGCAGCGCTTCGTGGGCCTGGCGGGAGATGCCCGCGGCGGGCCGGCCGACGGCCGGACCGACCTCTTCCAGGAAGGCTTCGGCGATGGGCAGGATGTCCTCGGGACGCTCACGCAGTGGGGGCAGGCGGATCTCGAAGACGGAGAGGCGATAGTAGAGGTCTTCGCGGAACCCGCCGGAGGCGAGGGCTGCCGCGAGGTCGCGGTTGGTGGCCGCGATCACGCGCACGTCGGCCTTGATCGGACGCGTGCCGCCCAGGCGCTGGAACTCGCGCTCCTGGAGGACGCGCAGCAGCTTGGCCTGCACGGCTGGGCTCATCTCCCCTACCTCGTCCAGGAAAAGCACGCCCCCGGCAGCCTGTTCGAGGCGGCCCGGCCGCGACGTGAGCGCGCCGGTGAACGCTCCTCTTTCATGGCCGAAGAGCTCGGATTCGAGGAGCGTCTCGGGCAAGGCCGCGCAGTTGAGGGCTACGAAAGGACCATCCGCGCGGCGCGAGCCCCGGTGGAGGAAACGGGCCACGACCTCCTTGCCCGTTCCGGACTCCCCCGTGAGCAGAACGGTGGTCTCAGTGGGCGCCACTTTCGCGCCCTGGGTGAGAACGTCCTTCCACTTTTTCGATTCGCCGAGGACGCGGTGATAGCCCCGCGTCGCGTCCAGCTCCTCGCGGAGCGCCATCACGCGCTCTTCGAGGAGGGAGGCCCGCTCGCGCGCTTCCGCGGCCTGGCGCTGCTCTTCGGCCAGGCGCTGGTGCGAGAGGGCGAGGCTCACGTGATCGCCCACCCGGCGGGCCACCACGATATCCTCTTCGGAGTACTGGCCCGGGGTCTTCGAGATGAAGATCAACGCGCCGATGAACCCGCCATCCAGGCGCAGCGGCATCTTGAGCAGCGCGCGGGCTCCGAGGCTGCGGCACTTGCGGCAGCGCTCGGGCTCGGTCTCCGCCTCCGCCTCGGAGTCGGGGATCAGCACGGGCTCGATGGCGTGCTTCAGATCCCCCTCGCGCACCGGCATCGGGGCCCACAGCTCGGGCGCCGGCTCGCCGGAGAGCGCGTCGACGTTCATCACGCGCCGGTCCGCAGAGAGCGAGGAGAGGACCATCAGATCGTGCGGCAGCACGGGCTTCACCACCGCCGAGACCTGGTTGAAGATCTCGCGGATGTCGAGCACGTTGGCCATGATCGGCAGCAGGGCGTCGACGGCGTCCAGGCGGCGGCGGCGCGACGCCTCCAGGCTCCACAGCCGCTCGTGCTCGAGGGCGAGCCCCAGGAAGTCGGCGATCGGCTGCAGGACGGCCTCGTGCCCGGCCGTGAAGGCGCCGGGACGCCGGGATTCGACCATCACGTAGCCGGCGAGCTGCTCGCCCCGCAGGAAGGGCGCGGTGAGGCTCGAGCGCATGCCGGTCTCCCGCATCTTGCGGTCGATGGGAAAGTCCGGGTCCAGACTCTCGGTAAAGTCGTCGATCCGCTTGACGCGATCCGGGAGGGGGCGGAGCGCCGGGGAGAAATCCTCGGGACGGATCGTGTACGGAGGATCCTTGACGCCTCCGGAGAGCGAGTAGAGCTCCAGAGCGTCCGCGCTCTGGACGCGCATTACGGCCATGAAGTCGAACGGCAGGACGGTGGCCGCGATCTCGGCCACGCGCGAGAAGACCTCCCGGAGCTCGAGCGTCCCGGAGACCACCCTCGCAATGCGGCTCAAGGCGTCGACGAGAAGATCGGACGGCCTCTCGGAGTCCAGCTCGTCCTGCTGTATGGCCCTCGCAACTTCGTATTTCATGGCAGCCCTCTCCTCGTAACGCAAGATCTTACCGCGCCCACACGGCACGGGCTCAACCGCCGGGCCCGCCTCCTGACCCGCCGCTCGGGGAACGAACGGAACAAACGCTCTCATGCCGGCGTCTCCCAGATCACGGGCCGTGCCAGCGCGGCCGGTGCCGGGGGTTGGTCCCCGATCTCTTGACAGGGCTTCAGTTAAGGGGAAAAAGACCGCGTCGCCCGGCGGGCGTGCAGGTGCACGAAAATCGACAGGTGTCGAAATCCGGTCAACAGGGACGGCTTCCCCCGAGCCCCCGGTTCTGCTACTCTCCCCTCCTGCGGCTGCTGCCACGCTCACAGATTCGGGTCTGACTGTGCGCACCTCGAGTGGCAGCAGGTGATCTCTCGCCTGTCCCCCGTCGAAGCTCCCGATCGAATCTGCGAGCCCTTGTCTCCGGGCTTCCCGTGGCGGCGAGACGTGTGTCCGCTTCCCCGTGGCGAGCCTGTCTAGAACGACAGATTCCGAGGCGAGCCATGACTCTCGATCCCCGTTTGCGCCGTCTCGACCCCAACCGTCTGCGGGTCGACAACAAATACGATCTCGACGCCGTCCTCTTCGCGAACGATCAGGTTCCGGTGGAGGCGTCGGCGGTCACCGAATTGCTGGAGCTTCTGGACCTTCAAGACACGGTCGAGCAGGTCGCCCGGGCGGCCCCCGACCGCTTCGCGGAGGCGCCGGCCGTGGAACAGGTGGCGGTCACCCCCGATTTCCACAAGGCGCGGGGCGTCCCGGTGGGGACGGTCCTCGCGACCCGGGGGTTCGTCGTCCCCCAGGCGATCGGCAACGACATCAACTGCGGCATGCGCCTGCACACGACCTCGCTCCGGGCCGAAGAGGTCGCGGGCCGGCTGGACGAGCTCGAGACTGCATTCCGTCACATTTTCTTCGAAGGCGGCCGGGACATTCCGATGTCGCGCGGCCAGCGCGAGGCCCTGCTCAAGAACGGGCTGACCGGTCTTTTCGACGCGACGCCCCGGAACCAGACCGAGGGGCTCTGGTCGCTCGTCCACGAGCTCGACCTGGACCGCGAGCTCGCGCGGGTCGAGCGCCGCGGAAGCCTGCCCGCCGGACGCACCTTCGGCCTGGACGACTTCCTGGGGCCGGCGGACCGGTTGAGCCGCGACAGCCAGATCGGCAGCATCGGAGGGGGCAACCACTTCGTCGAGATCCAAAGGGTCGAAAAGGTTTTCGATGGCGGCGTCGCCCACGCCTGGGGCTTGAAGCCGGGCATGGTGACGGTGATGGTCCACACCGGCTCGGTCTCCATCGGGCACCTCTGCGGCGGGTACTTTCAGGAAGCGGTGCGGCGGCTTCATCCCGCCACGCTGAAGCATCCCGGCAACGGCATCTTCATTCTGCCGGGAGGCGGAGCCCAGCGCGAGGAGGCGGCGCTGTTCTGGGACGCTCTCCATAACGCGGCCAACTTCGCGTTCGCCAACCGGATGTTTCTCGCCCTGATGGCCTGGGCCGGTCTGCGCCGGGTGATCGGAGACGTGGGTTTCTCCCTGCTGTACGACGCTCCGCACAACCTGATGTGGCCCGAGGAGCGCGACGGCCGGGAGGTCGTGATCCATCGCAAGGGCGCCTGTCCGGCCCGGGGGTTCTCCGCGATGGCGGACACTCCCTTCGCGTATCACGGGGAGCCGGTGCTGGTCCCCGGCTCCATGGGAGCGAGCAGCTACATCCTCGTGGGCCAGGGGCA
>DATEIO010000405.1:0-2331 GCA_035278895.1 Thermoanaerobaculia bacterium | reverse complement strand
GGGAGTCCACCTCGAGCTCGATCTTTACGAGGTGGCCCACGCGCTGGCGGGCCCGCTCGATCGCCGGAGCGATTCCGCCAGCCAGGGCCACGTGGTTGTCCTTGATCAGGACGGCGTCGGCCAGCCCGAAGCGGTGGTTCCTGGCTCCACCACAGCGGACGGCGTACTTTTCGAGGATGCGGAGGCCGGGCGTGGTCTTGCGGGTGCAGACGACGTGGGCGCCGTGCGGCTCAACCAGGGCGACGAGGTCGCGGGTGAGGGTCGCGATGCCGCAGAGGCGCCCCAGGAGATTCAGGGCGGTGCGCTCGGCGGAGAGGATGGAGCGGGCGGAGCCGCGAACGGTTGCGACCGTCTGTCCCTTGGTGGCGTCTTCGCCGTCCGCGAGCTGGTGCTCGATCTCGAGCATCGGGTCCAGGAGCGTGAAGGCAGAGAGGGCGGCGGGGAGGCCCGCCATGCGGCCGGCGGCGCGGGCCACGACCGCGGCCTCGGCTTTCAGGCCCACGGGGAGGACGGCGTCGCTCGTCACGTCTCCGGCCAGACCCAGATCCTCCTCCAGAGCCCGGCGGATGATGGGCTCGTAGAGGAGGGGGTAGAGCGGGGCGGGATGATTCGGGACCGGACCGCTCAAGACCGGCGGCTCCCGGCGGCGAGAGGCACCGCATCCAAGGTGTCGTCGAGCAGGTCGGGAAGCTCGATCAGGGCCGAGCCGTCCGGCGCGGCGGTGAGCGTCAGCCGCCGCTTCCAGGTGGGATCGGGGTGCGGGAAGTCGGTGCGGTAGTGCCCGCCCCGGCTCTCCTGGCGGGCGAGGGCTGCGGCGGCCACGAGGCGGGCCACGCCGAGCAGGTTCCGCGCCTCTCCTGCCGCCTGCGGGTGGGCCGCGGCGAGCCGCGCGAGCTCATCCACGGCCGCCGAGAGGCCCGCCTCGTCCCGCGACACGCCCACCTTCTCCCACATGATTGTGCGGACGGCAGTGATCAGCTCGCGGTCGCCCGGAGCTTCGAGCGTGGCCCGGGAGGCGCCGGCCATCCAGCGGCCCGCGCCGCGGGGGTGGCGGCTCGGGGGGAGGCCGTCGCGGAGGTCGTCCGCCACGCGGGCCCCGAAGACGAGGGCTTCGAGCAGCGAGTTGGAAGCCAGGCGGTTGGCGCCATGGACGCCCGTGGCCGCCACTTCGCCGCAGGCCCAGAGGCCGGGGAGCGACGTGCGCCCGCACTCATCCACCGCGATGCCGCCCATGTGGTAGTGGGCCGCGGGAGCGACCGGAATGAGCTCGGTCCGCGGATCGAGGCCGTGCTCCTGGCAGAGCCGGAACACTGTGGGGAAGCGCTCGGGAAACTCCTCCCCCACCGCCTCGCGGGCATCCAGATACACGCGGGAGCCGGCCATCAGCCGGCGCCAGGTGGCACGCGCCACGACGTCGCGCGGGGCGAGCTCGGCGTCCGGGTGCTCGTCCACCATGAAGCGGTCGCCGGTCTCGTCCACGAGGATCGCGCCCTCGCCGCGCAGGGCTTCAGTCAGGAGAGGCATGGGATCGGCGCCGGTCGCGAGCGCCGTGGGGTGGAACTGGACGAACTCCAGGTCCACGAGCCGGGCGCCGGCCCGGGCCGCCATGGCGAGGCCGTCGCCAGTCGCCTCCACGGGATTCGTGGTGTGGAGATAGAGCTGTCCCAGGCCCCCGGTCGCGAGCACCACGGCGGACGCCACGTGCAGGACGCGGCGGCCATCGCTGTGGACGGCCCAGAGCCCCAGCACCTGGCCGTTTTCCACCACGAGATCCACGGCGAAAGCCTCGTCGATCACCCGCACCTCGGGCGCCTGGCGAACGGCCGCGACCAGGGTGCGGACGATCTCGGCGCCCGTGGCGTCTCGCGCGTGGAGGATGCGGCGCCGGCTGTGCGCGGCCTCGCGGGTGAGAGACAGCGAGCCCGTAGGGTCCAGGTCGAAATGGGCGCCCAGGGCGAGCAGGGCCTTCACCCGCTCCGGACCTTCCTTGGTGAGGATCTCGACCGCGTGAGGATCGTTCAACCCCGCGCCCGCGGCCATCGTGTCCGCCGCGTGGAGGGCGGGAGCGTCGTCCTTGCCCACGGCCGCGGCAATGCCGCCCTGAGCCCAGGGGCTCGAGCCGCCAAAGCCGAGCTTCGCCTTGGTGAGCACGGTCACCCGGAGCGGCGCGGCGCCCAGGGCCGCGGTCAGTCCCGCGGCCCCGGTGCCCACCACGAGGACGTCCGACTGGAGCACTCCGTCAAAACGGCCCGGCAAAAGGTGTCCGTTCACTTGCCTTCCCTCCGGCCCACGGCCAGCATCCGGTCGAGAGCGAGCTTGGCCCGGGCGCCG
>DATEIO010000404.1:0-18874 GCA_035278895.1 Thermoanaerobaculia bacterium | reverse complement strand
AAAAAAGACGTGTTTTGCGGCCATCTTTTCTTTGTGGCATGTCTATTGCTTGCTGAATAGATCCAGACGGGTGGCTCAGCAGGCGGGTGCGACCGACCATCCCGAATACGCAGGACGCACTCTTCCGCAGTAATCCCGAAGTACACCGAGGTGATTCGCCGTCGTGGCCTGTTCGGCGCGACTGGAGCAGAAGGGCCCCTTCTGGGCTCGTGATCCAGGTCTGTCTTTTCGCCCGGATACGACCCTTGGAGGGACGAAACCAAGACAGCGATCGGCCTCGACTCGCCGGTAGCAGCACAGCCGGGGAGCGAGCGGGTGGGCAGAGACTTGATACCGACGAGAGACGACAGACCCGCACGGCAGACCTTCGACACGATCCGGCGCTCAGGCCGGACCTCTCAACCTTTTCAACCTCTTCGCAGCACTCTCGACCGGCCGGACCTCGTTCGCCGGCTCTTTCCTGTGCATCGGGACCTTACAACTGGAGCACGCCACTTGAACCATTCAACGGGAGACACGGAATGAGCGGAAGAGTCTTGATCACCGGAGGCGCCGGCTTCATCGGCTCTCATCTCGCGGACGAGCTGCTGGAGCACGGCTATCAGGTCCGCGCTCTGGACAACCTTTCGGAGCAGGTACACGGATCCGGCGCGGGCCGGCCGGGCTACCTCTCTCCGGACGTGGAGCTGGTGGAAGGCGACGTGCGGGACCCGGACACCGTGAGGAAGGCGCTCTCGGGCGTCGACTCCGTGTACCACTTCGCGGCCATGGTCGGCGTCGGCCAGAGCATGTACGAGATCGAGCGCTACACGAGCGTCAACAACCTGGGGACGGCGGTGCTCCTCGAAGCCCTGGTCGAAAAGCCCGTCTCCCGGCTGGTGGTCGCCTCCAGCATGAGCATCTATGGCGAGGGGCTCTACCGGGATGCGGAGGGCCAACTGGCGACCGGATGCGACCGCGACCGCGAGCAGCTCAAGGCCCACGACTGGGAGGTGCGGGACGGCCAGGGCCGGCCGCTCACGCCGGTGCCCACGCCGGAGACGAAGACGCCGTCGCTGTCGTCCGTCTACGCCCTTTCCAAGTACGACCAGGAGCGGCTCTGCCTGATGATCGGCCGCGCCTATGACATCCCCACCGTGGCGCTGCGGTTCTTCAACGTCTACGGCACGCGCCAGGCGCTGTCGAACCCCTACACGGGCGTGCTCGCGATCTTCGCCTCGCGCCTCCTGAACGGCAATCCGCCGCTCATCTTCGAGGACGGCCACCAGAAGCGCGACTTCGTCCACGTGTCGGACGTGGCCCGCGCCTGCCGGCTGGCGCTCGAGCGCGAGGAGGCGAGAGACCAGGTGTTGAACATCGGGAGCGGCCGGCAGTACACGGTCCGCGAGATCGCGAAAAGCATGGCCCAAGTCCTCGGACGTGAGGACATCCAGCCGGAGGTGACCGGCAACTACCGGGTGGGAGACATCCGGCATTGCTTCGCGGACATCACGCTCGCCCGGCGCACGCTGGGCTACGAGCCGCAGATGCCGCTGGAGCAGGGACTGATCGAGCTGGCTTCCTGGCTCGAAGGACAGGTGGCGTGCGACCGCGTGGCCGAGGCGCGCGAGGAGCTGGCCGCCCGGGGGTTGACGGTATGAGACCCCAGAAAGCCACCCGGCCCGTCCTGATCACCGGCGGCTCCGGGTTCATCGGCACCAACCTGGCGCACCGGATCGCCTCCTCCGGCCGGCGCGTGCGCCTGCTCGACAATCTTTCCCGGGCCGGCGTCGAAGAGAACCTCCGCTGGCTCCGCGACACCCACGGCGACCGCGTGTCGATCGAGGTGGCCGACGTGCGCGACCCCGTGGCCGTGCGGCGGGCGATGGCCGGCGTCGAGACCGTCTTCCACTTCGCGGCCCAGGTGGCGGTCACGACCAGCCTGGAAGATCCGGTCTACGATTTCGACGTCAACGCCCGCGGAACTTTGAACGTGCTTGAAGCCGCGCGCGGCCAGGACAACCCACCGGCCGTGCTCTTCACCTCCACCAACAAGGTCTACGGCAGCATGGAGGACGTCCAGCTCCGCCTGCGCGGCCAGCGCTACGAGCCGGCCGACGACACGCTGCGGGCCCGCGGCTTCGGCGAGGACCGGCGGCTCGACTTTCACAGCCCCTACGGCGGCTCGAAAGGCGCGGCCGACCAGTACGTGCTCGACTACGCCCGGAGCTTTGGGCTGAAGACCGTGGTCTTCCGTATGAGCTGCATCTACGGCCCGCACCAGTTCGGCACCGAGGACCAGGGCTGGGTCGCCCACTTCCTCCTCCGGGCGCTGGACGGCCGGCCGATCACGCTCTACGGCGACGGCATGCAGGTGCGCGACGTCCTCTACGTGGAGGACCTGGTGCGCGCCTTCCTCCTCGCCGAGGAGAACGTGGAGCGCCTGGCCGGCCAAGCCTTCAACATGGGCGGTGGCCCGTCCCACACGGTCTCTCTCCTGGAGCTGATCGACCTGATCGGCAGCCTCCACGGCGAGCGGCCCAAGGTCTTCTTCGAAGGCTGGCGCACAGGAGACCAGCGCTATTACGTGTCGAACACCCGCAAGCTCGAAGAGGCCACCGGCTGGCGTCCGCGTGTAAACGTTCGCGAGGGAGTCGGCAACCTTTACAACTGGCTCCTCGAATTCCGGGGGCTGGCGGAGGCGCCGGTGGCGGCGGGGAGGCATGCTTCGTAGAAGAAGCAGGACAGAGATTTACGTGCAGGGGCGGCCCTGTGGGGCCGCCCTGGTGGGTGAGCAAGGCACGAATCTTGGATAGCTCCAGGCCAACGGCAGCATTCTTTGTTCGGCCCAGAAAGGTGACCGGCATGAGCGAGACGTACCCCTTGCCCCGAAAGGTCCTGATGACCGCGGACACGGTTGGTGGTGTCTGGACCTACGCCCTGGAGCTCGCGCGCGGCCTGGGAGAGCGCGGCGTCGAGGTGGCCCTGGCGGCCATGGGCGGCCCGCTGTCCGAGCTGCATCGCGAGAAGGCGGACCGCATCCCCCGCCTCAAGGTGTTCGAGAGCACCTTCAAGCTGGAGTGGATGGAGGACCCGTGGCGGGACGTCGAGCGGGCCGGGGACTGGCTTCTGGGCCTCGAGCGCCGGATCTGTCCGGACCTCATCCACCTCAATGGCTACGTCCACGGATCGCTTCCCTGGAGCGCTCCCAAGGTGATGGTGGGGCACTCGTGCGTCCTCTCCTGGTGGGAGGCCGTCAAGGGCGAAGCCGCACCCGAGGCGTGGGACCGCTACAGGGCAGAGGTCACCGCCGGCCTCGCCGCGGCCGACCTCGTGATCGCCCCCACCGGCGCCATGCTCTCGGCCCTCGAAGAGCACTACGGCCCGTTCGCGAAGACCCGGGTCATCCCCAATGGCCGCGATCCCAAGCTCTTCGCTCCGCGCAGCAAGGAGCCCATGGTCTTCTCCGCCGGCCGACTGTGGGACGAGGCGAAGAACCTGGACGCCCTGGAGCAGGTCGCTCCGGCGCTCCCCTGGCCCGTGTTCGTGGCCGGCGACAGCCACCATCCCGACAACGGAAACGAGATCCGCCCCCACACGACCCGGCTTCTCGGCCGGCTCTCCCAGCGGGCGCTCGCGGCGTGGCTCGGCCGGGCCTCGATCTACTGCCTGCCCGCGCGCTACGAGCCGTTCGGCCTCTCGGTGCTTGAAGCGGCGCTCGCCGGCTGCACGCTCGTTCTGGGCGACATCCCGAGCCTGCGCGAGACGTGGAAGAACCGCGCCGTCTTCGTGCCGCCGAACGATCCGGAGGCCCTGGAGCGCGCCCTCCTGCGGCTGATCGAAGACCCGGACCGCCGGACCTCGCTCGCCGCCGGGGCCCGCGCCCGGGCGCTCGAGCTGACGCCGGAGCGCATGGTCGAGGGCTACCTCGAAGCCTACGGCGAGGTCCTCGCCGAAAGCGGCTCCTATGAAGACGAGCACCCGCTCGCCCAGCAGGTGGCGGTCTAGGCCCTGCGCTGTATGCGGATCGTCTTTTTCGTCCACTCGCTGCTGTCGGACTGGAACCACGGCAACGCCCATTTCCTGCGCGGTGTGGCGGCCGAGCTCGTCTCGCGCGGCCACGACGTGCGGGTGTTCGAGCCGCGGGACGCCTGGAGCCTCCAGAACCTCGTGGCGGACCACGGCGAGCAGGCCCTCCAGGGCTTCCGCGCCGTCTATCCGGCTCTCACCAGCGAGCGCTACGACCTGGCGACGCTCGACCTCGACCGGGCGCTCGACGGCGCCGATCTCGTGATCGTCCACGAGTGGAACGATCACGCCCTCGTAGCGCGGATCGGCGAGCACAGGAAGCGCGGCGGCCGCTACCGCCTGCTCTTCCACGACACGCACCACCGCTCCGTCACCGCGCCCGAGACCATGGCCGCCTACGATCTCTCCGGCTACGACGGCGTGCTCGCCTTCGGCGAGGTCGTCCGCGACCTCTACCTCCGGCGCGGCTGGACGGAGAGGGCCTGGACGTGGCACGAAGCCGCGGACACCCGGGTTTTCCATCCGATCCAGGGCGAGCCCAACGAAGGCGATCTCGTCTGGATCGGCAACTGGGGGGACGAGGAGCGGACGGCCGAGCTGCACGAATTCCTGATCGAGCCGGTGCGCGAGTTGAAATTGAAAGCTCGCGTCCACGGCGTGCGCTACCCCGAAACGGGCCGGCAGGCTCTGGCGGACGCCGGCATCGACTCCGCGGGCTGGCTCCCCAACTACGAGGTGCCGCGCGCGTTCGCCCGTTTCCGGGTGACGGTCCATGTGCCGCGACGGCCGTACGTCGAGGCGCTGCCAGGCATCCCCACGATCCGCCCGTTCGAGGCGCTGGCGTGCGGCATCCCGCTCGTCTCGGCCCCGTGGGACGACGCCGAGGGGCTGTTCCACCCGGGGCGGGATTACCTCGTCGCTCCGAACGGCGCCGCCATGAAGCGGCACCTGCGCGCCCTTCTCCACGATCCGGAGATCGCGCGCGAGATCGCAGCCGCGGGCCGGGCAACTGTCCTCGACCGGCATACCTGCGCCCACCGCGTGGACGAGCTTCTGGAGATCGACCGGGAGCTGCGGGGAGCTTTGTTGCAATCGGAGGTCAAAGCGGTATGAGCGCAGGACTGAACATCGCCTTCTTCGGATCGAGCCTCGTCTCCGCCTACTGGAACGGAGCGGCCACCTACTATCGCGGGATCATCCGCGCGCTGGCCGAGCGCGGCCACCGGGTCACCTTCTACGAGCCCGACGCCTTCGAGCGGCAACAGCATCGCGACATCCCCGACCCGGAATGGGCCAGGGTCGTCGTCTATCCTGCGACCGAAGACGGAGTCCTCCGCGTGCTGGGCGACGCCCGCGGCGCCGACGTCCTCGTCAAGGCGTCCGGCGTGGGCGTGTTCGACGAGCTGCTCGAAGCCGCCGTCCTCGACCTGCGCGACGCCGAAAACCTTGCCATCTTCTGGGACGTGGACGCCCCCGCGACGCTCGACCGCATGGAGCACGACGTGAGAGATCCGTTCCGCTCCCTCGTGCCCCGCTACGATCTCGTCTTTACCTACGGAGGCGGCAATCCCGTCGTCCAGGCCTACCGCCGGTTCGGCGCCAAAGAGTGCGTGCCCATCTACAACGCGCTCGATCCCACGACCCACTTCCCGGTTCCCCCGGACCCGCGCTTCGAGGCGGATCTCTCCTTCCTCGGCAACCGCCTGCCGGACCGCGAGGCCCGGGTCGAAGAATTCTTTCTGAAAGCCGCGGCGCTCACACCTGAGCGGCGTTTTCTTCTGGGCGGCAACGGCTGGGCGGACAAGCCCATGCCGGCGAACGTCCGCCATCTGGGCCACGTCTACACGCGCGATCACAACGCGTTCAACTGCACTCCGCAGGCCGTGCTCAACATCAGCCGCGAGAGCATGGCCCGCTATGGCTTCTCCCCGGCCACCCGCGTGTTCGAAGCGGCGGGCGCCGGGGCCTGCCTCCTGACCGATGCCTGGGAGGGGATCGAGCTGTTTTTGGAGCCCGAGAGAGAGGTGCTGGTGGCGGGAAGCGGCGAGGAGGTCGCGGAGAAGCTCCGGGAGCTCGATCCCGAGCGGGCCCGCCGGATCGGCCAGGCGGCCCGGCGGCGCGTCCTTTCCGAGCACACCTACGCCCATCGCGCGGCGCAGGTCGAATCCATTCTGGGGACCCATTCCTCGACGGGCGCCGGCGCCCGCTCCACCGCCGGATTGGAGGCATTGCTGTGAGGCACGAGCCGCTCGACGTCGTCATCCTGGGGTTGTCCATCACCTCCTCCTGGGGGAACGGCCACGCCACCACCTACCGCGGGCTCGTCCGCGAGCTCGCCGCCCGCGGCCACCGCACGCTCTTTCTGGAGCGCGATCAACCCTGGTACGCGGACAACCGCGACCTCCCCGCGCCCCCCTTCGGCCGCACCGAGCTCTACAAAAGCCTTGAAGAGCTGAAGGACCGCTTCGCCCAGGCCATCCGCCGCGCCGACTTCGTTCTCGTCGGCTCCTACGTGCCCGAGGGGGTCGAGGTCGGCCGCTGGGTCACGGAGATCGCTTCCGGCGTCACCGCCTTCTACGACATCGACACGCCGGTGACGCTCGCCAAGCTCGCCCGGGGGGACTACGAATATCTCTCGCCGGAGCTCATCCCGCGCTACCACGCCTACCTCTCCTTCACCGGCGGCCCGACGCTGAAGCGCTTGGAGCGCCAGTTCGGATCCCCCATGGCGCGGCCCCTCTACTGCTCCTTCGACCCGGACCTCTACCGGCCCGAGGAGATGGAGCCGCGCTGGGATCTGGGCTACATGGGCACCTACAGCGACGACCGGCAGCCCACGCTCGAGCGCCTGCTGATCGAGCCCGCGCGCCGCTGGAAGGAAGGGAAATTCACCGTGGCCGGGCCGCAGTACCCGCAAGAGATCCGCTGGCCGAAAAACGTCAAGCGGACCGAGCACCTCCCGCCCAAGAAGCACTCCCGGTTCTACAACCAGCAGCGCTTCACGCTGAACGTCACCCGCGCCGACATGATCGCGGCGGGCTTCTCCCCGAGCGTCCGCCTGTTCGAAGCCGCAGCCTGCGCCACGCCGATCATCAGCGACGAATGGCCGGGGCTCAACACGTTCTTCCGGATCGGCGAGGAGATCCTGACCGCGAAGACGGCCGGCGAAGTGCTGCAGTACCTGCGGGACATCCCCGAGACCGAGCGCCGCGCCCTGGGCGAGCGCGCCCGCGCCCGGGTGCTGCGCGAGCACACCGCCTCCCACCGCGCCGAGGAGCTCGAGGGCTACGCCCTCTGCCTGCTCTCGCACAAGGCGGCGTGAACGAAGCGGCCGGAGCCGGCCCCTGGCTCGCCGGGGGCCTTGCCCTGGCTCTGGCCGCCGTCCACCTTTTCGCCGGAAGGCTCCGGTTCCTTTCCGTCACCCCGCGGAGCGTCTGGCTCTCCATGTCGGGCGGCGCCTCGGTCGCCTACGTCTTCGTCCACCTCCTGCCGGAGCTCGCGGCAGCCCAGGAAAGCCTGGAGCGCTCCGATCTGGCGTTCCTCGGTCCGTCCGCCGAGATCTACCTCGTGGCCCTGGCCGGCCTCGCGATCTTCTACGGTCTCGAACGCGCCGCCGAGACCTCCCGGAGGGAGCGCCGGGACCAGGGCGAGGAAGACGCCGCGAGCCCCGGCGTCTTCTGGCTCCACACCGTCTCCTTCGCCCTCTACAACCTCCTGATCGGTTACCTCCTCCTCCACCGCGAAGATCCCGGCCTCCGCAGCCTCCTCCTCTTCGCCTTGGCCATGGGGCTCCACTTCCTGGTCAACGACTACGGCCTGCGCCACCACCATCGCCGCCTCTACGACCGCGTGGGACGCTGGGTGCTGGCCGTCGCGGTCCTTCTGGGATGGGCGGTGGGTCTCCGTTTGGAGATTCGCGAGCTCCACGTCGCCCTTCTGTTCGCGTTCCTCGCCGGGGGCGTCGTCTTGAACGTGCTGAAGGAGGAGCTTCCGGCGGAACGGGAGAGCCGGTTCTGGGCGTTTGCAGTGGGAGCTGGGGGATATGCCGTATTGTTGTTGATCTGAGGCTCCCCAACCCGGCAGCCGCTGCCCAACTCGTGGGAGGGGTCCCCCAGGCCCGAAGCTGCCGCCCCTTCAAGGCTTCTGAATGTTTGGGCTTTCTTTCCCTGGGGCTGACGCCCCAGGCTGTATGCTGTCGGCCCTTCGGGCCTTACCAAAACCTGCGCTCTCGCCCCATGAGGCGGCTCTGTCGCCTCGCGGGGCGGCCTTCTCGCCTCACGGGGCGGCGCTCCCGCCTCGCGAGGCGGCGCTCTCGCCCCACGAGGCGGCTCTCTCCCCTCGCGGGGCGACGCTCTCGCCTCGCGGGGCAGCCCTCTCGCCCCACGGGGCGGCGCTCTCGCCTCACGAGGCGACGCTCTCGCCTCACGGGGCGGCGCTCTCGCCTCGCGAGGCGGCTGTCTCGCCTTACGGGGCGGCACCCTCGCCCCGCGGGGCGGCTCTCCCGTCTCTCTGGCAGGTGATTTGCTATCTCCTCCCGGGAACCGCCATGCAGGCCGACGGCGCGGTTGGGAGCGATATGGCCGACACCTTGAGCACCGTGGGTTCCTCCCTCGCGGACGAAATCGCAGCGCTGGGTCCCTGGTTCCACAATCTCCATCTTCCCGACGGCACACAGACGGTCCCCGACCATTTCCTGGGAGACTTCCCGACCTTCAAGTGGGAGCAGATCCGGGGGCATCTCCCGGAGGACCTCTCCGGGTGGACGGCCCTGGACATCGGCTGCAACGCGGGCTTCTATTCCTTCGAGCTCGCGCGGCGCGGCGCCCTCGTCACCGGCATCGACCACGATCCCCACTATCTGAAACAGGCGCGCTGGGCCGCCGGGCAGTTCGGAATGGAGGACCGGGTGCGCTTCCGCCAGATGCAGGTGTACGACTTGGCGGGCGAGACCGAAAAATACGACCTCGTCCTCTTCATGGGCGTGCTCTACCACCTCCGCTACCCGCTCCTGGGGCTCGACATCGTGGCCCGGCGAGTGGCGCGGCGCATGATCTTCCAGACCCTCACCTCGCCCGGCGAAGAGGTCTACGACGCTCCGGCGGACATGGACATCAACGACCGCAGCGCCATGGACGCGCCGGGCTGGCCCCGGATGGCCTTTATCGAGCACCGGCTGGCGGGCGATCCCACGAACTGGTGGGCTCCGAACCACGCCTGTGTCGAGGCCATGCTGCGCTCGGCGGGATTGAGGATCGTCGAGCGGCCGGGGCACGAGATCTACGTGTGCGAGCCCGGCCCACCACGCGAAGAGCTCTCCTGGATCGAAGAGGAGATGCGGGCCGCGACCGGCCGCACCTGACTTCTGTCTTTCCGATTTTCATCGAGCTCTTTTTCTTCCGGCATGGATCTTGCGGAAGATCAGCCTCCTGAGAGATCCGCCCTCCGTTATCGGAAGGGTGCGAAAAACACGAAACAACTCCAGAGGAGGATCTCCTATGAAGCTCGAATCCCTGAAGGACCTTTACCTCGAACAGCTCAAGGACCTCTACAGCGCCGAGACGCAGTTGGTCGACGCGCTGCCGAAGATGGCCAAGGCGGCCTCTTCTCCCGATCTCCAGAACGCGTTCAACGAGCACCTGCGCCAGACGCAGGAGCACGTGAACCGTTTGGAAAGGATTTTCAAGGACCTGGGCGAAAAGCCCACGGGCCACACGTGCGAGGGGATGAAGGGGCTCGTCAAGGAAGGTGAAGAGATGATCAAGATGAAGGGTGAGCCGGCGGTTCTGGACGCCGGGCTCATCGCCGCGGCGCAGCGGGTGGAGCACTACGAGATCGCGGGCTACGGCACGGTGCGTACCTACGCCGAGCTCCTGGGCCGCGGCGAGCACGTCTCTCTCCTCGAGCGGACGCTCCAGGAAGAGGAGGACACCGACGAGAAGCTCTCCGCGCTGGCCGAGAGCCACGTGAACGAAGAGGCGCTGGTCCGCTGAAGGTCCTCCCCGGGTTCCCTCGGAGGGTCGAGGCCCGCCGGGGGGACCTGGGGATCGCCGGAAGAAGTAGACCCGGTTCCGTGTTCTGAAACGTCGAAGGACACGAGTACGGGATTTGACAGGTGCTGCATCCAGACGGAGGCGAAATCATCAACGGGTAGAGACAGCCGCGACCAAAGAGAGGGGGTTAAAGAGGATGCTGGCGAACATCGTCACCACGAATCACGAGGAGATCCGCCGCTGGGCCGAGCAGCGCGGAGGCAAGCCCGCCCGGGTGATCGGAGGGCCTGACGACGACGGGACGGGAGGGATCCGGATCGACTTTCCCGGTGAGATCGTCGGAGAGGAGGCCCTGGAAGAGATCAGTTGGGCCGAGTTCTTCGAGAATTTCGAGAAGCAGAAGCTCGCATTCTTCTACCAGGAAGAGGTCTGGGTCTGCTGAAAGCCCGCCGTGGCCTGCGTCCTCCCCCCTGGGTCGCAGGCCACCGCGTCCTACCCTCCGTTTTTCCCCTTCAACAGCTTCAACACCTGGGATTCGAGGCGGCGCAGCCCCCCGGAGCCGTCGTCCTCGCCCGGTGAGTCGTCGACCGCGTCCTCCAGCACCTGTGGGAGCGAGCCGTCCAGGAAGGCGTCGATCACCGCCGGGTGGACGTAGAACTTGCGGCAGATGGCCGGGCGGTTGCCCAGGTCCGTCGAGACCCGCTTGACGACGTCGACCACGGCCTTGCTGGCCGCCTTCTCGTCGTCCAGGCAGCCGATCTCCAGGAGGGCCGAGAGCGCGAGCACCGTGCCGCCCCAGGTGCGGAAGTCCTTGGCCGTGAAGTCCTCGCCCGTCGTCTCCTTCAAGTAGGAGTTGACGTCCTCGGAGCTCACGCTCTGGCGTCCGCCGCCGTCGTCCAGGTACTGGAAGAGCTTCTGGCCGGGGATGTCCCGGCACTGCTTGACGATCCTGGCGAGGCGCCGGTCCTGGATCTCGACCTGGTGGTCCTTGCCGCTTTTGCCGCGGAACTCGAAGCGGAGCTTGGATCCCTCGATGTCCACGTGGCCGTCTTTCAACGTGGTCAGGCCGAAGGAGTTGTTCTGGCGGGCGTACTCCTTGTTGCCGACGCGGATGAGCGTGGTTTCGAGGAGCTTGACGACGGTCGCCAGGACCTTCTCGCGGGGGAGGCCGCGGAGGGAGAGGTCGCTCTCCACCCGCTCGCGGATCCTGGGCAGCGCTTCGCCGAAGGCGACCATCTTGCCGAACTTGGTCTCGTCGCGCACCTCCCGCCAGTTGGGGTGGTAGCGGTACTGCTTGCGCCCGCGGGCGTCGCGGCCCGTGGCCTGGAGGTGCCCGTTCGCGCGGAGACAGATCCAGACGTCCGTCCACGCCGGGGGGATCGCGAGCTTCTTGATCCGCTCCAATTCCTTGGGATCCTTGACCGCCTTTCCCTGGGGATCGACGTAGCAGAACCCCTTGGGGCCGCAGCGGCGGCGGCGGATGCCGGGGACGTCGTCCGTGACGTAGCGCAGGCCCGCGGCCTTCGCGCTTTCGACCGGATCGACGAAGATCGCCACGGTCAGGCCCGTGTCGATCGATTCCGTTTCTACCTGGTTTCTCTCGAGAGTTGCAGCTTGCATGGTCACTCTTGCCCGGGTCGATTCGATCCTGTGTGTAAGAAGTTCTTCGTTTCGATCGGAACCGGCCCGGTGCGGTCCCAAATCCGCCGCCCCCCGGGCCTGGTGGGCCTCCTCTTCTGCATCGCCCGTGCCCGCCGATCGTCCTAAGTCGATGGTCTGCCGGAGTTTGCGGAGAGGCTCGCCGCCGGGCCCCCGCGCGGCGGGCGAATGGCATGCAACCTGCACCTTCGGGGGCGCGACGTCTTGGAGCGGATTGCAGAACGTCGCTCATCGAACTTCGGGCTCCGGCCTCGGGCCGGGCATACAAATACATTTGGGTTTGGAAATCTGTCGTCGCGAGGGGCTCATGAGCAGCAGCAGCACCGTCTCCATCCAGGGCACATCTCCCGATCTCTTCCGCCGCGGCCCGGCCGCAGCGGGGCGGGCCCAGGGACGGTTCCTCGTGGTCTCCGACCGCCTCCCGATCGAGCTCACCCGGGCCGGAGGCGAGGGCTGGCGCGCCGCTCCCGCCCGCGGGGCGCTGATCTCGGCGCTGACGCCGGTCCTCAAAAACCGCCGGGGCGTCTGGATCGGCTGGCCGGGGATCGTCGAGGAGAAGGCGCCGGGGCTGCGCAGGGTGCTCGCCGGCGCGATCCAGGACGGCGGCTACACGCTGCGCCCGGTGATGCTCACCGCGCAGGAGCAGCGCGATTGCTACGGCGGCTTCTCGGGCGAGGTGATCTGGCCCCTGTTCCACGACCAGCCGCTCGAGTGCAATTTCCAGCCGGCCTACTGGCAGGCGTACCGCAAGGTGAACCGGAAGTTCGCCCGCACCGTGGCGCGCGCCGCCGCGGTCTCCGGAGGCACGGACCTGATCTGGGTGCACGACCACCTGCTGATGGGTCTCGCGGCCGAATTGAAGAGGCTCGGCACCCGCGCCAGGACGGCCTTCTTCCTCCACCTGCCGTTCCCGTCTCCCGACCTCTTCCTGAAGCTCCCCTGGCGCGACCGTCTCCTCGAAGGCCTTCTCGCCTACGACCAGATCGGATTCCAGACCCCGCGCGACCTCGCGAATTTCCTGGTCTCCGCCCGCACGTTGGTGCCGGGCTTCACGGCCCAGCCGGGCGCGGACGGCCTGTGGACGCTCCGCGGTCCCGAGGAGGAGAGCCGGGCGGGCGCCTTCCCCATCGGGATCGATTTCCAGGACATCGCCCGGCGGGCCGCGGACCCAGCGGTCACGGCCCGGGCCGCGGCCTTGAAGGCGTCGCTCGGCGGCCGGCGGCTGGTTCTGGGCGTGGACCGGCTGGACCGCTCCAAGGGGATTCCCGAAAAGCTCCGGGCCTTTGCGGAGCTGCTCACCCGCCGCCCCGAGCTCCAGGAGAAGGTCTCCCTGATGCAGGTGGTGGTGCCGAGCCGGGAGAGCCTCCCCCGGCACGCGGCGCTGCGCGCCGAGATCGAACGCCTGGTCGGCGAGATCAACGGCTACTTCGGCCGGCCGGGCTGGGTGCCCGTCCACTACCAGCACCGGATGCTCGATCCTGAAGAGCTCCTCGCCTGGTACCGGATGGCCGACGTCGCCCTGGTCACCCCTTTGAAGGCGGGAATGAACCTGCAGGCCAAGGAATTCTGCGCCGGCAACCTCGAAGAGCGGGGGGTGCTGGTGCTTTCGGAGTTCGCCGGGGCGGCCCCGCAGCTTGCGGTGGGGGCGCTCCGGGTCAATCCCTTCGACGTACAGGCCACCGCGCGGGCTCTCGAAAAGGCCTTGCGGATGAAACCGGAGGAGAGGGGAGCGCGGATGCGCCGGATGCGCCGGGAAGTGGCCTGCCACGACGTCTTCTGGTGGGCGGACCGCTTTCTCGCCGCGGCGCTCCAATCGTTTTCGCTGAAGTCTTGAGAGAGGGACGCACCGGACGATCCGTCCGCGGAAATCCTTGCACGGGGGCGGGCGAGCCTTTATAAATACCGCCTTCGTCGCCGGACCGCGGCTCTAGAGGCGGTCTTCGAATCCGGAGCGCATCGATGGAGCACGAGCCATGAACGCCGTGGAGATGAATCGACTGAAGGATTCGCCGCAGGCCGCGGAAGAAGATCCGGCCGGCATCCTGGAGGCGGGGGTTCTCGCGATTTCCGACGAGGGCGCTCTGCGCTTCGCCGACCGGCGGGCCCTGGTGCTCCTGGGAATCAGCAACGGATTCGAGCTGGAGCGCCTCTGGACCGGGTTGAAGACCCGCCTGGAAGAGGCCGGTCTCAAATGGCAGGGGCCGGAGGGCGAGGCCCGGCGGGCCACGCTCACGCTCCCCGTGCCGGGAGAGGCCGAGCCCGGGGTGGGCGCGGGCGAGGCCGCGGCGCCGGCCGAGCGCCGCTTCGCCTTCGACCTGCGCCGCGACATTGCAGGAGGCGGCGTGCTCCTCGTCCAGGAGGTCGAGGTCGACAGGTCCCGGCAGGTTGACCTGCGCCTCGCCTCGCAGATGCGCTCCGTCGCGCAGATCTCGCCCTCGGTGGCCCACGACCTGCGGGCGCCGATCAATGCCATGGTCTTCAACATCGAGATCCTGAAGGAGACGATCGCGTCCGGGCGGGGCGCCGAGCCGGGCGGGAAGGAGCGGCAGCTGCGCTACGTGAACGTCTTGAAGGAAGAGCTGACGCGGCTCCACAAGTCGCTCGAGATCTTCCTCTCCTTCATCTCGCCCCGGAGCGACCGGGACGAGACGTTCGATTTCCGGGAGCTCACCGAGGAGCTCTCGGCCCTCCTGGTCGCCCCCGCGCGCAAGCAGCAGGTGCAGGTGAATCCCGAGCTGCCGGAAGGGAAGATCCAGGTGGCCGGCAACCGTTACTACCTCCGTCAGGCGCTGCTCCATCTGGCGCTCGCCGCCCTGGAGGGGGTTCCCCGCCAGGGGACGCTCGTGGTCCGGCTCGAACGGCAGGACGGGCGGGCCCGGGTGCGGATCTTCGGCCGGCCGGGTGACGAGAGCCCGCCGGCCATCGAGCCGGCCGCGGCGGCGCCGGGGTTCGACCTCCTCCCCACGGCGGGGGGGACCCTCGCCCGGCTCTGGGTGGCGCGGGAGATCCTCGCCGCCTACGGCGGCGAGGCGCGGGCGGTGGGGCCTTCGGGAATCGAGACCGGGGCTCTCCAGGCGTATGAGGTAGAATTGACCATCTCGCAAGATCTCGGTTCTGAGAACAAGGAGTGAGGAGTCCATGCCACATGCACTCGCGGTCGATGACGATCCCAATTTCCTCTCGGCTTTAGCGGAGCTGATCGAGGGACAGGGCTTTACGACCAACACCGCGTGCACCTTGCGCGACGCCCGGGCCCAGGTGAGCCACAAGATCCCCGACGTGGCGCTGGTGGACCTGTACCTGCCGGACGGGAGCGGCATCGACCTCCTGAAGGACCTGGAGCTCGGCGCCTCGACCGAGGTCGTGTTGATGACGGGTCACGCGGACGTTGAAAGCGCGGTCCAGGCCCTCCGCCTGGGGGCCTCCGACTACCTCACCAAGCCGCTCGACATCGGCCGCCTGAAGAGCATCCTCGCGAACGTGGCGAGCGTCCAGCCCACGCCGGCCGTGGCCGCGCCCGTCGAGGGAGAGAACCGGGAGATCGGCCGGCTCGGCCTGCTGCTCGGGGCCTCGCCTCCGATGCAGGCGCTCTACGAGATGCTCACCCGGGTCGCGCCCACCGACGCCTCGGTCTTCCTGATCGGCGAGAGCGGCACCGGCAAGGATCTGGCGGCGCAGACGCTCCACCAGCTCTCCAAACGCACCCGGGCGCCCTTCCTGCCCTTGAACTGCGGCGCCATCTCCCCGACGCTCATCGAGAGCGAGCTCTTCGGCCACGAGCGCGGCAGCTTCACCGGCGCCGCCCGGCGGCACAAGGGGTACTTCGAGCGCGCCCACATGGGCACGCTGTTCCTGGACGAGATCACCGAAATGCCCATCGAGCTCCAGGTGAAGCTGCTGCGGGTGCTCGAGACCGGCACCGTGGCCCGCATCGGCGGCGACCAGCCGGTCGAGGTGGACGTCCGCGTGGTGGCCGCCACCAACCGCGATCCGCAGAAGGCGGTCTCGGAGGGCAAGCTCCGGGAAGACCTCCTCTACCGGTTGCAGGTCTTCCCGGTCCATATGCCGCCCCTGCGGGAGCGCGGAGAGGACGTGCAGCTGCTGGCCGAGTACTTCCTCTCGCAGCTCAACGAGCGCCAGGGCACGGGCAAGGTGTTCACCGAAGAGTCCATGGAACGCCTGAAGACGCACACCTGGCCGGGCAACGTGCGCGAGCTCAAGAACGTCGTCCACCGGGCCTTCATCATGGCCGACCAGGAGATCACCCCGCGCTCGCTCCCCCGGGAGGTGGGCGGCGACTCCGGGTCGCTGCGCAGCCTCCACTTCCAGGTGGGCACCTCGATCGAGGAGGTCGAGCGCCGGCTGATCATGGCGACCCTGGAGGCGTACGGAGGCAACAAGAGGAAGACGGCCGACATCTTGGGCGTGAGCCTCAAGACGTTGTACAATCGGCTCAACACCTACCGCGAGGTGTAGGGAGGCGCGGAAAGAGGCAACCGGAGAGGGTGGAAATCATCCCCCTTGAGGTGCCCCTCGGGAGGTTGTATACTCCCCCCCCGTCCGACGTCTCATCAGTACCTTTTGGACAGGAGGTCGTGGCATAGATTCTGCTTTAGAGCAACGCTGGTCAAAGCGTAGACGATCGATGCCACAGGCCTATAGTTCAAGGGAAGACAACACTGATGAGGAGGAGGATGGAATGAAGCGGAAAAACCTGCTGCTTGGCGTCCCGGCCGTCTGTCTCGTCCTGGCGCTGGCGCTCGCTCTGGGAGCGTGCAGCTCGACGCGGACCCCGGGAGAACAGGTGGATGATGCGGCGATCACCGCGGCGGTCAAGGCCAAGCTGGCGGCGGACGGCGACATCAATCCGTTCAACATCGACGTCGATACCAATGGGGGGGAAGTGACCCTCCAGGGGAGAGTGGATAAAGCGGAGGCGCGGACGAAGGCCGAACGCCACGCCCGCGAAACCGACGGCGTTCGTCGGGTCATCAACCTGATCAAAGTGGGCGACCAGAGTTAGGGAAACGGTCGTCCGTCTTCAATCAGTTCCATTTAACAAGGGAGAAATAACCATGAAGAAGCTGTTCGCTCACCTGTCGCTTCTCTGTCTGATGGCGGTTCTGCTGGTTCCGATGGTTGCCTGCAAGGGCAAGGAGGCCGAGGTCGACGAGACTCCGGCCGCCACCACCGAAACCACCACGATGGAGGAGCCGACCACGACCACCCCGATGGACACGGGCATGATGGGATCGGACATGGGCACCGACATGACCACGTCGGAGCCGATGACGACCGACGCCCAGCCGCCGGCCGGTCAGTAACACCAGCAAGCTCGAAATTTCAAAAGGGCGTCCGCTCGTCGGGCGCCCTTTTTTTATTTGTGATTGGGTATGGATCAGGAAGCCTTCTGCAGGACTTCCTGGAGGAACTGGCCCGCGGCGGCGCGGAATTCGTTCGTCCACTCGTGACCGCCCGGAAACACGAGCGGACGCACGTCCACGCCCCGACCTTGGAGAAGCTCGACGTCGTGCTCCATCTTGGCGGCGTCGTACCACTCTTCGCTCCCTCCGCGCCCCAGGAGCACCGGCGGATAGTGGCTGAGATCGCGCTGGCCGATCTCGGGCGGAACGTCGCCCCCCAGAACCACCACCCCCTGGCAGGAGTGGCCCGAGGACGCGGCCGCGCGGTAGGCCATGGCCGCGCCCTGGGAGAATCCGAGATAGGCCAGGTGCCCGGAGACGGGAAACTCCCGCCGCACCTCCCCCACCACCCGCGCCACGTACTGGATGTTGTCGAGGATCGCCCGCTCGCGGTCGAGGCGGGTCATCCAGCTCGCGATCACCTCGCCCGCCCGGTTGTAGAAAGGGTGAAGGCCCTGTACCGCGCAGAGCACCCAGCGGGAGGCGCCGGGGATTTTCCGAAGCTCGTCCAGGTGGCGCTCCGCGGTCTCGCCGTAGCCGTGGAAGCCCACGAGGAGCGGGCACGCCTCGGCCCCGGCCGGCGCCTCCACGAGGTAGCGGCCGTGGACCAGGGTCGCGATCTGCCGCTCTTCTTTCCTCCGCTCGGTCACGCCCGCCTTCTTTCGCCCGCCCGCCGCAAGGGGGTCGAGAGCTCGCGGGCCCGCTGCTCCAGGAGCTGGGGCAGGTCGGGATCGCCCGCCCTCTCCTCGATCAGGCGGACGAGCGAGCTCCCCACGACGACGCCGTCCGCGATCTCCCCGACCGAGGCGACCTGGGCGGGAGTCGAGATGCCGAAGCCCACGGCGAGCGGCTGGTCGAGACGCCGGCGCAGGCGCTTGACGTCGCGCACGAGGTCGGTCGCGAGCGCCGAGCGCTCGCCCGTGACGCCCGTGCGGGAAACGTAGTAGACGAACCCGGAGGAGACCTCCGCCACCTTCTTCACCCGCTCACGGGTGCTCGTGGGCGAGAGCAGGAAGATGGTGTCCACCCCCTGGTCGCGCAGGGCCGGAACGAGCTCCCGCTCCCCCTCCTCGGGCGGCAGGTCCACGCAGAGGACGCCGTCCACCCCCGAGGCCGCGGCCTGCTCGGCGAAACGCTCGACGCCGCGGGCGTGGATGGGGTTGAAGTAGGTGAAGAGCACGATGGGGACTCCGAGCTTGTCGCGGTGCCGGGCCACGAGCTGGAGGATGCCCGAGAGCTTGGTGCCCGAAGAGAGCGCCCGCACGGCGGCCCGCTGGTTGACCGGGCCGTCCGCAATGGGGTCGGAGAACGGCACGCCGAGCTCGATGATGTCGGCTCCGCCCGCTGCCAGCGCCTCCATGTAGCGGGCGGTCGAGTCCAGGTCCGGGTCCCCGGCCATGAGGAAGGGGATGAAGGCGGAGCGCCGCTCGTGGGCGCAGTGGAAGAACACCTCGTCGATCGCGCTCATCGCGCCTCCCCCCGCTGGCGCGCCGCCGCCGCGGACTCGAACGATTTCAGGTTGTCCTTGGGCTCGTCGTCCCCGGCCTTGTCATAGGCGATGACGGACTCGACGTCCTTGTCGCCGCGGCCCGAGAGGTTGACCAGGATGATGCGCTTGCGCGACAGCCGCGGCGCCCGCTCGATCACCTCGGCGATCGCGTGGGCGCTCTCGAGCGCGGGGAGGATCCCCTCGGTTCTCGCGAGCTGGTGGAAGGCGGCGATGGCCTGGGCGTCGGTCGCGGACGTGTACTCGATCCGCCCCTCGTCGTGGAGGAAGACGTGCTCCGGCCCGAT
>DATEIO010000403.1:0-14108 GCA_035278895.1 Thermoanaerobaculia bacterium | reverse complement strand
GCGTACGCCAGGTCTGCGCCGCCGTTGGTGATCACCACGGTGCCGTTGGCCGGTTGCGTCACCGAGGCAATGCTGATCGGTCCGCCATCCACGTCCGTATCGTTCGCCTGCACGTTGATCGTGTTGGCGCCCGAGTCTTCGTTGACCGAGGCCGCATCCGCCACCGCCGCCGGAGCGTCGTCGGCGCAGGTGACCGTCATCGTCACCGTGGCCGTCGAGCCGCCCGGCGTCAAGGTGTAGGTGAAGGTGTCGAGCGTCGTGCCCGGCGGGTTGTTGCAATAGTTCGCGTTGGGCTGGTAGGTGAGCCCCGTGCCGCCGCCGGTGATCACCACGGTGCCGTTGGCCGGCTGCGTCACTGAGTCGATGCTCTTCGGGCCGCCGTCCACGTCCGTGTCGTTCGCGAGGACGTTGACCGCCGTGGCCGGAGAATCCTCCGTCACCGTGGCCGCGTCGTTCACGGCCACGGGCGGGTCGTCCACTGGGGTGACGGTGATCATCACGGTCGCGGAGTTCTCTCCGAAGCTCGTGTCTCTGACTTTATAGACGAAGAAGTCCTCGCCGTTGAAGTTCGGCTTCGGCGTGTAGGTGATGGTATAGCCAGGGTTCGGAGTGTAGCTCGCGACGCCGTGCGTGGCGGGCAGGACGCTCGAGACGTAGATCTGGTCTCCCTCGACATCGCTGTCGTTTGCGAGGACGTTGATCGTGATCGTTTCGTCCTCGGCGAGGGTCACCCCGTCTTCTACCGCGTACGGCGGATCGTTGACCGCGGTCATGCTGACGGACACGTTGGCCGTGGCGGTCAGGGTGCCGTCGCTGATCGTATAGGAGAACAGATCGACGCCCACGAAGTTGAAGTTGGGCGTGTAGGTCACCGTCTTGTCGGCGTTCAGCACGACCGAGCCGCTGGTCCCCTGGGTGACGGCGGTCACCGTGAGCGTCTGGTTCTCCGGGTCCGAGTCGTTGGCGAGGATGGCAATGTTGACCGCGGTATCCTCGGGAGTCGTGCGCGCGTCGCTCAAGGCGCTCGGGGGATCGTTGACGGCGACGATCGTGATCGTGACCGTCCCGGTCTTCGTGCCTCCCCTGCCATCTGAAATGGTGTAGGTGAAGGAGTCAACGCCATTCGCATTCAGGTTCGGCGTGTAGGTCACGGTGGCGCCCGCATTCACGGTCACCGCGCCCTTTGTGCCATTGGTGGCGCTTGTGATCGTCAGCGGGTCCCCGTCCGCGTCGGAGTCGTTCGTGAGGACGCTCACCGTGACCGGCGTGTCCTCGTTGGTGCTCGCGCTGTCGTTGGTGGTGACCGGCACGTCGTTGACGGAATTGATCGTCATGGAGACGGTGGCGGTCGCGGTGCCGCCCTTGCCGTCGCTCACCGTGTAGGTGAACGAATCCGTGCCGAAGTAGTTCGTGACCGGAATGTAGAACACGCTCGTGGCTAGGCGGGTCACGCTGCCGTGGCTTCCCTGGGTCACGGCGGAGATGGTCAGGCTGTCGCCATCCACGTCGAAGTCGTTCGCGAGGACGGCGAGCCCCGTTCCTCCGTCCTCGTTGATCGTGAAGCTGTCCGCGGTGGCGACCGGGGGATCGTTGACCGCCGTGATCGTCACCGAGACGGTCGCCGTGGCGGTCGCGCCCGAGGGGTCCTCGATCGTATACGTGAAGGAGTCCGCGCCGTTGGCGTTGGGGTTCGGCGTGTAGAGAAGGCTCCCGCCGGAGGCCGACACGCTGCCTTTCGTCCCCTGGGTGAAGGAGGCGATCGAAAGGGTATCGCCGTCCACGTCCGAATCGTTCGCGAGGACGTTGATCAGAACGGAGGAATCCTCGGGGACCGTGGCGGAGTTGCCGGCGGCCGTCGGCGGATCGTTCACCGGGGTGATGAAGACCTGGAGCGTGCCGAAATCCGAGAGCAGGCCGTCGCTCACCTCATAGACGAAGATCTCGGGGCCGCCGTTGTAGTTCGGGTCCGGGATGTAGGTCATCGTCCCGTCCGGGTGGGTCTGCAGACCGCCGCTGCCGTAGGGAATGATCTGGACGATCGAGAGCGGCTGGTCCTCCGGATCGCTGTCGTTGGTGAGGAGGTCGATCGGGATGGAGGTGTCCTCGGACGTCGTGACCGTATCGTCCACGGCCACGGGCGGCTGGTTGGGAAGGTCCAGGATGTAGGCCCGGTCGGCGTCCTCAGACCAGGAGTAGAAGCTGGAGACCTGGAGCTCGCCTCCGGGATATACCTGGAAGACGTTGTCGTCGCGGTCGGCCTCGTTGGCCGCCGTCGCCGCGATCTGCCCTTCGAACACGCCGGTGTCGGGCCCGGTCTCGGTGAGCTCCAGGAACAGAGTGTCGTGGAGCGAAGAGGAAGAGGCCCGGCCTAACCAGGAGGCGAGGTAGAGCGACGTGGTCTCCGCCAGGGAAGGCGAGAGGTTGCTCTGGGCCCGGAGGAGGCGGACCCGGACCTGGTCCCCTACAGCGTAGACCGAGACGTCGTTGCCCTGGTCATCCACGAATCGGACGACCGAGTCGGTGACCTCGGCTGTGTCGAAGCTGTCGCCGGATCGCACGAGCAGCCGGTCCGGCCCATCGCTGGCCGGATTGAAGAGGATGTTCAGGGCACCGCTGACGTTGGCCGTATCGTTCGACAGCGGAATCGAGCCGCGGAAGAGGGCGGTGGCGGGGCCGGTCTCGGTCAAGGTCACCGCCTCGGTGTCCACGAGGTGGCCGTCGCGCTCGGCATACACGAAGACGGTCACGTCGAAGAGCTCGATCATGTCCGGATTCGTATTGGCCGTGACGTCGAACGCTTCGAGATACGCCCGTCCGCCGCGGAAGACGACGTCCGTGGGAGCGTTGTTCCGGTCGACGAACGTCACCCGCGAGGCGGTGATCGTGGCCCGGTCCAGGGTGAACGAGAGGGGCCAGTCCGCCCGGTGGTCCTCGGCCATGATCGTTTCGCCCGTCCGGACCTGGAGCCGGCCATCCCCCGGGGATGCGGTGCCGGTGCCGGTGGGGTAGGAGCCCTGATACACGTTGGTGTCGGGCCCGGTCTCCGCAAGCGTCATCGTCGCTTCGTCGCCGGTCGAAGGCGAGAGGAGAGTGATCTGGACCTGGTCGGTCCCGGAGGTTCCCGGAAGCCCGGACCGCAGGCGCACGTGGAGATCCTCGCCCCGGGCGTAGGACTCCACGGGGTTGCCGTTGGCGTCCACGAAGTCGATCTCCGAATACACTGCCCGAGCGGTGGCCGATGCTGCGGGAGAGCCGTTCCAGGCGATGATCGTTTCGAGCCCATCGAGCGAATTGACGTTGGTCCGGGTTCCCAGGACGCCGTCTCCCGACGGCGCGGAGTAGGGCTGGATCTGCATCGGAATCGAGCCCTCGAAGAAGCCGGGCTTTCCAAGATAGGGAGCGAGGAACAGGGTCTCTCCGTCGTTCGCGTTTTCCGAGGTGACGTCCGCCGATCCCGACGGGGGCAGGAGCCCGTCGAAGAGTCGCACGCTCACGCGGGTGTTTTCGAGCACGGTGTCCGTGGCCCGGCTGTTCTCGTCCAGGAACCACATCTCGGAGAGCGAGAGGCGGCCTGTGTCCATGGAGGTGGTCGTGAGGTTCCAGTCGTTGTGCCGGGCTTCGAGGACCTCTCCTTCCACCTGCGCCTGGAGCTTCCTGTCCCCGGGAACGGCGGCTCCGATCTCCAGAGCGATCGTGCCCTCGTAGACGTTCGAGCCGACCCCTGTCTCATCGAGGAACAGGGACTCGACATCCCCGGTGGTGAGCGATCGGACCTCCACTACGGTCGTCTGGAGCCCGCTGTCCCACCAGTCGATCGAAGGGTCTTCGACGCGCACGGTGAGCGTCCCACCCCGGGGGAAGGTTTCCGCGTCGTTTCCCCAGACGTCGAGCAGCCGTGTGGACGATCCCGGGCAGCGGAGAGTGACCGGGTTAGCCCCCGAATAGCTCGCCTGGACGGGGTCCGGCGGATCCGAGACGGCGACCCGGATCCGGCCGTCTCCAGATTGGGTGGGCGCAGAGCTGGTTACGTAGATGCGGCCCTCGAACACACCGGTCGAGGCCCCGGTCTCGTGGAGGAGCATGCTCTCATTGTCGAGTTGGGTGATGAGTGTTCCGGAAACCGTCTCCACGGCCAGCGGATCGAGGTTGGCGGTGGTGTCGATCACCTGGAGCGTAATCCGGCTTTGTTCAAAGCAGGTCGAGGTGGGAACCCCGCGCGCATCCACAAAGCGGATTGTGGCCCCCGCAAAGGGCACCGTGTCCGTCGAGGAGGTGACGTGGTTGACGTCCTCGTGGCTCGCGGTCAGCGTCTCGCCGGCGAGCGCGTCGAGAACACCGTCGCCCGGCGCGGGCGTTCCCGGAGCCAGCCGGCCGGGGATCGAGCCCGTGAACTCGCCACCCGTCCCCGAGGTCTCGACCAGGGTCAAGACCTCGGAGTCGCCGCTGCTCGTGGTGATGGTGACGGTCGTGGTGTCCGGGTTCGGGGTGTCGGAGAGCCGGTCCACCAGCCGGACGAACACGCGCCCGCCGGCCGCGAAGGCCGCCGCCTTGTCTCCCTGGTCGTCCACCAGACGCAGGATCGAGGGCACGACCTGGGCGTTGTCGGAGAGGCCGTTCGGCCCGTCCACCTGGAGGGAGTCGAAGGCTCCCGAGGGCCCGAAGGTCTCCAGGATCCCGGGGAAGGCGGGGTTCCCGCCGTTGATCCGGAGGTCGATGCCCCCTTCGAAGACCCCGGTCCGCTTCCCGGTCTCGATCAGGGTCACGATCTCCGAGTCCGTCCCGAGGACCGAGCTGACCGTGACGGTCAACGTATCCCGCAGCCCGGAGGCATCGAAGGAAGGATCGGTCAGCCGGACCCGGGCGAAGTCATACTCGACGAACTGGGGGGCGTCGTCGCCCCAGCGGTCGATGAAAGAGAGAGAAGGGCCGGACTGCCCGACGGCCATCCCTGCGAAGACAGACAACACCAAACAAAGCGACAGAGCTCGCTTCAACATAAGAGAATCCCTCCCTGGGATACGGCACTGAATCGGGACTACCCCTAGAGTGTCGCGAGCGGCAAAAATGTTTCCCGCATCTTTCCACTTCGATGTTTGAGCATGCGGCTGCCCTGCGAAATGTCAGGAAAGACGGGCCTTTGGGAGGAAAAAGGGGATGCCCCTGGCTCCTGGCGCGTCACCAGGGGCATCGCGACGAAGAGGCGCCGCTGAGGAGTAGACCCCGCGGGCGCTTCGAAGGTTTAGACGGAAGCGGGGAGGATTTTCCCGGCTAGCTCAGGGGGAGACCCTCGGCCGCAGCCCGGAAACCGGGGTGGATCGGCAGAGTCACCCGAAAGTACGTCCTCTCCTCGTCGAAGTCGAAGCGGGCTTCGGGAGAGCCGTTCTGGCGCATCTGGCGCTGGATCTTGGGGACCCCGGTCCCACGCCGCTCCGCGAGCTGAAGCTCTTTGAGGAAGTCGCCGATCCGGCGATTCCGGGCAGGCACCGGCGGTAGCGACTCCCCGGCCTGGAAGTGCCGGGGCTGGATGCCAGGGACAGGACCAGGATAGCTGATGATCTCCATCCGGTCCGGGTACAGGTAGACCTTGACCGGCTCGGGAGGGGTCTCGTAGCTCCGGTGATAGAAGGCGTTGACGAGAGCTTCTTCCATCGCCGGGTAGGGATAAGCCGCGATCCTCTCGGCTTCGGCCTGACCGGGTACCTTCCGCAGGACGGTTCCCGTGAAGCCTTCGAGGTACTGGAGGGTCGTCCGGATCTGGTAGGAGATGGGACCCCGGAAGACCTGCTCCTGGAGAATGTCGCCTTCGTTCCCGAAACGGACCACTTCCGTGCGGGTTCCCCGGAAGAACTTATCCGGGTCCTCATTGAAGAAGAGGAGGGCCACGTTCCTGGGGACCTCGTGGCCGTTGACCCGGACGACGAGGCTCAGGAGGCGGTAAAGCTGGATATCACCGATCGGGGGATGTTGGTCTATCAGAGCGCTTCCGATTTGGTGAAGGAAGCGTCGGACGAGAAGGTAAGAAATATCTCGGATCTGGCTGCTGAGATTCGCTTCGTCTTCAAAGGTGACCGAGAGCCCGTCGAGGCTGGCGCCGTTCATCTCCCTACTCGCCGTGAAAGATCGCCGCCAGCCGCTCGATCCCGTCCACCAGCCGGGGCCCGGGGCGGCTGAAGCAGCCGTTGGCGTCCACGGGGTAGACGCGCCCTTCGCGGACAGCGCGGAGGGATTGCCACTCGGGGCGGCCGGCGATGAGGTCGATCTGGGCGCGGGCGCCGGCTTCGTCGAAGCCGCAGGGCATGGCGACGATGAGATCCGGGTCGGCCTGGGCGATCTGCTCCCAGGTCAGGCGGGTGGAATGGTCCCCGGGCCTCGCAATCGCGTCCGTGCCTCCGGCCCGCTCGATCATCTCCGGCACCCAGTGCCCTCCGGCGAATGGGGGATCGAGCCATTCTAGGGCCAGCACGCGGGGGCGGGCCTTGCCAGCCACCCGGGAGCGCACGGCTTCGAGCCGGCCTTCCAGGCTCTGCAGGAGCGCCTCGGCCTCACCGGTCCGGCCGGTCGCCTCTCCCACGCGACGGACGTCCGCGAACACATCCGCGAGCGTCCGGGGATCGAGCGAGAGGAGGTCGGGGCAGCGGGGGAGGGGACGGACGGCGCCGTCCACCTGCTCGGTCGAGACCGCGCAGACCGGGCAGAGCTGCTGGGTGACGATCAGGTCCGGAGCGAGATCCGCAATCCGCGTCTCGTCCAGCGTATAGAGGCTCTCGCCGCTCCCCACCTGGGCGGAGACGGCCGCGTCGACCTCGGCGGCGCTCATCCCCGGCGTCAGCGCGCTCCCGGTGAGGATGGGCCGGCGCCGCGCCTCCTCGGGGAAGTCGCACTCGTGGCTCACACCCACGACCATCTCCCCCGCGCCCACGGCGAACAGGATCTCGGTTCCGTTGGGGACGAGGGAGACGATCCGCATGGCCACGAGCATATCAGGGCGTCCCGAGGTCGTAGACCCGGTAATGCTCGTCCTCGTAGGCGATCCGGATCCCGGGCTTGCCATAGAGCTGGAACGACGCGAGATTCCGGTAGGCCGGCATCTTCCAGATGCTCACCCAGCGCGCTCCGAACTCCCGGCGGATCGCCTGGGCCGGATCTGGGTGCTGGCCCTGAACGATGCGTACGTAGGTCTCGAAGCGCTTCGGATCCTTGTTATAGAAGACGGTCGGGTCTAGGGCCACCAACGACTGGAGCTGCGGCGCGTAGTAGAGGAGGGGAGCCGAGTCCCCCCACTGGGCCGTGAACACGCGCTCCCCCGGCTTGCCGTTTTCGCCCAGCCACTTCGCCATGCCCTGCGGCGCTGAGAAGTGGCCGAAGCCCAGGTTGCGGACGACGGTGGTCGTCCAGAGAAGCCCGAGGGCAATGGCCGCCCCGGCGAGCATCCGCCCGTACTGGGGCATCATGGGAGCGAGCCCCTTCTCCCGCCGCTCACGCACCACGAGCGCCAGGGCGAAGAGCGAAAGCGGCGCGCCCAGCTCCAGGAACCGCCGCGCGAACACGCTGCCCGCCGCCAGGAACGCCAGGCCGAAGAACGCCACGGTCAGCACCGGGCGGCTGCGCAACCGGGGCTCGAAAAGCAGCGAGAGCGCCACGATCACCGCCGGAATGAAGGCGGGCCACTGGTCGAACAGGATGTACAGCTCCGGCGGCGCGAGCTCGGTCCCGAGCTGCGACTGCAGGACCGCGTCCCCTGCGCCCGAAGCCTGGAACGGGATCACGAAGTTCGACACGAAGAACAGCTTGAAGTTCGCCGGCACCTCGGGATGGAGGAGTTGGCCAAGAAGCCATCCGCCCGCCGCGAAAGCGGCCGGCTGCCAGGGGAAGCGCGGCTCCCCGGGTTTCTCGCGCGACGTGAGCCCTAGCAGCAGCCAGAGAACGGCAAAAGCGATCACGATCCAGCCCCCCGTGTGGGCCAGGCTGAAGAGGGCGGAGGCCACGAAGAGCGTCTTCCACCGCCGTGAGACCAGGAGCGCCAGCACGAGCACCGCGAAGCCCATGAGCCACACGTGAGGCCGGCACATCTCGAGGCGCTGGACGACCATGGGCCCGAGCGCCGGCAGGGCGAGCACGAACCACCACGGCCGCGGCACGCGGAGCATCCAGAGGGCCGCGGCAAAGGCTCCCACGAAAAAGACCTGGCCCAGGAGCACGCCCAGGAAGCTCGCGGTTTCGAGCGGCAGCCCCGCGATGGGCAGGAGCAGCAGGTGGAACAGGGGCGCGCCGTCCACGAACTGATCGTAGAGCGTCGAAAACGGCGTCCAGCGGAACGACTTGATGCGGACGCCCGATTGCATCTCCCGCGACAGACCCAGGTGATAGTACTCGTCGTACGACCAGGGGAAAGGAGCGGAGATCCGCATCCAGGCGAAAAACGCGATCACAGCCGCGCAGGCGAGCAGGAGCTTCGCGACCGGCGGAACGCGCTCGGGCCGCACGGCCACGGCGGGAGCCGGCTCATCCCGCTCCTGACGCCGGGACTTCTTGGCGCGGGCGAAGGAGATCCCGGTGCTCACGGGGAGGGAAGGGGCTGAAAACATGGGCGGGAGTATAGTCTCCGTCCCGGAGGCCGCGACCATGATTTCGAAAAAGGCGTTTCTTCTTCTGCTTCCTCTTCTCCTCCTGCCGGCCCTCCTCCTCGCCGCGGAGCCTCCAGGCCCACGCGTCGTCGTCTTGGGCACCGTGCAGGACGGCGGCATGCCCCAGACCGGCTGCGACTGCACCCGCTGCGCCGCCGCGCGCAAAGACCCGTCCAAGGCCCGGCACGTCGCGAGCCTCGCCCTCCACGTGCCCAAGACCGGCCGCACCTGGCTCGTGGACGCGACCCCCGACCTCCCCGCGCAGATCGAGGAAATCCACACCTTCCGCCCGCACCCCGCCGGCAAGGTGGACCGCGCCCCCGTGGACGGCCTCCTCCTTACCCACGCCCACATCGGCCACTACCTGGGGCTCGCCCACTTCGGTTTCGAGAGCCTGAACACCAAGGACCTCCCCGTTCACGTCTCCCCCCGCATGGCCGCCTACCTGCGCGCCAACGGCCCCTGGAGCCAACTCGTCCGCCTCGGAAACATCGCCCTCCGCGAGCTCGAGCTTGGCAAGCCCTTCGAGCTGGACGAAGGGATCACAGTGACGCCGATTCCCGTCCCCCACCGCGACGAGTATTCGGACACAATGGCTTTTGTAATTCGAGGCCCGAAGAAGACCCTCCTCTACGTCCCCGACACCGACTCCTGGGCCGCCTGGCCCAAGCCTCTCCCGGACGTGCTCGCCGAGCACAAAGTGGACTACGCCCTGCTCGACGCCACGTTCTATTCGCCGGACGAGCTACCGGACCGGGACGTCACCAAGATCAAGCACCCGCTGATCACCCAGTCCATGGATCTCCTGGAGCCGCTCGTGAAGGCGGGGAAGCTCCGGGTGTGGTTTACGCACTTGAACCACTCAAACCCGGCGCTGGATGGGGAAGGGGCGGCGCGGAAGGCGATCGAGGGGCGGGGGTTCGGGGTGTTGGGGGAGGGGGACGTTCTCGATCTTTGAAAGCACTGCGATAGGATGGGGGCCGATGACCCCCGGTCGTGAGGACGATCCCGAGATCGAGCGTGCCGTCGCGGAGCTTCAGGCCGGAATTCGTGTCGAGCCGAACAGCCGCCTTCTTTTTGAGCGGCACTATCCCTTGGTGGTGCGTTTCTTCAAGCGCTTCGGCTACACGGTTCAAGATAGTGAAGACTTGGCGCAGGATACGCTCGAGCGGGTGCTGCGCCAGATCGGGGCCTTCCGCGGGGAGGGCTCTTTCAAGTCGTGGCTCTTCGCCGCGGCCTCCAATCTTCACCGCAACGAGCACCGCCGGCTCCATCGGGAGAAGCGCAACGCCCCGGAGGTCTCGATCGATGCCACGGCCCAGGACGGAGCCCGTCTGTACGAGCCTGCGTCGCCGGAGGCGTCGCCCGCGCGGGAGGTCTATCAGAGGGAGCGCGAAGAAGCCCTGGCGCGTGCGGTGAACGCGCTTCCGCCCCAGATGCGGCAGGTCCTCAACCTTCGCATCGGGCAGAGTCTCAAATACCGCGAGATCGCCACCATCCTCCAGATTTCCGTCGAGACGGTCAAGGCGCATCTCTTCCAGGCCCGGCAACGCCTGCGCGCGGAGCTGGGCGAAGACTTCGGTGAGTGGGTGGATTGACGAGTCGCTAAACCAGACCGCGAAGGCGGTTTCTAAGTAAGAATGAAGGGGGCGCGTCCCCCGGAGAGAGAACGCCGATGCCGTCCAGCTCCGATCCCACCGAGCCCTTGCGAGCCCACTTCCAGAAGGAGCGGCAGTCCCTCGATCGACATCCTTCTCCGGAGCGGATCGCGGCGTATCACGAGCGCCGGCTCGGGCCGGAGGAGGCGGAGGAGATTCGCGAGCACTTGGCCGCCTGCCCGGACTGCACGGCCCAGCTCCTGGCGTTCGCTTCCCTTTCCGGCGAGGACGAGGAGCCCGGCCCGGAGATGTCGCAGGCGGAGTTGGATGCCGCCTGGGAGCGTCAGAGAGCCCGCCTGTTCCCGAGCCCGCCGGCCGTGCTCGCCGAGCGGCGCAAGCCTCCAGTCTCTTCCCGCTGGGCCTGGGCCACGGCGGCCACGATGGGGCTTGCCGCGGCGCTTCTCACCGTGGTGGTGATCGATCAGCGGCAGGCCTTGGAGGAGCTGGCGCGTCCGCGGGTTAATCCACCTCTTGTCAACCTCGTGCCTTCGGGCTCGATGCGGCAAGGGGTTCAGGATGTGCCCGAGATCCGGCTTTCGGAGGAGCCTGGTTGGGCGTTGGTGATCCTCAATCCCGACGAGCTGGAGTTTTCTCTGTACGACGTCGAAGTCTTCGGCCCGAAGGGTGAGAGGGTTCTTCTCCTGAAGAATCAACCCATCAGCGAGGCGGGCAACTTCCGTCTCGCCATTCCCCAGGCCGACCTCGCCACACCGGGCGACTACAAGATCCTGCTGCTTGGAAAGAAGAACGGACAACGCCAGAAGACAGTGGATTTCGCGCTCCGGGTGCGTTGATCGATCGACTCTGCTATGATGGATTCAAGAAATCATAGCAAAAAGTGAATATTGCAACTAGGCGGCTTCGAGAACGTAAAGGGAGCATGGGGCGCGAACGCCTCGCGGTCTCTGTCGTCGTGGCGTCTCTGGGGGCGCTCGCGACGGTGGCGTGGTGGGGCCTGGGGCGTATCGGGCCAGTCTCCGTTCCCGAGATTCCTGAGGCGCCCGTGGGTAACCCGGAGGCCACGGCGCTGGTTCCGGCGGCTCCCCTCCCGTTGGCTGCCTTGATAACGGGAGAGCGGCGGGTTGAACGGATCTCGCCGGGAGCGTCCCGAAGCTATACGTTCCCCCTCGAAGCCGGCCAGTACCTCCATCTGATCGTCGAGCAATTCGGCGTGGACGTCGCCGTCAGGCTCCGCTCTCCTGCGGATCAGCTTCTGCTCCAGGTGGACAGCCCGAGCGCCGGCCGAGGGCCCGAGGACCTGTTCCTGGTGGCGGCCGAGACAGGCCTGCATCGGCTGGAGATTTCCGCTTGGCCAGAGCCTGCCGGCGGAGGACGCTACGAGATCCGGAGCCAGGCTTTGCGCCCGGCGACCCAGGAGGACCGGAAGCGCGCGAGGGCGGCAGAAGCCTTCTCCCGAGGGCGCATCCTCGAACGGGGAGAGGCTGCGGCCCAAAGCTATCGGGATTCGGCCGAGCTTTGGAATCAGTTGAGGGAGACCGGCCGGGAGGCCCGGGCGCTCGACCGCCTGGGAAGGCTCTACTGCGAAGACCCGGCACGCCGTGCGGAGGGAATCGAGATTCTGAACCGCGCCCGCAACCTCTATCGCAGCACCGGGGAGGAGCGGGAGGAGGCGATGGTTCTCTACCATCTCGCACGGGCTTGGGCGCGGATGGACGAGCTGGAACAAGCCGCCCACTGTCACGAACAGGCGCTCGCGCTGTTGAAAAAGCTGGGCGAGCTCTCCCAGTGGGCGGCACGCCTGAACGATCTGGCCATCATCCGCGTGCGCCAAGAGCGTCTGTACGCGGCCGTCCACCTCTACTCCCAGGCCGTCGAGGTCTGGGAACAGCTTCGGCAGTGGAGAAATCTGGCCACGACCCGCATGAACCTTGGCGTTCTCTATGCCTCGCTCGGTGAGAGCCGCGTGGCCTTGTACCACTTCCGCCGCTCCTTGGCGCTCCTGGAGCAGCAGCCCGATCCTGTGCTGCGGGCGACCACCCTCAACAAGCTGGGCGACGTGCTGCTGGACCTCGAGGGGCCGGAAGCGGCCATGGAGAGGTACCAGGAATCTCTCGAGTTGCAGCGCCTGCAGCACAACACGCCTGGGCAGGCGGTCACGCTCAACAGCATCGGCCTCGCTCATCTGGAAGCCGACCGGCCGCGGGAGGCTCTGCGGGCCTTTCGTGAAGCGGTCGAGATCTTCCAGCGTCTCGGGGAGAAGTCGTCTCAGGCCGTAATCCTGAACAATCTGGGAGCCGCTTACGAGCGGCTCGGTCATCCGGACCGGGCGCGGGAGAGCTACGAACGGGCTCTCGAGCTGTTTCCCCGGGAAGAGACCGCCCTCTTCGGCCTCGCCCGCGTGGCCCGGGCGGAGGGAAGGCTCGCGGAGGCTGAGAGCTGGATGGAGCGTACCCTGGAGATCGTGGAGGCGACCCGCAGCCAGGTGTGGCGGCTGGATCTGCGGGCGTCCTATCAGGCCGCCCAGCAGAAGCGGTACGCGTTCTTCATCGATCTCCTGGCCGAGCGGCATGAGCTCGGGCCGGAGCGTGGTCACGACGCCAAGGCTTTTGCCGTCAGCGAGCGCGCCCGGGCGAGGAGCCTCCTGGATCTTCTGTCTATCGCGAACCAGAGGCCCGATCCGGAAGAGACGCGCCGCTACGATGGCCTGCGCCGGAAGATCAACGAGCATCATCTAAACCTGTTGACGACCTCTTCGCCGGGGATCGAAGAGGGGGACCTTGTCGCTTTAATGGAGAGCTTGCGGGAGGCCAAAGCGGAAGCGCGAGGGGCTCTCCCGCCGAGCGCCGCTCTCCCGACTCTTTCGCTCGATCAGGTCCGGGCGCGACTGCTCGACGAGGATACTCTCCTGCTCGTGTACTTCTTCGGCGAGGAGCGGAGCTTCCTCTGGGCCGTGACGTCCTCGACAACGCGGTTTGTCACCACCTTGCCGGGCCGGGAGAAGATCGAGGCCGCCGCGCGCCAGACGTACTTGCGGTTGACCGAGAGCCATCTTCAGACAGGAGGCATGGGCGCCTGGCAGGCAGCGGCAGCGCGGCTGAGCCAGATGATTCTCGGTCCGGTCTCCGATCTTCTCGGCGGCCGGCGCCTGGTCGTGGTAGCTCCTGGCGCTCTCCAGGTCGTCCCCTTTGCCGCTCTGCCCGGTCCCGGGGCCGGCCCGCCCGCAGGACGACCGGAGATGCGGCCGCTGATGCTGGACCATGAAATCGTGAGCCTGCCCTCCGTTTCGGTCCTCGCCGCTCTGCGCTCCAGGCTCGCGGGGCGGCAGCCTCCCCGCGGCCTTCTGGCCATCGTGGCGGATCCGGTTTTCGGGCCGGACGATGAGAGGCTCCAGGGACTCCGTGCGACAGGGGCCCTGGCGATTTCCGAGGACCAGAGAAGGCCCTGGCTGCGACGCTTGCCGCACACGAGCCAGGAAGCCAAGGCGATTCTGGCCCTGGCCCCTTCCAAGCCGGTCCTCGCGGCCTCCGGCTTCGCGGCGAGCCGGGAGCTGGTGCGCAGCGGCCAGCTGAGCGGATACCGCATCCTTCATTTCGCCACCCATGGCCTGTTCAACGGGGTTTACCCCGAGCTGTCGGCCCTCGCTTTCTCGGCATTTGACGCCTCCGGCCGGCCGGTGGACGGCCATCTCCGCGCCTATGAGATCTCCGATCTCGGGCTCCGGGCGGATCTGGTCGTGCTGAGCGCATGCAGTACGGGCCTCGGCGAAGAGGTGAACGGCGAAGGACTGGTCGGGCTCTCCCAGGCCTTCATGAACGCCGGTGCGCCACGGTTGGTGGCCTCGCTCTGGAACGTCAACGACCGCGCC
>DATEIO010000402.1:0-7991 GCA_035278895.1 Thermoanaerobaculia bacterium | reverse complement strand
TCACCGAGGAGGGAATCCGCGAGAAGTTCGGGGTTCCCCCCGTCCTGATCCCCGACTTTCTCGCTCTGGTCGGCGACGCCGCGGACGGCTATCCAGGCCTTCCCGGCATCGGCCCCAAGACGGCGGAACGGCTCCTCCATCGGTACGGCCCGATCGAGAGCTTTCCCCCGGACGTCTTGCCAGAGCATCGCGATCTGGCGCTGCGCTTCAAGGACCTGGCGACGCTCCGGGCCGACGCTCCCCTTTTCCGCGAGGTGGACGAGTTGCGCTGGCGCGGCCCCACCCCGGCGTTCGCCGCGTACGCGGAGCGTCTCAAAGACGCTCGCCTGCTGCAGCGTTGCCTCGGGGCTCCGGTGGCCTGACGAAACGGCCGCCAGAAAGACCCGGCGCCAAGGCTACTTCGCTCGCTTTGGCCTGGCCTTTCCGCCGGAGGTGTTGAGGGCCACCGCGGCACGGATGAGCGCCTTGAACGCGTCCGCGTCGACCTCCTCCCCCTCATGGATGTCGATTGCGCGCCTTGTGTTCCCGTCGAGGCTCGAGTTGAAGAGCTGGGCCGGGTCCTCCAACGAAGCCCCCTTGGCGAAGGTCAACTTCACGATCGACTTGTAAGACTCGCCGGTGCAGATCATCCCGTCGTGCGACCATACGGGAGTGCCCATGTACTTCCACTCCTCCACGACGTCCGGGTCTGCCTCCTGGATGAGCTTGCGCATCCTGCTCAAGGTCTCCCCGCGCCAGTCCCCGAGTTCGGCGATTCTTTGATCGATCCGCTCAGAGGCTGACTGGTCCTCGGTCGAACCTGACTTTTTCATGTTCTCCTCCGTGCCTCCGGGTGGAACGGGGCGCTGCGCTGAGATCGCCTGAGCTGCATGAGCCCTCGGCGAGTCTACCACCGCCCTACCCCGCCACTCTTCGCCCCCTACCCCGCCGGGTGGTTGACAGTCTTCTCAATTCGAGTCACCATGCGTGACATGAAAACGACGACGAGGCACTACACCAGCCCACTGCGTGCGGAGCGCGCGAGAGAAACGCGCGAGCGGATCCTCGAGGCAGTCGCCGACTGGATGCGGCTCGAGGGCCAGGGCGAGCTCACCCTCGACGAGGTCGCGCGCCGGGCCGGCGTCGAGCGCCGCACGATCTTCCGCCACTTCGCCACCAAGGAATCGCTGCTCGAGACGTTCTGGGCCTGGATCAATGAGCGCGTCGCCTCTCCCACGCTCCCCGGCTCGCTCGAGGAGCTCGTCGCCGGGCCGCGCGAGACCTTCGCCCGGTTCGACGACTTCGAAGGCGTCATCCGCTCGAGCCTCCACTCGCCCACCGGGCGCGCGATGCGCCTGGCCGCCGTGCCCGCGCGCCGCCAGGCGTTCCACGCGGCGCTCCAGGAGGCGACGCGCGGAGCCGATGCCGCCGATCGGCGCCGGCTCGAGGCCGTCGTGCACTGCCTCTACAGTGCTGCCGCCTGGGAGACCCTGCGCGACTACGCAGACGTCACCGGAGCCCAGGCCGGCGACGCCGCGTCCTGGGCGATCGGCGTTCTCGTCGACGCCGTGCGCGCCCGCGAACGATCCACCGACGATCCATCGTAGTCGTTTCCCCATAACAACCCGAACACATCTCTTTAGGGAGGAGCCTCAAATGACACCCGTCCAGATCGTCCGCAACGCCGAAGCCGACACCCTCTGGGTTGTTCGTGACCGCATCCGTTTCATGGGCGAGGTCGCCAGCACCGATCTCTCCGTGCTCGAAGTCGAGGTGCCGCCCGGCTCGGGCACGCCGCCGCACGTTCACGCCTCCCCGGAAATCTTCCGGGTGCTCGCCGGCGAGATCACCTTCGGCATCTTTGATGACGGGCCGCCGCGCGAAGTGGTGGCCGGCGAGGGTGCCGTGGTCACGGTGTCTCCTAGAGCACCCCATAACTACCGGAACGCCAGCGCCGCGCCGGCCACGATGCTTGTCGTCGCCGAGCGCTCCATGGTCGAGTTCTTCCGCGACCTCGGCCGGCGGGAGGCCCCGCCAGCAGGGCCTCCGAGCGACGCCGAGATCGCCGAGGTGATCGCCGCCTGTGCCCGCCACGACATCTCGATCCTGGGCGGCCCGCCCGCCTGAACGCCACGAAGGCCCACTTGGTACCGCCGACGGTACCAAGGGGGCCTTCGCTCACCTCTTCATGTTACTGGGATGGCGAAGTCCCGGTGGCTGCGGGGGCGGCTGCGGGGCCGTGCAGGAAATTGGAGACCTGCCTTTGAACCTTCCCCTCGTCCTGGTAGTTGTCCGAGTTCAAGCGCCACAGATGGATGCCGGCCAGCTTGTTGGCGGTATAGGCCTGCTTGACCTGATCGAGGGTCGGCGTCGGGCAATTGGTCTCCGGGCAAATGCCGTAGAGGAGCTGCGTCGACTTGAGCCCCATGTCGAGGAAATTCTTGGGGGTCAGGCCCGAGCCCCCGGCGTAGGTCTGCATGTTGACGAAGTCCAGGGAACCGGCGGCCTCCTTCAAGTACGAGGTGGAAGCCGGCGACACGGTCAGATAGAACGGCCGGCCGCCGCTGGCCTGGCTCAGGCGCGAAAGCTGCGCGCGGACCTGCTGCGCGATGGCCTTTGTTTTCGGCGAAACGTTATTGGCCTCGTAGTCGATGTCGTAGCCGTCGACACCTCCCGCTGTCTTCAGGTACGCGGCGAGAAAACTGTAAACGGAGCTCGTGTATTTCTGGATGTCTGCGTCGCTCTTCAAGGCCGACAGGGGGCGGCCCCAGATCCCGTCCCCGTTGCCCCACCACTGCGAAACGATGATTTTGATTTTGGGATTCTGCGTCCGGGCCCTCTCAAGGACCCACTTGAAACGATGGGCCAGATCGCCGGTCTTCGCCGACTTGTACAGTCCGAAGGTGCCATCGGCTTGGACCCCCGCCGGTCCGACGGTGAGAACGTCGACGTCGCTGAAATCGACCTTCGACCAGTAGGCGGGGATCTGGTTGTAGGCCTGATCGTCCGCCATATAGAGCCAGGCGGTCGAGATCGGCAGCGTGATGCCGTTGCCTGCCGCCGCTTGGGCCGGTGGATTTTCGGCCGCGGCGGGCAGCGACACGGCGAGCAGAATACCCAGGGAAATCCACAGCAGATGTCGGGTCTTCACGACGATCCTCCTTTTAGGTTGCGGTAGCGCTCAGCCTACCCATGGTTGTTACATCGGCTGGAGAGCAACCCCTGTGCCAGAGAATTGTCCGAGGAGACCGCTTCCCGCGAGGGCGGCTCGACACGACGAGAGGCCCCGCCGACACGACGAAGACGGAGCCCGACACGACGGGATGGTGGATATGGATATCCGGCAATCGTTGCGCTCACTGCCCGTGTCCTGCCGTCTTGTGGTTGTCTCCCATCTCCTGCCGAGATAAAATAAATTCAGCAGCCCGAGTCCGCGCTTTCCAACCCTCCGCGCGCCTTGAGCTGAGGTCTCTCCGATGCAGACTGGCACCAACCTCGGACACTTCCGCGTCGTGGCGCTGCTTGGCCGTGGCGGAATGGGAGAGGTCTGGGAAGCCGAGGACCTGCGTCTGCACCGGCTGGTGGCCCTCAAAGTCCTCCCGCCCGAGGCGCAGGGAGACGCCGATCGGTTGGCGCGTTTCCGCCGCGAGGCGGAGGCCCTCGCAGCGCTCAATCATCCCAACATTGTCACGGTCTTCGATCTGGACGAGCACGGCGGGACCACGTTTCTCGCGATGGAGCTCGTCCATGGCACCACGTTGGCTCAGCGTCTCGCCGCAGGCCCGTTGCCGCTGCCCGAGCTGATGGACCTCGGCGTGTCCTTAGTCGACGCGCTCGCCGCGGCCCATGACCGCGGTGTGATCCACCGCGACCTCAAGCCCGGCAACATCATGGTCACACCCGACGGTCGACCCAAAATCCTCGACTTCGGGCTGGCGCTGCTGCGCTCCGCGTCGGCCACGACGCTGGAGCTCGGCGTCCCTGCGGCGTTGACGCGCGCCGGCACCGTCCTCGGCACTCCCGCTTACATGGCTCCCGAGCAACTGTGCGGACGGCCGGTCGATCACCGCTGCGACCTCTTCGCCTTCGGCGTGGTCCTCTACGAGATGGCGAGCGGCCGCTCGCCCTTCGCGGGCCGCACGGAGGCCGAGATCGCGAGCGGGATCCTGCGCGATGCGCCGCCTCCGCTGCGGCGGTTGCGTCCCGACACACCGGCAGCCCTGGAAAACCTGGTGGAGCGCTGCCTGGCCAAGGATCTGAAACACCGCGCGGCGAGTGCGCGCGAGTTGCACCGGGAGCTCTCGCATCCTGGCGCCGGCCGAAGCACGGCCACGCGTCGAGGCGGCGCTCGCACACGCCGCGCAGCTCGATGCCAATGCCGCCGACCTCCATCGCGTGCGGGCGTTTTTCCACTGGCAATTTCTTCCCGCCGACTGGCAGGGCGCTCTCGACGAGTACGACCGGGCGCTGGAGCTCTCGCCGGGCAATGCCGTGATCTGGCAGTGGTCCGGAGCCTATTCAGGCGTTCTCGGCCGCCCGGGTCCCGCGGCGGAACGCCTGCAGCGCGCCTTCGAGCTGGATCCCCTGTCCCTCCTCATCCCGTCGATCCACGGCTGGGCGGTGCACTATTTCGCCCGCCGCTTCCACGAGGCGATCCCCTACTTCCGCCAGGTGCTCGCCATGGATCCGGATTTCGTGCCGGCTCTCTGGTGGTTGTCGGAGGCGTTGACCGAGACCGGGGACCACGAGGAGGCCCTCGCCGCGCTCGAAAAGGCGCTCCGCCTGTCGAGCCGCATGTCGCGCCTGCTTGGCTATTTCGGTTATGCCTGCGGACGCGCCGGAAGGACGGATCGCGCCCGCGAGCTCTTGGCCGAGCTCCGAGAGCGGGGGCAGAGGGCCTATGTCCCGGCCTATTTTCGGGCGCTCGTCCACGCCGGCCTGGGCGAGCGGCCGGCGGCTCTCGACGAGTTGGAGCGCTCGTGGGCCGAGCGCGACTCGATGCTGCGCGACTTGAAGGTAGACCCGCCGTGGGACGCCCTGCGCGACGAGCCCCGGTTCGTGGCGCTGATGCGGCGCATGGCCTATCCCGGCTGAGCCCAAGGCGCCCTCCTGCGAATCTCCTGGCACCCGGTTCGGAGGGTCAGCCGCGTTGACTCTCTCGAGGCGGAGGCGTAACCTCCTTCCTACCGAATCCTTGAGCCAACGGCAACCGAAACCAGGAAGTCCGATGAAAATGATCCTCAGAAAAGCATTCACAATCACAGCGCTTTCCATGCTCATCCCTTGTGCGCTCCTTCGCGCACAGGACGCTCCCGCGCCCCTCCAGCCCACCGCCGCACAAACACAACCTCTCCAAGGATCATGGGAGGGAGTCCAGGTGGGTCACGAGTCGGCCGGCAAATACACGATAACGATCACCGGCAATTCGCTCCACTTTGAAGGACCGAAGCCGGAGGACCGGTACAAGGCGACGTTTACACTACCGGCAGGAACGGTCCCTCAGCAGCTACACGCCACAATCACAGAGAGCTCGGATTCGGATGAAATCGGCATGGTGGTCTTCGCCATCTTCAAGATCGAGAACGGGACTCTCACTTTGGTCAGGTACGCCCGGAACCCGCCGATGTTCTTTGAAGGGGATCATGGTTATCGCTACGATCTCAAGAAGGTTTCAAATCCAAATCAATCCTGCTAGATACGTTTTCAGGCAGCGGACTCACGAAGGAGAAACAGATCAATCAAAAAGTACGGCGATGCTGGCTTGGAGCCGAGTGCCGCAGAGCGCAGCCGGCAGGTATTCGCTCTTCAGGTAGTCCCGGTAACGCCGGACGGCCGGGTAGATCGCGTCCCGCACCAGCTCCTCCCAGGCCTTGCGGAAGGCCGGGTCGTCATCCCGGGTCGCCGGATTGAAGAAGGGCGACTCCGCGACCGGAGCGGCCAGGATCCCGTCGAGCTGCTCGAGGACGAGCTCCACGTTGCGCGCTCCCGCCGCGGATCTTGGCCATTTCTGGCCCGCCAGGGGAGGCCCTCGCTGTCGCCGCCTGACTCAGCAGGCAGGCGGCGATCAGAAGGGTCCGCATCGGTGCTGCCTTGCTCAGGGTGATCACCTCCTCACCAGCGGACGACGACCTCGGCGCCCACCTGGCGCGGATCGTTCGTCATGCCGGTCAGGTTGTTGAAGTCGATGCCGTTCTGCACGATCTCCTCGTCGAGCAGGTTGCGCGCGAACGCGGCCACTTCGTAGCGCGCGCCCGGGAAGGTGTAGCCGACGCGCAGGCCGAGGTCGAACGAGTCGCCGTTGAACTCCTTCGACTCGTAGAGGAAGAAGCTCTTCTCGCTGTGGTACGCCCAGTCGAGGCTTGCCATGAAGAGGCTCTCGCCCAGCGGGCGGCGGTAGTCGACGATGCCGTTGAAAATCCACTCCGGGGCGTGCGGCAGCGAGTTGCCGTCGACGCGCGCCAGCCCGTTGACGATCGGATCGAGCACCGTGCAGCCGCCGCCGCAGGGCGCGACCGCCAGGTTCGGGTCGTCGATCTCGGTGTGGTTGTAGCTGCCGCCGAGCGTGAACAGCCAGGCGCTGGTGGGCGCCCAGTCGATGTCGGCCTCAAAGCCGTAGCCGTCGGTCGTGTCGGCGTTGAGCAGCGTGGCGGTATTGAAGCGGCCGCCCACGGCGACGAGCTGCTGGCCGTCGACCTGGTACCGGTAGGCGGCGAGGTTCAAGCGGAGCTTGCGCTCCATCAGCTCGCTCTTCATGCCGACCTCGGTCGAGAGGATCTTCTCCTCGTCGGCGACCGAGACGCAGTTCGTGGCCGGGTTCGTGCCGCCCTCGAAGTCGGGGCAGAAGAGGATGCGGCCCTGGATCGACGGCGCGCGGAAGCCGGTGCCGACGCGGCCGTAGACGTTGACCGCGTCGCTCACCTTCCGCGTCGCGGAGAGGTCCCAGGTGACGAGGTCGGCGTCGGTCGACGCCTTGATCGGCGCCACGGTGGGCGTCTGGAAGGTCGGGTCAGGGCGTTCGGCCGAGAAGTCCTTCTCGTCGGTCGTATAGCGCACGCCGCCCTTCAAGCTCCAGGCGTCGTTCAGCGCGTAGTCGAGCGAGGCGAACACGGCCCATGACTTGGCTTCCTGGCTCTGGAAGGCGAAGCCGTCGAGCGGGTTGCCGGGGGCGAGGCTGTTGAAGCTGAAGGTCTCGGCGCGGAGATCCTCGTTGAAGTAGTAGAAGCCCACGAGCCAGTCGAGCTTGCCGTCGGTGTCGCTCGCCAGGCGGAGCTCCTCGGTCGTCTGGTCGAGGTCGGGGATACCGTCGGCGCTCTCGGAGGGGAACGGGATGACGCCAGGGCCCGAGGGCGGCGCGAACACGGCGCCGAAGCCGCCGTCGATGTCGGCGCGGCTGTACATCTCGAGGGTCTCGTAGCCGGTCACCGAGGTCAGCGTCCAGCCGCCCAGCTCCCAGTCGAGCTTGAGCACGCCGCCCGTCGAGTCGATGTGCTGCTCGTTGATGCCGTCCTGCGCCACCTCGTCCTGCTCGTAGCCGGAGACGAGATCGTTCGTGCCCGGCTTCAAGATGTTGGCGCGGAAGATGCGGGCCGTGCCGTCGACGGTCCAGCCGTGGACGTTGACGAGAGCGCTGAAGTCCTCGGTCGGCGCCCAGAGCAACTGGAGCCGGTAGGCCCCGGTGTCGTGGCCGCCGAGCGCGTCGTTCTGACCCGTGAAGGTGTTGTCGACCCAGTCGTCCTGCGACTGGTAGAGCACCGAGACGCGGCCCGAGAGGGTGTCGGTCAAGGGGCCGCCGATCGCCGCCTTGGCGTCGACCGTCGAGAACGTGCCGTAGGAGGCGCGCACGTCGGCGGAAAACTCGTCGGACGGCTTCTTGGTGTCGAACTTGACGATGCCGGCGGGGGTGTTGCGGCCGAAGAGAGTGCCCTGCGGCCCGCGCAGGACCTCGGTGCGCTCCAGGTCGAAGAGCGGCATGCCCTTGACCACCGGGTTCTCGAGCACGACCTCGTCGACCA
>DATEIO010000401.1:0-2767 GCA_035278895.1 Thermoanaerobaculia bacterium | reverse complement strand
GCCGGGGCGGCGGGGACGCGAGGCGCTCCCGCAAGGCCACGATCCAACTCTGGAATTGATCCGCCATCGTTCACCCCCCTCCTCTTTGTATCAGATCCCGGGAAGCCGGTTCGACGCCGAAACCGATCGGCGCGGCGGGGGCGCCGGGCAGGCGGAGGTCCAGCGCGTAGAAATGGTGATCGTAGGGCGACCACGCGATCGGGTGGACCGCGCGCGCCGCCGGAAGGGGGACGACGAAGACAACGCCGCCGTCCGCTTTCAAGAGGGCCGGCCGCAGCTCTTCGCCGTTCACCACGATCTTGGTGGGCGCGCGGCGGTCCATGTCCAGAAGGAGCGCGTCGAGCGGCTGGGGGCTCACCACGAGGAGGCTCGCCGGGCCCTCTCCCGCCACACGCAGCCCTCTCCCCCGCTCCGCCGGCCAGACGTTCGAGGTGAGGAGCTTCGCCCAGAGACCGCCGCCCACCGAGACCTGCGGCCCGGGGAGCGCGCTCTGACTGGTCTCGTAGGGGAGGATGCGCCGGGCCAGATCCGAGACGTGGCGCAGCTCCCCCTGCTCCACCGGGTACGCCGTAGGGTGGGTCCAGAGCGGCAGGAGGAACGGCGCCGCGAGCGCGGCCACCAGGAGCGCCCACGCGGGCCGGGCGGGCCGGCCGGCCAGGAACCAGAGGGCCGGGTAGAGCGGGAGGAAGTAGCGGTTGGCGAAGGCGCCGCCGCCCGCGAAGTCGAACGGGAGGAGCAGGAGGAAGCACCCGGCGGCGACCGCCACGGCCACGGGGAGAGCCCAGCGCCCGCGGTCTCTCGAGAAAGCGAGGAAGCCCAGGATCAGCGGGAGGAAGTATGGAAGCACGCCCACCGTCTGCCCCGCGAGGAAGTAGACGAGGTTCCAGCCGAGGAGCCTGGGGGCGAGCCGGGGCGTGAAGATCCCCGGCCGCAGCCAGGAGGCGTTGCCCCGCTGCTCCACCTGCTCGGACCACGCGCTCGCCGGGAAGTCGACGGCCGGGTAGGAGCTTCTCTCGTAGATCCCCTGCCGCTGGCCGCCGTACCCCGTCCAATCGCCGCCCGCGGCCCGCTGGATGCCCATGGAGACAAGAAGGAGGGCGAGGGCGCCGATCATCACCCCGGAAAGGGCGCTCCGGCGGCGTTCCGTGGGAAACCCCAGTGCCGCGAGCGCCGCGGGGACGAGAAGGATCAGATAGAACGGCCGGTACGCCCCGGCGACCGCCAGGAGCGCCCCGCCGGCGGCGAAGCGGCCGAAGATCCGCCCGGCCGGCACCGTGTCTTCCCCCTGATAGATCGAAGCCGGGGCGCTGGCTGCGCGGTCGCCGCCGTAGATCAGGGCGAAGCCGGCGGCCACAGAGGCCAGGAGGAAGAGGTCCGCCTCGCCCCAGAACACGGCTCCAAAGGCCACGGAGGCGAAGACGAAGGCCGCCACCCAGAGCGGCGCCGCCTCGCCCAGCCGCTTCCGGAGCGCGAGCGCGGCCAGGAGCGAGGCCGCGGCGAGCAGGAGGGCGTTCGCCACCACGCCGCCCCGGACGGGCGAGACGCGGACGAAGGGCGCCGTGACCAGGGCGTAGAGAGGGGGCTTGGCGAAGACCAGGCGGTCGCTTCCCGGGCGGCTCTGGAGGATGAGGCCCGCGGGCGGTACGCCCCAGCTCGCAACGAAGCGGTCGTAGTCCTCTTTGGTGTAGGCGAGGTCGAAATCCCAGGCGAGGCTCGCGGCCTGCATGGCGTAGGTGGCCTCGTCACCCAGGAGAGGAAGCTTCGAGCGGTCGAGCCGGACGGCGCCGGTCAGAGTCGCCAGAAGCAGGAGGCCGAGCACGGCCCAGCCCGCGGTCTCCATTGCCGAGCGCTTCAAATGGGCTTCTCCCAGAGAGGACCGCCGAGCTTCGACAGGCCCAGGCCGCCGAAGAGGTGGGGCTCGATCCACAGGTGCGCGGCCCCGGGTGGTCGGCGGACGCCGGTTTCGAGCACGATCTCCTCGCCCGGCGCCAGGTCCCGCGGCAGGGCGAGCCAGGGCCGGCCGGCCAAGAGGTCCTCGGTGAGCCCGTCGTCCACGAAGAGCTTGACCACGACGGCCACGCCGCCCGGCCCGCGCTCTCCCGCGAGCCAGCGGGCGAAGCCGGTGTTTTTGAGGCGGATGCGCAGGCGCCTCTTCTCCCCGGGAGGCCACGGAAGCCCGGCGCCTTCGACTTCGATCGCGCCGGGCAGGTCCCCCCAGGCGACGGACGACGGCGCGGGCACGTCCGCCCGGCCCACGGGATCGTCGCCCGGCGGCGGTACATCCGCGAGCTCGCGGCAGGCCTCGATCACCGCCGCGGCGGCCCGGCCGGGGTCGTGCCGCACGCGCACGAGCTCGCGAGACGCCCTCCCCATCGCCGCCAGGCGCCCGGGTTGGGCCAGCAGCTCGCGGAGGAGCGCCGCGAGGGCTTCCGGCTCCTCGTCTCCCAGCGGAACGCGGAGGGCGACCTCGGGCGGCAGGTCCGCGAACTGGGCGTAGTCGGAGACGATGGCGGGCCGGCCCGCGGCGAGCACGCGGAGAAGCGAGGCCGAGGTCTCCCCCGCCGTGGGATAGCGGAGGTTGAGGCACAGGTCCACGGCGGCGATGGCGGCCTCGAAGTCTTCGAAGGAGACGAAGCCCATGACGTGGACGCGGCCGGCCACTCCGGCCCGCCGCGCCTCGCCTTCGAGGTCGAGGACCGGCGCGGCCTCCCCCACCACGAGGAGGTGAACGTTTTCGAGGCCGGGAGCGGCGAGCGCCCGGATCACG
>DATEIO010000400.1:0-6975 GCA_035278895.1 Thermoanaerobaculia bacterium | reverse complement strand
GGGGGCTACTCGACCCACCCTTTACGCCAAGCGATCTCGAAGATCTCCGAGAGTACCCCTTGAGGGTCTTCGAACACCTTCTTGTTGGGAAAGCGCACCACCGTATACCCCAGAGACTGCAGATACCAATCGCGGTTCTCGTCGTGCGCTGCCTGACGAGGTTCCGCGTGGACTTCTCCGTCGAGCTCAACGATCAAGCGCAGCTCGTAGCAGCAGAAGTCTGCAACGAAGGGCGGGATTGAAAATTGACGCCGGAACTTCAGTCGCCGGAGTCTGCGGTCTCGAAGCAGACGCCACAGAATCGACTCCGCTAGAGTCTGCCCCTTCCTCAGATCCCGGGCTTTTGTTCTCATTGACGGACTCAGGATACCAAAACGAGAGAAGGAAGCGGGCTTACGGGATAAGATCTGTCCTTCCATGACGAAACGAGACAAAGCCCAACGCATCTCCACGATCCTGGACGGGCTCTACCCGTCCGTCGACGTTCCCCTGGACCACCAGGACCCGTTCTCTCTGCTCGTCGCGGTCGTGCTCTCCGCCCAGACCACGGACAAGCTCGTCAACCAGGTCACCCCGGCCCTCTTCGCCCGGGCCGCGAAGCCCGAGGCCATGGCCAGGCTCGACGTAGAGGAGATCCGGACATTGATCCGCCGCATCGGCCTGACCGATACCAAGGCCCGGAACCTGAAGCGCCTGTCGGAGATCCTGGTCGAAAAGCACGGTGGGCAGGTGCCGAAGACGCTCGAAGAGCTGGAGGAGCTCCCCGGCGTGGGCCACAAGACCGCCTCGGTCGTGCTGAACCAGGCTTTCGGCCTGCCCACCTTTCCGGTCGACACCCACATCCACCGCCTCGCCGCCCGCTGGGGCCTGTCGAGCGGCAAGAACGTCGAGACGACCGAAGTGGATCTGAAGCGGGTTTTCCCCGAGGAAAGCTGGGGGAAGGCCCACCTCCAGATCATCTACTTCGGCCGCGAATACTGCCCCGCCCTCTACCACGACCTGGACGCCTGCCCGATCTGCTCCTGGGCGGCGAGCAAGAAGAGGAAGGACGAGGAACGGCGGCGGAACCGGACGCTGCGGAGACGGGGGTAGTTCCAACCCCTTCGGGCAGCCCCCTGTACAACCCTTTCGTGTGTGGTGGGACGGCCTCTCCGGCCGTCACAATCCTCCCGTTGCGTGTCCTCGAAGGGGGGAAGCCATGATTCACGAACAGGAGCGGATCCGTCCGGAAGCACAGGTTCGTCTATCACCGTTGGGTGTCTTGGAGCTGGGGGGCGGAAAGTCTCACGGCACGACCACCGCGAATACTCCCTGGGGCGACCGCTTTGCTCTGCGCGCCCAGGGGATGACCAGCTCGGCCATCCGCGAGCTGCTCAAGCTCACGGCCGATCCCGGGATCATCTCCTTCGCAGGCGGCCTGCCGGCTCCGGAGGTGTTCCCTCTGGACGACGTCAAGGCGGCGGCCGGGCGGGTGATCGAGCAGCACGGCCGGGAAGCTCTGCAGTACGGACCCACCGAGGGATATCTTCCCCTGCGGGAGCTCCTGGTGCGGCACATGGCCCGGTACGGCATCCAGGTAACGCCGGCCAACGTCCTCATCACCTCGGGCGCGCAGCAGGGGCTCGATCTCATCGGCAAGCTCTTCATCAACTCGGGGGACCGCATCCTGACCGAGCAGCCGACGTACCTCGGGGCCCTCCAGGCGTTCACCGCTTACCAGGCCCGCTACCTGCCGGTGCCCATCGACGACGAAGGACTGCGGATCGATCTGCTGGAAGACGCCCTGCGGGCCGGGCCCAAGTTCCTCTACATCCTGCCCAACTTCCAGAACCCGGCCGGGGTGACCCTCTCGCTCGAGCGGCGGTGGCGCCTGGTCGAGATGGCGAGCCACTACGGCGTGCCGATCGTGGAGGACGATCCCTATGGCCAGCTCCGCTACGAGGGGGAGCACCTCCCGCCTCTCGTGAAGCTCGACGCCGAGTACCACGGCAACGGGCACGGCAAGCCGTTCCACGGCGGAGTGATCTACCTGGGCACGATGTCGAAGACGCTGGCCCCGGGGCTGCGGGTCGGGTGGATCGTGGCGCCGGAAGAGGTGATGACGCGCCTTGTCCAGATGAAGCAGGGGGCGGACCTCCACACGAGCTCGTTCACCCAGATGGTGGCCTACGAGGTCGCCCGCGGAGGCTTCCTCGACCGGCACGTCCGCCGCATCCGCCAGGTCCACGGCGAGCGCCGGAACGCGATGCTCCAGGCGCTGGAGCGCAACTTCCCACCCGGCGTTCTCTGGACGCGCCCCAAGGGCGGCCTCTTCCTCTGGGTCACCCTCCCGGAAGGGATGGACTCGAACGAGCTCCTCGCGGAGGCGTTGAAGGAGAAGGTCGCCTTCGTCCCCGGCAACGCCTTCTACCCTTGCGGCGGCGGACAGCGGACGATGCGGCTCAATTTCTCCTACGCGACACCCGAGGCGATCGAAGAGGGCATCCGGCGTCTCGGCGCGGTGATCTCGCGCCACGTGTGTGCGTAGGACCTCCCCCTTCGGGCGGGCTCTCCACCAACCCCGTGGCGCGTCGCCTCCCGCCGCTTGGCGCGTGGCGGCCCGGCCAGCCCCCTTCCAGAATGGCGGTGTCATCGCAGGTTGCCGTTCTCGGAAGGGGGAATCCAGATGACTCAAGTCGCTCAATTGGCCGAACGGCCCAAGCCCTTCGTCTTTCCGGAGTACTGCAAGGGTTGTGGCCGATGTATCGATGCCTGTCCCAAGCACTGCATCACCGTGGGACATGAGATCAACTCGCTCACGGGCCTCACGCCCATCGTCCTCGACCTGGAGGCGTGCAACGGGTGCGGGCTCTGCATCACGGCATGCCCCGAGCCCTATGGCCTCCAGCCGGAACCCGAGGGGGCGGAGTTCGAGCTTCGCGATCCGGAGAAGCTCTTCGGGGCGCGGCACACCCGGGCTCCGGAGCCCGTGGACATCCCGAATGAGACCGTGCCCCTGCCCGCGGTCGAGCCGATCGTGGTCAAGGGGAATTACGCGTCGACGATCGGCGCTCTCCTCGCCGGGTGCCGGCATTTCTTCGGCTACCCGATCACGCCTTCGACCGAGGGAGCCGAGCTGATGGCGAAGCTTCTGCCCACGCTCGACGGCGTGTTCCTCCAGGCGGTCTCCGAGGTGGCGACCGTGAACCACATGTACGGCTGCGGCGGCGCGGGCCTCCGCTCGATGACGTTCACCTCGTCCCCGGGGTTCAGCCTGATGCTCGAGGGGATCTCCTACATGATCGGCGCCGAGGTGCCGGGCGTGTTCGTGAACGTCATGCGGGGCGGCCCGGGCCTGGGCAACATCGCACCCGAGCAGACGGACATCAAGCTCGCCTGCCGGGGCCTGGGGCACGGCAACACCCACGCGATCGTGCTGGCCCCCTCCACCCCGCAGGAGATGCTGGACCTGACGATGCTGGCCTTCGACCTGACCTTCCGGTACCGGAACCCGGTCGTGATCCTGGGCGACGGCTACCTGGGGCAGATGACGGGCAAGGTGAAGCTCCCGCCCTACCTCGTGAAGCCCGGCCTGCCGGCCTGGGCCGTCTGGGGCGACCGCGACCACCGGCGCAACCTCATCTGCTCGATCTTCCTTCAGGAGAAGGACCTCGAAGCCCACAACGCCCACCTCACTGCCAAGTACGACCGGATGGCGGCCACCGAGCAGCGGGCCGACCTTTACCACATGGACGACGCCGACACCGTGATCGTGGCCTGCAACACCCCGGCGCGGATGGCCAAGGGCGCGGTCCAGGCGCTGCGGGACGAGGGGGCCAAGGTCGGACTCTTCCGGCCGATCACCCTCTGGCCGTTCCCGATCGACCTGCTGCGGCCCCACCTCGGGCACATCCGGCGGTTCGTGGTGGTGGAGGCGAGCGAGGGCCAGCTCGAAGACGAGTTGCGCCTCGCGCTCTCCCGCTCGGGCGTCTTCCACCTGCCGGTCATCGAGGGGGTCCGCCACATGGGCGGAGTCCTGCCGCAGCAGCAGGAGATCATCGATCGCGTCGTCGCGATGGAGGAGATGCCGGTATGACCACCACGACCTTCTACGACCGCTTCGAGCGCCACGCCCACGGCGAAGGCCTGAAGGGGCACTCGACCCACTACTGCCCGGGCTGCGGCCACGGCCTCGCCCACAAGTTCCTGGCCGAGGCCATCGACGAGCTCGGCATCCAGGACCGCACGGTCGCGGTCTCGCCGGTGGGATGCAGCGTCTTCCTCTACTACTACTTCGACGTCGGCAACACCCAGGCCGCCCACGGCCGGGCCCCGGCGGTCGCCGTGGGCCACAAGATGGCGAATCCGGATTCGATCGTCATCAGCTACCAGGGGGATGGCGACCTGGCGTCCATCGGTCTCGCCGAGATCATCAGCACGGCCCAACTTGGGATTCCGATCACGGTGATCTTCGTCAACAACGCGATCTACGGCATGACCGGCGGGCAGATGGCACCGACGACGCTCATGGGGCAGAAAACCTCGACTTCGCCCACGGGCCGGGTCCCCATGATGGGCCAGCCGCTCAAGATGGCGGAGCTCATCGCCCAGTTGGACGCCCCGGTCTACGTGGAGCGCGTGGCGCTCTATGACAGCAAGCAGCGGACGCGCGCCAAGAAGGCGATCAAGAAGGCGTTGGATCTCCAGGTCCAGAACCGGGGCTTCGCGTTCGTCGAGGTCCTGGCCGAGTGCCCGACCCATCTCGGGATCACGCCTGAGGACGCCGAGCACTGGGTGCGCGACAACATGGTGCCGGTCTTCCCCCTGGGGGTGAAGAAGGACGTGACCGTCGAGCCGCAGCCCCTGCACGCGCCGCCCACCTTCGAGCCCGGCCGGGTCATGGCAGCGATCGGCGGGGTGGCCGATGAGGTGCCCCGCTTCGCCAGGGAGTTCCCCCGCCACGTGGCCCCGCGGGACGTGGCTTTGAAGCTCGCGGGCGCGGGTGGCGACGGCGCCCAGACGGCGGCCATGCTGATCACCCGCGCGGCGATCAACGAGGGGCTGGACGCGACGCACATCCCCAGCTACGGCCCGGAATCCCGGGGCGGCACCTCCTATGCGGACGTCCACATCGCCGAGGACGAGGTCCTCTCTCCCGCCTCCCCCGTCCCGAACGTGCTCGTGGCCTTCAACGCCCCCAGCCTCGCCAAGTTCGGACCCAAGGTGGCCCGGGGCGGCACGGTGATCTACGACAGCTCGGTCATCCACGACGTGCCCCCGCTCCCCGCGGGCGTCAAGTCCTACGGCGTCCCCTTTACGGAGATCGCCGCCGACCTCGGCAAGGTGGTGGTCAAGAACGTCGTCGCCCTCGGAGCCCTCCAGGCCGCGACCGATCTCTTCCCCCGCGAGACCTTCCTCACGGCCATCCGCCAGGCGCTCAAGGAGAAGTGCGCCATGATCCCGTTGAACGAAGAAGCCTTCAACTGGGGCGTCCGCGCCGTGATCGGGACCGAGCCGCTGTTCTGAACGCCTCGCCGGAGCTCCGCCTGAATGCACCGGCGGGGCTCCGGCCGCTATGATTGCGCCATGGACCGTTTCGCCCGTTACTCCTGGTTCACTCTCTTCTACAACATCGCCGTCATCCTCTGGGGGGCGGCGGTTCGCGCGACCGGATCGGGGGCCGGATGCGGCAGCCACTGGCCTCTCTGCAATGGAGAGGTCGTGCCGCGGGCTCCCCGGATCGAGACGATCATCGAGCTGACGCACCGGGTGACAAGCGGGATCGCGCTCCTGCTCGTCGTGGGGCTCCTCGTCGGGGCGTTCCGGCTGCGGCCGCGGGGTCATGCGGCGCGGAAAGCTGCAGGTTGGTCGATGATCTTCATGATCACCGAAGCGGCAGTGGGAGCCGGCCTCGTGCTTTTCGAGCTGGTGGCTCACAACCAGTCCATCGCCCGCGCCCTGTTCATGGGGACCCACCTCGTCAACACCTTCTTCCTCCTGGCCGCGATGACGCTCACCGCCCACTTCGCGAGCGGCGGGGCGCCGTTCCGGGTCCGCGGGCAGGGCTCGCAGGGACAGCTCCTTCTCCTGGGTTTCGCCGGACTCCTGGTGGCCGGTGTGAGCGGCGCCGTGGCCGCGCTCGGAGACACGCTGTACCTCTCCGGCGCCGCCCTATCGCCCACCGGTGAGTTCCTCGTCCAGCTCCGGGTATTCCACCCATACCTCTCGATCGCCGCGGGCCTCTACACCCTCTGGCTCGCCTTGCAGATCGCGAAGCGGCGGCTGGGATCTGAAGCAAGGAGGAGGGCGCTCCAGGTGGGCGGCCTCGTCTTCATCCAACTTGTCGCCGGGACAGTCAATGTCCTCCTCCGGGCTCCGGTGTGGATGCAGATCGTCCACCTCCTGTTGGCGGACTTTCTGTGGATCGGGTTCCTGCTGATGAGCGCTTCGGCGTTGGCGGGCCTTGCGGGGAAGAGGATCGAGGCGCCCACAGCGGTCGCCGTGGGCGCCTGACGGCGCTATAGCACCGTCTCGCGGACGACCTCTTCGATCGAGGTCATGCCGTCGCGGATTTTCTGGAGGCCGCTGCCGCGCAGGGTGACCATGCCGTTCTGGATGGCCTTCTGGCGCAGCTCGTAGGCGCTTCCGCCGGAGAGGATCAGCTCGCGCAGCTCGTCGTCGATCTCCAGCACCTCGTAGAGGCCGACCCGGCCCTTGTAGCCGGTCTGGGTGCAGCGGTCGCAGCCCCGGCCGCGGAAGAGCTTCAACGTGCGCGACTCGGCCTCGGAGAAGCCGACCTCGACCAGCGCCGGGGGCGGCATCTCGAACGGCTCCTTGCAGAAGGTGCAGATGCGTCGCACAAGCCGCTGCGCCACGATCAGGTGGACCGAGGTGGCCACGAGGAAGGGCTCGATGCCCATGTTCATCAGACGGCTGATGGACGACGGAGCGTCGTTCGTGTGGAGCGTCGAAAGCACGAGGTGGCCCGTCATGGCG
>DATEIO010000399.1:0-4527 GCA_035278895.1 Thermoanaerobaculia bacterium | reverse complement strand
GCCCGGTCCCGGCCTGTGGACGGTCGTGATTCACGCTCCGGGGTCCCTTCCTCTCCAGTACGCGCCGCTCACCCTGGCGGAGCCCGTCGAGCTCCCCCCGGCGATCCTCCTCGAAGGAAACGCCGCCCAGGTCCAGGCCGTGAATCCGGACGGGACCCCGGCCGCCGGGATCTGGATCTACGCCGCGAGCGAGTCCCCCGCCGCGCTCCGCTCCTCGGGCGGCTGGGCCGTGCGCCCCCGGTTCGGCCGCACCGGCGCGGACGGCGCGCTGGAGCTGGTCCGGGGCAAGCGCGAGCGGCTCACCCTCCAGGCGGTCGTGGACGGAGCTCCGGCCGTCAAGAGGACAGGTGTGGAAGGGGGACCGCTCCAGCTCCCGGCGACCGCCGGCTCCCTCCGTACGATCGAGGTGCGGGACGACGCCAGCCGGCCCGTGCCCGGAGTCCACGTCCGGATCGGGGACGTCCAGGGTCCTGCCACCGCGACAGGCCCGGACGGCCGCGCCCGCCTGCGCCTTCCTCCCGGATCTCCGCCCCGGCTCCGCCTTCTTGCGGAGGACGGCCGGCGGGCCTCCGCGCTCCTCCCTGCGGAGGGCGATCCCGCCGTCCTCACTCTTCCGCCCGCCGCGAGCGTCTCCGGCCGGGTGATCGACGCGGCCAGCCGACAGCCGCTTCCGGGCGCCCTCGTCTGGCTCTCCCCCGATCCCGGCGCCTTCGCCCGCACGGACGCCTGGGGCGTCTACCGTCTGGCCGCGATCGAGACGGACGCCGCCCAGCTCCAGGCCGAAGCCGCGGGCCACCTCCCCCTCGCCCGCCGCTTTCCGTGGAAGCGGGCGGCCCCGCTCCCGGGCCCCACGCTCGCGCTCGACCCCGCGGCGGCCGCGGCCGGCGTCGTGGTGGACGGTGCGGGCAAGCCCCTGCCGGGAACCCGCGTCCAGGCGGTGCTCAAGACGGCCGTCCAGCAGCGGCTCTTCTCCCGCTCCGGGCAGCCCGAGCGGCGGGCGATCGCGGGCCCGGACGGCCGCTTCCGCCTGACCCGGCTTCTGGCCGGCGAGACCTGGGAGGTCCGCGCCACCCTCCCCGGCTACGCGCCGTCGCGGGTGACCCTGGCCGGCCTCACGCCCGGAAAGGTCCGGGACGACCTCAAAATCGTCCTTGGCCGCGGCCGGACCGCCTTCGGCCGCGTGCTGGACCGCGCCGAAAAGCCGGTCGCCGGGGCCGACGTGAGCCTCGCCGCGTCCACGGGCGAGCGGCCGGTCCGGCGCGAGGCGAACGGCCTGGACGCCTGGGCCGCCGTCTCCGACCCCGCCGGCCGGTTCACCATTCCCGCGCTCCCGGCAGGCAAGGTGGACCTGCGGGTGGGCAAGAGCGGCTTCGCGCCGGTCACCGTCCGCGCTCTCGCGATCCCGCCCGGGGAGGGGCCGTTCGACCTGGGGACCGTGATCCTGGAGCCCGGAGCCGAGATCCGCGGGATCGTCACCGGCCGGGACGGCCGGCCGATCGAGGGGGCGGAGGTGCACGCGGCCCGCGATCTCCGGCGCCTCCGCTTCGCCGCGGAGGTGGGCGCTCCGATCGACCGCAAACCCGAGGCGGTCACCGGGGCGGGCGGCCGCTTCACGATCTCCGATCTCCGGAAAGGGGACCGCCTCGACTTCTGGGTGCGCGCCGCGGGCCACCGGCCGGGCTCGGTCGAAGGGGTCGCCGCGCCCAACGAGAGGCCGGTGCGCGTCGTGCTCGACCGCGGGATCCGCGTAGCGGGCCGGGTGGTCGACACCGAAAAGCGGCCGGTCGCCGGGGCCGACCTGTCGCTCCGCGTCGAGCGTCCCGGGAGCGAGCGCGGCCTGATCCGATTCGTGGGCGGAGCGAGCGCCTCGGCGGTGTCGGACGAAGACGGCCGCTTCGCCTTCGAGGGGATGACCCCTGGTGCCGCGGAGCTCGCCGCCACCGCCGCGGGATTCGAGCCCGCCAGGATCCCCGACCTCGCGATCCCCGAAAAGGGGCTCGACAACCTGGAGGTCGTTCTCGAAAGGGGCGCGGTGATCGAAGGCCGGGTCTCGACCTCGGCCGGCGATCCGGTGGAGGACGCCCGGGTCGTCTGCGGCGAAGCCGCTTCGATCTCCGACGCCGACGGCGCGTACCGCCTGGACGGCGTCCCTCTCGGCGCCCGGAAGGTGCAGCTCCTTCACCGGGAGTATCCTCCCCTGGAACGAACGGTGGACGTCCAACCCGGGGTGAATCCCCTGGACCTCATCCTCCCCGAAGGTCACGAGGTCGCGGGCCGGGTGGTGGACCGCGCCGGCAAGCCGGTCGCCGGGGCGGATCTCGCCCTCTTCCCCGACGGCTCCCCCCGCGAGCAGGGGGCGGTCAGCGGAGCGGACGGCGCCTTCCGCTTCCCCCGGGTGGCGGACGGCGCCTACACCCTCCGCGCGGAAAGCGAGGGGTATCTCACGGTCGAGACCCCGAACGCCGTCACGGTGGCCGGCGCGTCCGTGCGGGACGTCGAGGTCCGCCTCGACCGCGGCACGCGGATCGCCGGCCGCATCCTCGGGCTCGACCTCTACGACTTGGCCGAGGTCGAGGTGCGCGCCCGGCGCGACGATGGGCTGGGGGAGAGGGCGGGCCGGGTGGATTTCGAAGGGAAGTACGAGATCCCCGAGGTGGGACCGGGCGACTGGATCGTCACGGCGGATCTCCGGGGCGGCACCCGGGAAGCCCGGGGGCGCGTCCCCGTCGAGACCGGCGCCGAAGAGGTACGGCTCGACCTCGAGTTCGGCCGGAGCCTGACGCTCACGGGCCGCATCCTTTACGGCGGCGAGCCGCTCCCCGGGGCCGTGGTCACCCTGCGGGGCCTGGACGTCTCCGCCCAGCGCCAGGGGACCGCCGACTGGGAGGGGGCCTTCCGCTTCGAGGACGTGAAGCCGGGTGGCTACCGGCTCCAGGTGATCTCCCAGCGGGAGCTCCTGAACCACAGCGAAGAGCTGCGGATGGACTCCGACCGCGACGTGCTCGTCGAGATCGCGGCCGTCCGCGTGAGCGGCACCGTGCTCGATTCGGCCAGCCAGGAGCCGGTCGCGGGGGCCGTCGTCGCCCTGCGGCGGCTGTCCGGCTCCGAGGCCGCCTTCCTGGTCGCCATCGGAACGGACGGCGAGGGCTACTTCTCCCTGCCCGCCGTCACCGAAGGTCCGTACCGGATGACCGTGACCAGGGACGGCTACTCCCCCTCCGAGCGGCAGGTGGAGGTGAACGCCGCAGCCAACCTTCAGGAGATGAAGATCCCGCTCGATCCGGCAGCCGGGCTCGACCTGGACGTCCGTTTCGCCTCGGGGGGCCGGCCGCCCCACGTCGCCGCCGCGGTGCTCGACGCTTCCGGCCGCCCGGTCCTCTTCGAGATCCGCCCCGTAGACGCCTCCGGCCGTGCCCGCCTCGCCACGGTCCCCGCCGGCTCCTGGGAGGTTCTGGTCTCCGCCCCCGGCGCGGCGCTCGCCTCCGTGCCCGCCCGGGTGCCGGGCGGCCTCATGCCCGTGGTCCTCCAGAACGCCGGCCGCCTGACCGTCCGCGTCCCCGCCCTCGCGGGCTCCGATCAGGTGGCGGTTTTGACGCTGGCGGGTGATGGCGGGGTGTTTCGGAACCTGAGCCCCTACGGAACGGTGCAGACGCAGTGGGCCGTGGAAGGGGGGAAAGCCATCGTCGAAGGGCTCCCCGCCGGGACCTGGAGCCTCACCGTGACGGCCCCGGACGGGAAATCCTGGTCGGGCACGGCCACGACGGCCGGCGCCGACCAGGAGTTGGTGCTCAACTAGGGGATCAGAAGTCCTCGCACGAGATCATGGTCTCGGCGAGCGAGCAGTAGTCGAAACCCTCGCGGCCGTTCGCGATGTCGGTGCCCGTGCCCGCGAAGATCTGGTCGTCGCCGGTGCCGCCGTACATCTCGTCATTGCCGCCCCAGCCGATGATGCCGTCGTACCCGTCGTGGCCCGCGATCAGGTCGGCCCCGTCATCTCCCTCGAGGCCATCATCGCCTCCGAAGCCCAGGATGCGGTCGTCGCCCGAGCCGGCATAAACGTTGTCCAGCCCATTGCCGCCGCAGATCTTGTCGTTGCCGCCCAGGCCGTAGATCGTATCCGTGCCGCCTTGGCCGTTGATGACGTCGACCCCGGAGGTTCCAGTGATCGTATCGTTGCCGGTGGTGCCGACGATCGTCGCCGTGGTGCCGTCGCAGCTCTGGGCCGCCGCGGGGGCGGCCCCGAAAGCCAGGACGAGCGCTGCGGCAAAGGCGCAGCCGATGAGAAACCTTCCGTTTCCGGTCATCAAGAATCCTCCCGTGTGGAATGAAGCGTCCACCCGGGAGTGCCGCCTCCTCGATTCCGTTTCGCGGTTGATCTCTAAAAAAGACCGGTTCTAGAACAGCGTGTAGATGAACGGCGCGGCACCCTGGCTGGTCACCACCAGCAGGATCACGAGCGCCAGGATCAGCACGAACGGCACGATCCAGTACACCTTGTTCTGCCGGGCGAACTGGAAGATCTCTCCG
>DATEIO010000398.1:0-4500 GCA_035278895.1 Thermoanaerobaculia bacterium | reverse complement strand
GAGAGGAGGGCGTCGACCTGGGCGTCCCCGTAGAGCTCCCGGGCCTTCTCCTCGTGGAGCCTCACCCAGCGGGCGTGCAGCTCGTGCACTTCGCGGGGGACCATCATCTCGTACCTCCGCTCCTCCATGTCGATATTCAAGTAGTCGAGCGGAGACAGCGGCAGGAATTGGAGGAAGCGTTCGAGCAGCGCGGCGTCGCGCGGCCGGGCCGCCAGATCGCGCTTGAAGGCGTGGAACTCCGGGCTGCTCTGCAAGGCGCGGTAGATCGGGGTGAGCGCTTCGCGGCGCTCCCGCGGCTTCTGGCCGTTGCCCTGCGCCGCGAGCGGCGCGGCCAGGGCAAGGCAGACACCCAGAGCCAGGGCGATCGGTTTTCTCATAGCCAATCTCCTTTAGCGCGAGAAGAGGCTGGACGAGCCAGGCCTCTCGAAGTTGCGGCGGGCCGGGAAGGGATTCCTTCAGGACACCCCTACTCAGATATGTGCTGCGAGCCCGAAAAAGCGGGTTGACCCGGCCTAGGGTGAGGGTCTCACGCCTCCCTCCTTCGTTCCCTTCCCCAAGGGTTGCTCGCGCAAGAACGAAAGTCCCAATTCCCTCTAGCGCGCGCTCCGGGAGGGCTGTACAATGACGCCACAGCATAAGGACGGAGCACAGTTGAATCGCAGGCAGTTCTTGAGGACGGGTCTATTTGTAGGCGCCGGTGTCGTTGCCGGGCCGATGCTGAACCTCGGGCGGTTCCGCCTCTTCGCGGACGAACGGACCGGCTATTCGGCCCGGGCCGTCGAGCTGGTGGGCCGCGCGAACGTCATCGACATGCTCGGCCTTCTGACGCTGGACTGGCCGAAGCTTTACTCCTGGCAGCGCGATCCCGAGACCTTCGCGACCGCCGACTTCGAGCGGCTGCGGAGCTCGGGCGTCAACGTCTTCCACCCTGCCGTGGAGCCCAACGCTCCCCAGCCCCACGACGCGGCCCTGCGGTGGATGTCCGGCTGGAACCGCCTCTTGAAGGGCTGCCCCGGCTGCTTCGTGCGCGTCGATACCCTGGCGGACATGGACAGGGCCCGGCAGGAGAAGAAGCTCGGCATGATCCTGGGCTTCCAGAACTCCGACCACTTCCGGACCGTCGAGGACGTAGCCCTCTTCCACGGCCTCGGACAGCGGGTCTCCCAGCTCACCTACAACGAGAAGAACCGGATCGGCGCCGGCTGCCGCGAGGCCCAGGGGAGCGGGCTCACCCCGTTCGGCGCCGAGATCGTGGCGGCCATGAACCGGGTGGGCATGGCAGTCGACGTCTCCCACTGCTCCGAGCGGACCACGTTGGACACCGTGGCCATCTCGAAAAAGCCGGTGCTCATCACCCACTCCAACTGCCAGGCCCTGGTGGCGCACCCGCGCTGCAAGTCCGACGCGGCGATCCGCGCCGTGGCGGCCCGGGGCGGAGTGATGGGGATCACGGCGGTTTCCGCCTTCGTCCGGAGCGGAGGCCCCGCGAGCCTCACGAACCTCCTGGACCACTTCGACCACGTGGCGAAGCTCGTGGGCGTCGAGCACGTGGGCCTGGGGAGCGACGTGGACGTGGACGCCGTGGACCCCAGGACGAGCCGGGTCCGTCCCCGCTACGTCATCCGCGGAATGCAGCAGGCCCGGCGGGTCTTCGACGTAACGGAAGGTCTCCTGCGGCGGGGCTACGAGGACCGCCACGTCGAGCTGATCCTGGGCGGCAACTTCGAGCGGGCGCTCGGAGAGATCTGGAACGCGGCGCCGGCCGCGCCCCCTACCCCTGTGGCGTGAGCGCCGCCTCGGCCGGGGAGGGGGCGACCTCGTCCTTGACCTTCTCCTCGCGGACGTCCGGCAGCCTCCCGGGGTCGATCCACCCCCGCTCGGAGGCGTGAATGGCTGCGGCCACGGTGTCCTTCACCAGCAGCATCGGCACTCCCTCGTGGCGGATCTCCTCGGCCAGGGCCTGCACCTGGGCGTCCCGTCCCGGGCGGTTGCCCACGTTGCGGATGTAGATGGCCAGGATGCGGCCCGGGTAGAGCCGCACCACCTCGCGGTAGATCTCGGGATCCTGCTCGCCGCTGTCGCCAATCAGGATGAAGGGGAGGTGAGGATAGAGCTCCAGGATCGGCCGGATGCAGCCGAGCTTGTGCTCCCGGGTGGGGGTATGCAGAAGCCGCCGGAGATCGAGCCCGAAGTCCCGCAGGCGGATCGGCCCCAGGGGGATGCTCTGGAGCTCCATGAACTCGGCGAGGAGATCGTAGAGGTTCCACGGGCTCCCCGAGACGAAGAAGATCGGATTCGGCCCTTTTCCCTCCCGCTCCTCGTGAAGCGCGTCGTAGAAGGCCGCCACCCCCTTGAACGGGAGGCGGGTGTGGGCGTTTCGCAGGAAGACCGTGCGCGCCATGGCGAGGCGCCGGGTCACCCCGGTCTCGAGCACCGTGTCGTCGATGTCGCTGATGATGCCGAAGCGGGCGGAGGGCGGCGGCACCATCACCGCCCCCACGGAGCGCACCAGCTCCGGGGTCGCGGGATGCGCCAGCGTCAGGTCCACGCCGTGCCAGAGCTTGGAAGCCTCCGGCGGCTCGGAGGGCTGGATCTCGAAGCGGAAGTAGCCCTCTTCGTTGGTGACCGCCTCCCCTTCCCACCCGAAGAACCGCGCCGCCACCCGGGCACCCCGCACCTCGTCGCTCTCGAAGCGCTTCCAGGTGTTGCCGAGGTTGCGCCAGATCGAATCCCCCTTGGAGGACTCCCCGATCGGCTCGTCCTGGAGCACGCGCCCCTCGACCAGCAGGCGCTCGGCCGTGCCGAACCCCCGGTAAGGAAGGATCTGGATCGGATCGTCGCGGTCGTAGCGCGCGGCCAGCCGGTACTTCACCGCGTCGTAGCCCCGCTCCATCCGGTTCGCGGCCCGGAGCCACCAGCGGGGACGGGGTTCGAATTCGTCGCTCATAGCCTCCTGTGACGGCGGACGGGGATCGCCTCGCGCACCTTCGCGCTCCGGCCGAGGTCGATCTCGGCCAAAGCAAGCCCCGGGCCATCCGAAGCTGTCGCGACCGGGATGCCCCAGGGATCGACGATCATCGCGTGCCCCCAGGTGTGGGTGAGGCCGCCGTCGTCGTGCCGGCCGTGCTGGGCCGGAGCGATCACGTAGCACTGGTTCTCGATGGCCCGGGCCCGGATCAGCGGCTCCCAGTGGTCCTTGCCCGTCGCGAGCGTGAAGGCCGAGGGGATCAGGATCACGTCCGCGCCGTCGTCCGCGAGGCGCCGGTAGAGCTCCGCGAAGCGCAGGTCGTAGCAGATCGTGAGGCCGAAGCGGGCGAGAGGGGTGTCCACCACGGCCGTGGCTTCGCCCGGCTTGCAGGTGGCGGACTCGGCGAAGCGCACGCCGCCCGGCACGTCCACGTCGAAGAGGTGGATCTTCCGGTAGGTGCCGAGGATCTCCCCTTCGGGCGAGAAGAGCACGCTCGTGTTGTAGCAGCGGGCCGCCTCGTCGCTCTTCTCATTGAATGAGCCCAGGAGGAGGTGGATCCGGAGCTTCTTGGCGAGATCCGCGAAGCGCGTGGCGGTGGGCCCGTCGAGCGGCTCGGCGCGCCGGACCTTCTCCTCGTGAGGGCCCAGGTAGTTCGTGTTTTCCGGCGTGGCGACGAACTGGGCGCCCCGCTCCGCGGCCCGCTCGATCAGGACCCGGGCGCTCTCCCAGTTCGCCTCTTCGTTCGACGTGGACGTGAGCTGGACGGCGGCGGCGAGGAACATGGCTTGGTGTTCTAGCACATCCTGACCTCTCTGTGACCCGGCCGCCACGGCCGCGTCACCCCGGGCGGCGATCCTGCCAACGGAAGGACAGAACGTGAACGCGATCCTCGCCACCCTCCTCTCGTTCGACCAGCGCCTGCTCCTCGCCGTGCGGCGCCTGGAGTCCCGCTTCATGACGCGGCTCATGCGGGCGCTCACCCAGCTCGGAGATCCCGGAAGCTGGGCCCTGATGGGGCTCGCCCTGGGCTTTTCCGGCGGCGACGGCCCGCGCTACTGCGCGCTCCTGGGCACCGGCGCGGGCCTCGCCGTGGGCTTCTCCCAAGTCGTGAAGCGGGTCTGCTGCCGGAAGCGCCCGAACTGCGGGATCGGCGGCTTCGCCGCGCTCGCCGAGAACCCCGACGCCTTCTCCTTCCCCTCGGGCCACACCTCGGTGGCCTTCGCGGTCGCAGTCGCCTTCGCAGGCGAGGGGAGCGGCCTGGGCGCGCTGGCGTTGATTCTCGCCTTCGGGATCGCCATTTCCCGGGTGTATCTCGGCGCCCACTATCCGCTGGACGTGGCCGCGGGGGTTCTCGTGGGGGCTGGGGCGGGGGTGCTGGCGAAGCTCGTGGTGAGCGGGTACCCCACGCTGGCTCTTCTGGGCTATGCCTTGCTCTAGGCCCGATCTCTGCAAAGCTAAGATCGCGCGATGCGATCCCACCGGCCTGCCCTTGCTCCGGACCCTCTCCACGAGCCCGTCATCACCGCGGTCGA
>DATEIO010000397.1:0-16575 GCA_035278895.1 Thermoanaerobaculia bacterium | reverse complement strand
ATCCCTAACGCCTCGGCGTTTTCTCGGATGTACCGGAGCAAGGCGTAGACGTCCGAGGCCGGCTCGCTGCCGGTCGCGTAGGTGACGGCCACCATGCCCGAGGCGGCGGTCAGCCGTCCCCAGGAGAGGAAAGATTCCATTTCGAAGAACCGGCAGCCGAGAACCCTCCGGGCTCCCAGATCGGAATATCCGATCACGAAGATCACGGCCGGCCGGCGGTCGCCCTCTTTCCAATCCGGCGGATAGTAGAGGTCCGCGGTCAGTGCCCCGGCCTCGGTTTCCTGGTAGACCACGTCCCGCCGAATGGTCACGGCCTCTTCTTCGGGCATGCGGTAGACGACCCGTTTCATCGTCATCTCATGTCGCTGGATTTCCTGGGTCATCGATTCTGATCGCCTTTCGAGGATGTTAAAAACTGGGGACCCACCGGTGAACGGTCGATTTGTAATGGAGATAGGAGTCGCCGAAGCGGCGGTTCAGAGACGGCTCTTCGTAGAGCAGCACGAAAAGGTGAGCGATCAGGAGGAACAGGAACGCCAGTCCTGTGATGGATGGTGACCCCAACACCAGACCCGCTCCGAGAAGGACGCCGAAGCCGCCGATGTACATCGGGTTGCGCACATAGCGGTACGGACCTGCCGCCACGAACTCGCGGGGAGGGTCGAAAGGGGCTGGAGTGCCGCGTCCCCGGGCCACGAAGGTGACAACGCACCAGAGAGTCAGAAACGCGCCCAGGAGGCCCAGGACCCAGCCGAGAGGCTGAATCCAGGCCGGGAAGGTGAGAGACAGCCGGGCGTCGAGCGGCTGCACGGAAGCCGCAAGCCATCCCCAGAGGAGCACGAAGGCCGCGGCGTAGAAAGCGGCTCGCAAGGCCAGGAGAATCCTGCTCATGAGTCTTGTCCTCTACTTTCCATCTCCTGCAGAAACTGCTGCTCGAGCTCCTCGGGGGTCAGCGGGACCATCCGGCGGCATTTCCTGATTTCCGGGCCCGCGACAGCAGGCTCGACCGGCCTGGGATTGATCCGAGAGATCAGCGGAAACCGTCTCTGCTCGAGCCGGATGAAGGAGGTACGGTCCGGCTTTGTTTTGAGCTCGACGCTTCCCAGATGCTGGATCATCGTGGCGGAGGTAAGGCCATCCCCTGTCTCCAGGAGCTCCGAATAGGCCTCGACGTTGAAGCAACTCGGTCCGGGCTCCACGGCGAGCGTAATGTAACCGCCAGGCAAGATCTCCTCGATCAGGCCCTCGCAAGGTCCCACCCAGAGGCGATCTCTTTGGCCTTGCTCCTCACGGGGCCAGTAGACATAGACCAGTGCCTTGCCAGGAGAGGCCTTCTCCGGTAGCGCAAAGAGAGCCCCTTCCTTGACGAAACGCGGTGACTCCTTGCAACCCGTCGAGAGCACGGTCACCAGGAGGACAAGGGCTTGGATCAGAATCCGGACCTCTGGTGGAGCTGTCCAGGCGCGATACTTTTCCATATCGGCATTCCTCCGATCTGGGCTGGAAGGACTATTTTAGCACTCCTGGGAGACGAGATTCCTTCCTTGCAGAGGAATGTGGAGCCTCGTAGAAGAATCCGGAGGCTCACAGAAGAATTGTGCGGTCCGTCCAAGCCTCTGAGCGGCCACCGAAATCTTCGGCGAGGCGTTGCAAGGGTCCGAGAGCCGTTCGAAGGTTCTGCAGCACGCCCGAAGCTTCGGCAAAGCATTGGAGGCTTTGGAGAGACGTTCCAGGATTCTGAGAGCCGTCCGAAGATTCCGGGATGCGTTCGAAGGTTCGGCGAAGCATTGGAATCTTCGAGGAGACGTTTCAAGGTTCTGAAAGCCGTTCGAAGGTTCCGCGGCGCACCCGAAGATTCGGCGAGGCGTTGGAATCCTCGGAGAGATGTTCCAAAGCTCTGGGAGCCGCCGGAAGCTTCTGCGACTCGCCGGAAGGTTCGGTGAGGCGTTGGAATCTTCGGGGAGACGTCCTAAAATTCTGAGAGACGTTCCAAGGTTCCGTGCGGCAAATTGCTGTATGAAATCCGGCCTGACAAGCCGGTAGAACCCAGCCCAGGGATGAGGCCGAAGGCCGATTCCCTGGGAAGAGAAGACGACGTCCCCATGCGGCCTGAAGGGCCGCGAGAGCTCCGTTGGAAGGCGCGTGCGCTCCACCTCTCGCGGCCTTACAGGCCGCATCTCTGGCTCGGGGTTTGTCCCAGGGCATCGGCCTTCGGCCTCAGCCCTGGGCTGGGTTCTGCCGGCCCGTTGGGCCGGATTTTTAGACGTTCTAAATGACCCGGCGTGCCGCCGCCGTAGTGGGATCGCCCGTGTTGGGCGTGCCCGTGGGCTCGATGAGCAGAAGGTGGACCTCTTCCTCCGCCACCGGCCGATGCTCGAACCCTTTGGGCACGACGAACAACTCGCCAGGACCGAGATGGACTTTGCGGTCGCGCAGCTCGATGGTGAGATTCCCCTTGAGCACAAGAAAGAAGTCGTCCGTATCGTCGTGCTTGTGCCAGACGAACTCACCCTTCACCTTGACGACCATGATGTCGTTCCCGTTGAATTGGGACACGGTCCGCGGTTGCCAGTATTCCGAGAACGTGGCCAGCTTGGATGCGAGGTTGACTTCATTCATTCGTGAGACTCCTGGTCAAGATAAGCTTCCAAGGAACATCATGGCCAACGGACAGCGGCACCGTCGGCCATGAGCGATCAGCGGTTGCAGGAAGCCCGCCGATTTAGGGACGAATCAGTTTTCCACGCAGGTCACGGTGCACATCTCAGTATTGTTGCAAAAATAAGATCCCGTGCAGTAACCCAGGCTGGGACTGCAGGTCGGGGCATCTGAAGCGCCCGAGCTCTTGATGTGCTCCAGATGAATGAGAGTCTCTCGGTTCAGAACCAGCTTCTTGTGATTCTTCTTCACAGTGTGCTCCCTGATTAAAAAGAGACCGCGCCCAATCGCACGCCCTCCACTACCACCCATTGGTGCATTGAACCGAAAAAGCGCGCCAGCTCACGACCGCCCCCCCGTGAGCGCCCGCAGCGCGTTCAGAATCACCGCCACGTCGATCGCCTCCTGGAAGAGCGCTCCTGCCAAGGGCGGGAGGTAGCCGGCGGCGGCGACGAGCATGGCGGCGATCGAGAGGCCCATGCCGGCCCAGACACTTTCGAGGGCGATGGCGCGGGCGCGGCGGGCGATCGCCAAGGCGTCGACCAGGCGGTCCAGGCGGTCGAGCATCAGGACGACGTCGGCGGCTTCGGAGGAGGCGGTGGCGCCGCGGGCTCCCATGGCGATTCCGACGTCTGCGGCGGCGAGCGCGGGGGCGTCGTTGACGCCGTCTCCCACCATGGCGGTGGGGCCCGCTTCCTTGCGGACGGCCTCGACCTTGTCTTCGGGCGTGCACCCGGCGAGCACGGCGTCCGCGCCCAGGGCGTGGCCCACCCTTTCGGCCACGGAACGATGGTCGCCGGTCACCATCACGATCCGCTGGATGCCCAGGCGGCGCAGCGCGGCGAGCGTCGCGGCCGAGTCTTCGCGGACGGGGTCTTCGAGGACGATCACGCCGGCGAGCTCGCCGTCCACTCCTACGAAAACGTTCGAAAGCCCATGGGTAGAAACTTCCTGGCGCACCTCCGAGGCGCGGGCGGGGAGGGGCCGGCCGGCGACGATCCATTCCATTTTTCCGAGGGCGACCCGGCGGCCGTCGACCGTCCCTTCGATGCCGGTGCCGAGCTTTTCGGAGACGTCCGTGGGGAAGGCGAGGGCGAGCCTCCGCTCCCGGGCGCCGCGCACGATGGCGGCGGCGAGCACGTGGGGAGAGACCTGGTCGAGCGAGGCGGCGAGACGCAGCAGCTCGTCTTCCGAAAGGTTTTTGAAGGTCTCGATCCGCGTCACGGTGGGAACGCCGGCCGTCAAGGTTCCCGTCTTGTCGAGGAGGAGCGTGCGCGCGGCGGCCAAGGCTTCCAGGGCCACGCCTCCTTTGACGATGATGCCGCGCCGGGCGGAGCGGGAGATGCCGGCCACGAAGGCCACGGGGGCGGCGAGAATCAACGGGCAGGGGGTGGCGACCACCAGCACGGCGAGCGCGCGGACGGGATCGCCGGAGAGCAGCCAGGCGAGGCCCGCGACCGCGAGGGTCACGGGAAGGAAGAACCAGGAGTAGCGGTCCGCGAGGCGCACGAACGGGGCACGGGAGGCTTCGGCTTCCTGGACAAGGCGCACGATGGCCGCGTAGGTGCTGGCTTCGGCCGTGGCCACGGCGGTGAGGTCGAACGGCCCGCCCGCGTTCACCCCGCCCGAGGGCACCCGGTCGCCCGCCCGGCGCTCCACGGGGGAGGATTCGCCGGTCAGGGCGGATTCGTCGAGCACCGCCTCGGGGCTCGCGACGACGCCGTCCACGGGCACGATCTCCCCGGGCTTGACGAGCAGCCGGTCGCCCGGCCGCACCGCTTCGATCGGGGGCTCAGTCAGATGGCCGTCCTCATAGCGGTGGACGACCCGCGGCGCGCGCTCGACGAGGCTCGCGAGCTCTTTGCGGGCCCGGCCCGAGGCATACAGCTCGAGCATTTCGCCGCCCGAGAGCATGAGCGCCACGACCGCCCCGGCCAGCACCTGGCCCAGGGCGAGCGCCCCGGCCATGGCGAGGAGGGCGATGACGTCCACCCCGAGCTCCCCGCGGCGCAGGCTCGCGAGGACGTCCAGGGCCAGAGAAAGAAGGACGACGATGAGGACCGCCCGCCACGTGAGCTCCGCCCAATGCGGACGATCCGCGAGCCAGAGCACGGCTCCGGCCAGAAGGCCCAAGACCGTGACGGCGAAGGAAAACCGGGTGAGCCGCGGGAGCTCTTGGCGGATGGCGGCCATGGGGCCTCCTACGCCGCCTCCTCCTTCAACCCCACCGTGAACTCCTTGAGCGTCTTTTTCGCGTCTCCCAGAACCATCATCGTGTTCGGCCGGATGAACAGGTCGTTTTCGATCCCCGCGAAGCCTGGATTCATGCTGCGTTTCAAGACGATCACGGCCTTGGCCGAGTCCGCGTCGAACACCGGCATGCCGTAGATGGGGCTCGCCGGGTTGGTCTTGGCGGCCGGGTTGACCACGTCGTTGGCGCCGACGACCAGGGCGATGTCCGTCCTCGGGAATTCGTCGTTGATGTCTTCTAGGTCGTAGAGCTGGTCGTAGGGGATGTTGGCCTCGGCGAGAAGCACGTTCATGTGGCCGGGCATGCGGCCGGCCACGGGGTGGATGGCGTATTTGACCGTGGCCCCGTTGGCTTCGAGCACCTGGGCCAGGTCGCGCACCGCGTGCTGGGCCTGGGACACGGCCATGCCGTAGCCCGGAATGACGATGACCGACTGGGCGGCGGCGAGCACGCCGGTCGCGTCCTCGACCGTGGCGAGGTTGTAGGAGGCCCCGGCCGGGCCGGCCGCTCCCTCGGCGGCGGGCTCGACCTTGCCGAAGGCGCCGAAGAGGACGTTGGCGAAAGAGCGGTTCATGGCCTGGCTCATCTTCATGGAGAGGAGGAAGCCCGACGTGCCGTCCAAGGCGCCCGCGATGATGAGCACGTAGTTGTTGAGCGCGAACCCGGTGGCCGAGGCCGCGAGGCCGGCGTAGGAATTGAGGAGCGAGATCACGACGGGCATGTCCGCGCCGCCGATCGGGATCACCGCGAGGACTCCCACGGCCAGGCCGATCGCTCCCACCAGGTAGAAGAGGACGCTCTGCGAGGGATCGGCGATGAGGAGCACGAGGAGGACGAGGGCGCCGAAGAACAGGGAGATGTTCATGGCGTTCTGTCCCTTCCAGGTCACCGGCGCGCCGGTGATGAGGCCCTGGAGCTTGCCGAAGGCCATGAGGCTGCCGGTGAAGGTGAGGAAGCCGAAGAACACCTCAAAGCCCAGGGCGCCCGTGGTGAACCGGTCGAGCGTGCCCGCGTGGGAGCGGTGGAGATATTCGGAGACGCCCACGAGGGCGGCCGCGAGACCGCCGAAGGCGTGGGAGAGCGCGATCCGCTCCGGCATCTTGGTCATCGGAATCCAAACCGCCATGGCGGCGCCGATGGCCGAACCGATGATGAGACCCAAAGCGATCCACCGGAAGGTCAGGATCTCGTTGAACACGAGCGTCGCCACCACGGCGACGAGCATGCCGAACGAGCCCAGGAGGTTCCCCTTCCGGGCCATGGTAGGCGACGACAGGCCCTGGAGGGCCATGATGAAGCAGACCGAGGCGACGAGATAGCTGAGCAGCAGCCAGGGATTGATCAGGTCCAGTCTCAAGAGCGGCCTCCCGGGGTCTTCTTCTTGAACATCCGGAGCATCCGGTCGGTGATCAGGAAGCCGCCGACCGTGTTGATCGTGGCGCAGACGACCGCGATGAACCCGAGGATGGTGGAGACGGTGCCGAAGCCGCCACCGGCGGCGACGAGCGATCCCACCAGCGAGATTCCGGAAATCGCGTTCGTACCCGCCATGAGCGGCGTGTGGAGGAGCGGTGGCACCCGGTGGATCACGTAGTGGCCCAGGAACCCCGCCAGAACGAAGATGTAGAGGCCGAAGAGCAGCTCGTTCGACATATGCGTCCTTCCCGTGATTGACCTTCCCGGCTTGAAATCGGAGGGGAATCCTAGCACGGGCTCCCGAAACCCTCCCTCGAAGCCCTTCAGAACCGGGTGCCGAGCCTCGTCGCTTCGAGATCGAGCCGCGCGAGCAGGGCACCGAAGGCGGCCGATTCCCGCAGAGGGGCGAAGGTCGGCCGCACGGCGACGAAGCTCAGGTCGGCGGCGCGCTCGCTCCAGGCCGTCTCCAGCCACTGGAAGGCCTCGCCGGCTTCCCCGAGCCCCGTGTGGACCTGGGCGAGGAGCACGGGGGAGACGTATTGCCGCTCCCGGGCCTCTCGGAGCGCCGCGAGCTCCTGCCGCGCCCGGCCGGTTTCGCCTCCGGCCGCGAAGGCGTACCCGAGGGCCGACGTCATCTCCGGGGTGCCTCCGGAGAGGTGGATCGCCTTCTCGAGCGACGCGACGGCCTCGTTCGCCTTTCCCTGCTGGACCTGGGCCAGGCCGAGGAAGAAGCACGCCATGGCGAAGCCCGGGTCCATCTTGAGGATCTGCTCGTAGGTGGCGATCGCGGCTCCGGCATCCCCGCGGAAGTAGTGCAGCAGGCCTACGCTCGCGTGGATCGCGGGCGACAGCGGGTCGAGCTCGCGGGCCTGCCCGGCTTCGGCGAACGCCTCCTGGAACCGTCCCTGGGGAGCCAGGCTGTTGATGGCGTGCCACTGGTGCGCGGTCGCGGACTGCGGGTCGAGCGCGAGGGCGCGCTGGAACTCGGCCTCGGCTTCCCGCCAGCGCCACTCGTAGAGGGCGCGGAGACAGCCCAGGGAGGCATGGACGTCGGCGAGCGTGCCATCCAGGACGAGCGCCCGCTCGGCGGCGGCCCGCGCCATGGGCATGACCTCGCGGGGGGGCTCCAGCCCGTAGATTCCGAGAAGGAGATAGGAGTCGGCGAGCCCCGACCAGGCCCGCGCGTAGCCGGGATCTTTTTCGATCGCCTCCCGGAAGTGGGCGGCCCCTTCCTTGAGCCCGGGTTCGGTCCGCTTGTTCCAGAAGTAGCGGCCTTTGAGGTAGAGGTTGTAGGCCTCGAAGTTGCGGGGCGGCGCGTCCTCTTTTTTCGGGCCGTCTCCGCCGAGAAGCTTGGGCCTTAGAGTCTCGGCGATCGTGGAGGCGATCTCGTCCTGGAGGGCGAAGACGTCTTCGACCTCCCGGTCGTAGCGGCCGGACCAGAGCTGGCACTCGTCGGACGCGCGGACGAGTTGCACCGTGACCCGGATGCGGGAGCCCGCCCGGCGGATTCCCCCCGTCAGGTAATGGGCGACGTTCAGGCGCTCGCAGAGCTCGTGGACATCCTCCTGTCTTCCCTTGAGCTGGAGGGTCGAGGTGCGGGAGGAGACCCGCAGCCCTTCGATCTTGCCGAGGACGTGGATGAGGTCCTCGGCCAGGCCGTCGCAGAAGTATTCCTGGTCCCGCTGCGGGCTCAAGTCGGTGAAGGGGAGCACGGCGACCGACGCCAGGGACGCTCCGCGGCTCGCGGTGGAGCGGGACGGCGACGGGCGCGAGCCCGAGCCGGGCAGGAGCGCGGCCAGGGCGTCCGCCATCTCCCGGATGTGCGAATACCGCTCTCCCGGCGCCTTGGCCAGGGCGCGGGCGAGGAGGGCCGGGATCTCCTGCTGCCACGGCGGCTCCCACTCCGCGTCCAGAGGGGGCGGGTCCTGGAAGACGATGGCCTGGAAGGTCAGCCGGTCGTTGTCGCGGTGGAACGGCTTCCGGCCGGAGAGCATCTCGTAGAGCACGACGCCCAGCGACCAGACGTCGGTTCTGGGGTCGACCTTGTGCCCCTGGGCCTGCTCGGGCGACATGTAGTCGATCGAGCCGAGAATCCTGCCGGACCGGGTGAGCGCGGCCGCGCCGGCGAGCTTGGCGATGCCGAAATCGAGGATCTTGACGATGCCGTCCCGGGTGATCATCAGGTTGGATGGCTTGATGTCCCGGTGCACGATCCCCATCTCGTGAGCCTTGGCGAGTCCGCAGGCCGCGCCGTGCGCGATGGCGGCGGCCTCCTCGGCGCTCAAGGGGCCGCGGCCGATCCTCTGGGCGAGCGTCTCGCCTTCATAAAGGGCCATGACGAGAAAGAGCCGGCCGTCCTCGGTCTCGTCGAGCTCGTAGACCGTGCAGGTGTTCGGGTGATCGATCGAGGAGGCGGCCTTCGCCTCCTGCAGGAAGCGCTGGTGGCTCTTTTCCGTGGTCCGGGCTGCGGAGGAGAGGAGCTTGATCGCCACGAGCCGGTTCAGCCGGAGGTCCCGCGCCTTGTAGACCACTCCCATGCCGCCGCTGCCCAGCTTCTCCAGAATCTCGTAGTGGGAGAGGGCGAGGCCGTCCAGGGAGGCCGGGCTCTCCGGACATCGCCGGGAAGGCCGTTTTCCCACCCGCTCGGTGTCGTCGTCGCTGGGCGCCGGTGCAATCCGGCGGGTTTTCCGCTCGTCCATGCAGGATTCCGCAATCTCTGGGCTTCGATGGTGCCCTTCTTATACACAGTCGGCCGCCGGACCGCAATCCGGCGGCTTCCTGGTTGGAGCTTGGGACAGGCCGCGCTAAACTCCGCACGTGCCAAACCCAACCGACGATCTGCGGCGCCGTCTGCAGGTCGAGACGCGAGCGGACAGCGCTCCTTCCGCCCCGGCCGGAGCCCTCCTGGTGCCGGGGTTGACGATCCTCGGCCACCCGGAGGCCCAGCGCGTGGGGGAGCGGGCTCTCCTCTCCGAGCTCGCCTTCGGCCGGGAGGAGCGGATCGCCCGGGGCGAGCCCGGGTTCTCCTCGCCGGCGCGGCCGTTCCAGGCGCCGCTGGCCGATCCCTACGTCTCCCGCCGCCCGCTGCGGCTGGTCCCGGGGGCCGCGCCGGGGAGCGTCCGCCTGATCCATGGGGACAGCGGGACGGCCGTGGCCGTGGACGGCGAGCCGCTCTCCGGCGAGCGGGAGATCTCCGAGGGCGAGTTGGAGCGCGGCGCCGTCCTCCTCCTCGCGAACCGCGTGGTGCTCCTCCTTTCGATGCTCGATCCGGTGGGCTCGGGCGGCGTGCCGTCCTTCGGGCTCGTGGGCGAGAGCGCGCGCATGGTCCACGTCCGCCGCGAGATCCAGCGGGTGGCCGGGCTCGACATCCCGATCCTCCTGCGCGGGGAGACGGGCACGGGCAAGGAGCTGATCGCGCGCGCCCTCCACGACGCCTCGCCCCGCTCGGCCCGTCCCTACCTCGCCGTGAACATGGGGGCGATCCCCCAGACCCTCGCGGCGGCCGAGCTCTTCGGAGCGGCCCGGGGCGCCTACACCGGCGCGGACCGCAAGCGCGACGGCTATTTCGTCCGCGCCCAGGGCGGCACCCTGTTCCTGGACGAGGTGGGCGAGACCCCGGCCGATGTGCAGGTCCTCCTGCTGCGGGCCTTGGAGAGCCACGAGATCCAGCCCGTGGGGAGCGACGAGCCGGTGTCGGTCTACGTGCGCCTGATCGCCGCGACCGACGCCGATCTCGAAGGGGAGGTCAAGGCCGGCCGGTTCCGGGCGCCGCTCCTCCACCGCCTCGCGGGGTACGAGATCCGCATCCCGCCGCTCAAAGAGCGCCGGGACGACTTCGGCCGTCTCTTCTACGCGTTTTTGAAGACGGAGCTCGAGGATCTGCGCGAGGGAGCGCGGCTCCACAACCCTCCCGAGGGGCGCCCCTTCATCCCCGCGCCCCTCCTGGCCCGCTTGGCAGCCTACGACTGGCCGGGCAACGTCCGGCAGCTCCGAAACGTCGTGCGCCAGCTCGTGATCGCCGGCCGCGACGCCGGAGAGGCGGGGATGTGGCTCCAGGTCGAGCGCCTGGCGGACGAGCCCACCCGGCCGATCACGGACAGCGGCGCGGTCCCGGTGGCCGAAGCTCCGAAGGCGCCGCGGAAGGTCTATCGCAATCCCGAGGAGGTGAGCGAAGAGGAGCTCCTGGCCGCGCTGCGGGCCCACCGCTGGCGCCTGCTCCCCACCGCGGCCGCCCTCGGGATCTCGCGGACCTCGCTCTACGATAGGATTGAGAAGAGCCCGCGAATCCGCAAGGCGGCCGACCTCTCCCGCGAGGAGATCGAAGCGTGCTGGAAGAGCGCCGGAGGGGACCTGGACGCGATGGCCGAAACGCTTCAGGTTTCCAAGCGCGGCCTGCAGCGCCGGATGACGCAGCTCGGCATCCCGTAAGATCCGTCCCTCGAGAAACCCATGGGCTCGCGCCTCGAAAGGATCGGCCCCTACCGCGTCGAGAGCCGGCTCGGCGCCGGGGGAATGGGCGAGGTCTACCGCGCCTGGGACGAGCGTCTCGAGCGCTGGGTGGCCCTGAAGCTCATCCGACCCGAGTCCGCCGGCAGCGACCAGGCCCGCGAGCGCTTCCGGCGCGAGGCGCGCGCCGCGGCCAGTCTTTCCCACCCCTCGCTCGTCCAGATCCACGACATCCTGGTGGCGGAGGAGGGGGACGCGATCGTCATGGAGCTCGTCGAGGGAGAGCCGCTCGCGCGGCGGCTCGCCCGCGGGCCCCTCTCCGTGCGCGAGGCCGTCCGCCTGGGCCGGGATATCGCCGAGGGGCTCGCCTCCGCCCACGCCAAGGGGCTCATCCACCGCGACCTCAAATCCGAAAACGTCATGGTCACGGCCGACGGCCGGGCCAAGATCCTCGACTTCGGCCTCGCCAAGCGCCTGGAGGGCGAGGCGGGCCTGACCCAGGACAGCGTCGTCGTCGGGACCTTCCGCTCCATGTCTCCCGAGCAGGCCCGCGGCCTCCCGCTCGACGCCCGCTCCGACCTCTTCTCCCTGGGCACGCTTCTCTACGAGATGCTGGCCGGCCGCTCCCCGTTCGAGGGGGACTCGACGTTCGACATCCTGACCCGGGTCTGCACGGCCCGGCAGGCTCCGCTCTGGGACTTTGTCTCCGGCCTCCCTCCGGATCTCTCCGATCTGGTCGACCGGCTGCTCGAAAAAGACCCCGCCCTGCGTCCTCAGACCGCCCGCGAGGTGGCGGCGATCCTCGAAAACCTGGCGACCTCCTCCTCCGCGGCCCGGCTCTCGGACGAGCAGGCCACCTGGATCGACGGGCCGGGGAGCGGTCCGCCGGTCCGGCCGGTGACGGCGGCCCCGAGCGCGGCGCCCTCGCTTTCGAGCGCGGTCCCGCGGAGGAAGCGGTGGGCCGTGCTCGTGGCCGCGCTCGCCGTGGCTGCGGTGGGCCTCGCGGTCTTCCTGTTCCGCCGGCCCGCGGGGGAGCCGGTCACCGTGGCCGTCCTCAAGCCCGAGGTCGAAGCCGAAGGGGAGGGGGAGAGGGCCGAGCTGGTCGCCGCCGGCCTGCGCATGGCTCTTCTGCGGGCGCTCCTGTCCCTTGAAGGGGTGTCCGCCCTGGCTCCGGAGCAGGTCGATCCCGTGTCCGGCTCGCCCGTCCAGGTGGCCAAGGCGATGGCGGCGGACGAGGTGGTCACCGGCCGGCTGAGCTGCGATCTGGGAACCTGCCAGGTGTCGCTCAGCCGCGTCCGCGGCGCCGACGGCCGCCTGCTGTGGACGAAGAGCCTCGAGGTGCCCGTCGAGGAGCCCTACCTGCTCGCGGAGGCGGCCGAGAGCTATCTGAAGCAGGCCTACGAGGATCACCGCGTGCGCAAGGACGCCTCCCGCCTGGACGTGAGCCCACGCGACTACGAGGAGTACCTGCGCCTGCGCCGGGCGTACGAGTCCTGGCAGGATCCCAAGATCCCGGTGGACGCCCTCCTGACGCGGCTGGAGTCGATCCGCCGCAGCTCGCCCCGCTTTCTCGAGGCCGCCATCTTCGAGGCGGACGCCCTGCGCTACCGCTTCCACGCCCGGCGCGATCCGGCCGACCTGGAGCAGGCCTTCGAGGTCCTGGACCGGGCGCGGGAGCTCGCTCCCGACGATCCGCGCACCCTGTTCTCCCGGTTCGAGGTGGCTTTGAAGGCCGAGCGGCTGGCCGAGGCGGAAGAGGCCCTGGACGAGCTGGAACGGCTCCAGCCGGGAGACCCCGGCGTGGCCATCCTGCGCGCCCGCATGCTCGAGCGCCAGGGAGAGACGGAGCGGGCGCTCGCCCTCACCCGGCAGGCGGTCCAGCGCCGCCCCTCCTGGGGCCTCCTCTTCCGTCTGGCCGACATGGAGTACCGGCTGGGGGAGAGCGACGCGGCCCGCCTCCATCTTCGCCAGCTCCTCGACCGCTTCCCCGGCTACTACGCGGGAGAGTCGCTCCTCGCGCAGATCGAGCTCCAGTACGGCAGCCCGCAGCGCGCCGCGGAGATCTACGAGGGCCTGGTGCGGCGCTCTCCCCAGGCCGCCGAGCTCACCAATCTGGGGACCGCCTACCTGCTATTGAAGCGCTTCCCTGCGGCCGAGGAGAAGTTCCGGCAGGTGCTGGAGCTCGAGCCGAACAGCCCGTTCGCCACCCTGAACCTGGCCGACGTCCTCCTTCTGAGCGGCCAGGAAGAGGCCAGCCGGGGCCTCTACCTGCGCGTGCTGGAGCTCATCGCGCGCGATCCGGCTGCCGGCAACTGGCAGCTCCTGTCCGTCAAGGCGCAGGCCCTGGCCCATCTCGGCCGCCGCGGGGAGGCCGTGGAGACCGTCCAGCGGGTGCTCGTGCTCGCCCAGAACAACTCCCAGGCGATGTCCGAGGTCTCCCTCGTTTACGTCCTGGTCGGAGATCTGTCCTCGGCGCAGGTCAACGCAGAAAAGGCGCTGGCCCTGGGAGTCGAGCCCCGGTGGTTCTCCTTCCCCTGGTTCGACCCCCTGCGCGCCTCCCCCGAGTGGAAAGACCTCCTCGCCCGCCGGGCCTCCTAGGCCGCCAGGGTGGTCCGCTCGGAGACCTCCTCAACGACGTTGAAGTCGATATGCGGCGGCTCGGTGTTGACGATCGTCGGGTCCGGAGACGTGTAGACCGCACCCCCGAACTCGACCTGCAGAAAGAAGCGGTAGGACTCCTCCGGTTTGTCGCGCGTCGCGGTATTGAGGTCGGTCATGTACAGATCTGCGGACTTGCCCAGCAGGGCCAGGCCCAGATTGGGCGGCTGCGTCGAGGGCTCGTCCCACAAGACGGGCTCCTTCGGGGCGAATGTCACTCCGGGGGTGCTCTCCGGGGTCAACGTGTAGACGAACACCGTCAGGTTCTGATCGCGGACCACCAGCGCGTTCGGCTGGAAAGACCACTTGTTCCCCTCCGTCCAGGTGACCTCGACCGTCTGAAAGGCCATCGTTACCAGGTTGGACATGTGGAGCCCCTTTCTTGATTGGGTTCGGTTCGGAGGACGGAGAAGGCAGGTTCCATGCCATGGAGAAAAGCCCGGAAATCCCCTGAAATCCGGGCTTTAGGGACTGTCGGACAGAGGCCGGGGGAGTGTCCGGCAGTCTGCGACATAGGGCGACATAGGGGGGCAGGGGCGCTGATATAGTCCAGCACCATGAAGCCCAAGTCCGCCTACGCCGCCGCCGGGGTCGACATCGACGCCCAGGAGAAGGGCCTCGCCCGCGTCAAGAAGCTCGCGAAGTCCACCTTCACCCCGGGGGTGCTGACCGAGATCGGCAGCTTCGGCGGCCTGTTCCGGCCCGACCTCGCTGGGATGACCGAGCCCGTGCTCGTGGCCTCGGCCGACGGCGTGGGGACCAAGCTCGTCGTCGCCCGCATGGCCGGCGACTACTCCTCCGTGGGGCGGGACCTCGTCAACCACTGCGTCAACGACATCCTCGTCCAGGGGGCGCGCCCGCTCTTCTTCATGGACTATCTGGGCGCGGGCGTGCTCGAGCCCGAAAAGATGGTCGAGCTCGTCTCCGGCGTGGCCGACGGCTGCCGGGAGAACGGCTGCGCCCTCCTGGGCGGCGAGACGGCCGAGATGCCCGGCTTCTACCAGCCCGGCGACTACGAGCTCGTCGGCTTCATCGTGGGGATCGTCGACCGGCCGAAAGTGCTCGACGGCTCCAGGGTCGCGACCGGCGACGTGCTCGTGGGGCTCCCCTCCTCGGGGCTCCATACCAACGGCTACTCGCTCGCAAGGAAGATCCTCTTCGACAAGCGCGGGCTCGGAGTGGACAGCAAGGCGCCCTGGGAGAGGAAGAAAAAGACCGTGGGCGAGGTCCTCCTGACGCCCCACCTCTCCTACCTGAAACCGATCGAGCCCCTCCTCGGCCATTCGGCCCTCCACGGCATGGCCCACATCACGGGCGGCGGGCTCACGGACAACCTCCCCCGCATCCTTCCCAAGGGGACCCACGCCCTGATCCGGGTGGGGAGCTGGCCCATCCCCGACCTCTTCCACTTCCTCCAGGAAGAGGGCGAGGTGGACGCCGAAGAGATGTTCCGCGTCTTCAACATGGGGATCGGCATGGTCCTGGCCGTCGCGCCCTCGGGGCTCGCCGAGGTCCTCTCTCTCCTGCGCTCCGTGGGGCAGAAGAGCTCCCTGATCGGCACCGTCCAGCCGGGAGGCTCGGGCGTGGCCTACGACCTCGAGCAGCGGCCCGCCGAATGAGCGCGACGCCTATCGGCATCCTCCTCTCCGGCCGGGGGAGCAACTTCCTCGCCCTCCACGCCGCGATTGAGCGGGGCGAAGTGCCGGCGCGGATCGTCCTCGTCCTCTCGAACGTGGCGGACGCCCCGGGGATCGCCAAGGCGCGCGAGCTGGGGCTGCCGGCCGTAGCCATCCCCCACAAGGAAGAGCCCTCGCGGCAGGCGCACGAAGAGAAGGCTATCGCGGCGCTCCGCGAAGCCGGGGTCGAGTGGGTCTGCCTCGCCGGCTACATGCGCCTGCTCTCCCCGGGCTTCGTCGCCGCCTTCTCCCGGCGGATGGTGAACATTCACCCGAGCCTCCTCCCCGCCTTCCCCGGGCTCGACGCCCAGGCCCAGGCCCTCGCCCACGGAGTCAAAGTCTCCGGCTGCACCGTCCACCTCGTGGACGAGGGATTGGACAGCGGTCCCATCGTCGTCCAGCGGAGCGTCCCGGTGCTGGACGGGGACACGGAGGCGTCGCTTTCCCGGCGCATTCTCGAGCAGGAGCACCAGGCCTATGCCGAAGCGCTCCGCCGTTTGCTCACCGAGCCCTGGAAGATCGAAGGGCGGCGGCTCGTCTTCTTGGGCGACCTCTCCGCTCGCTCAGACGGTTCGATCTAGCTGAAGTCGCACACCCGTTTGCGGACCGTGTAGAAGTCGGTGATCTGTCCAGTACAAGTCCAGAGCTCGCAGCAGTTGTGCCAGCATGTTCCGACCAGGGTCGTATGGGTAGCGTCGCTGTAGTAGTTGACCCTCGCGGCATCGGGGCAGGCAGCTATCGCAGAAGGTTGGGGGAGGGCAGTCAGGGACGCTATGAGGGCGACGAGGAGCACCACAAGAAGATTCAGGCGGCTGCGGAGGAAGTTTCTTGCGCGGTTCAAGATAAGTCTCCTTTCGTAACCTGTGGAGAATCCCACAATGGAGAAGGTGCCTTCCGTACTCCTTCGCGCGCCTGGCGGGAATGAACCGCCCGTGCCGTGGGTTATACCTCTCTGCGAGCGGGAGAGCGGGGGACTTTGAAACGAAGTTGAAAAAGGGGGTTGACACCGGAGTGACGCTTCGGTATCTTCCGCTTCCCTTCGGCGCTGAGGGCCGGCCGGCAAGGCTGGAATAAAAAGGCGGCCGAAGGGGTTGACAAGAGAGATCAGGGGCAGTAAGCTCCCCAATCCCTGGTGACCCCTAGCGGGTCCATCAGATTGAATCCCGAGCCAGGCAAGCCGAGAGCGCGCCGCGGGGAATAACGCGGCGGCAAACGCTTGTTTGGATCACGCGTCTCCAAAAAGACGTCGGTTCTTTGAAAACTGGATAGAGGAAGAAGAAGAGTCAGCGGCCAAGCTCTGGGCTTGCGTCGGCCACCCCCGTGGTTCGATGTTGGAGCCGGAGCTGATTCCGAAACAAAGCCGTGCGAGCCTTTAGCCGGGTCTCGTGCGGGTAGGATCTAAACTGGAGAGTTTGATCCTGGCTCAGAATGAACGCTGGCGGCGTGCTTAACACATGCAAGTCGTGCGCG
>DATEIO010000396.1:0-2812 GCA_035278895.1 Thermoanaerobaculia bacterium | reverse complement strand
GCCGGCCATCATCACGGACGTGACCTTCTGGACGAAGTCCGGCGCCTCGCTGGAGACGACCGGCGGGCGGTGGCGGGTGGCCGAGACCGCCGCGGGCACGTTCACTTCATAGAGGTGGGCGAGCGACGCGTCGACCACGGCGAAGTTCCTCTGCACCACCTCGGGGCCGCGCTTGCCGTAGGTCTTCTCGACCGCCTCCTTGATCTTCGCGATCGCCTCCTCGCGCGGGAGCACGCCCGAGATGGCGAAGAAGCAGGTCTGCATGATCGTGTTGATCCGCCCGCCCATGCCGGCGCTTCGGGCCACGCCATAGGCGTCGATCACGAAGAGGCGGATCCCCTTCTCCACGATCTGCTCCTGGACCTCGCGGGGCAGGTGGTCCCAGACCTTTTCGGGGCCATAGGGCGAATTGAGCAGGAAGACCGCACCGGGCACCGCCGCCTCCAGCATGTCGAGCTTGTCGAGGAAGTCGAACTGGTGGCAGGCCACGAAGCCCGCCCGGCGGATCAGATAAGTCGAGCGGATCGGCCGCGGCCCGAAGCGCAGGTGGGAGACGGTGACCGCGCCGGACTTCTTCGAGTCGTAGACGAAGTAGCCCTGGGCGAAGCCGTCCGTCTCCTCGCCGATGATCTTGATCGAGTTCTTGTTGGCCCCCACCGTGCCGTCCGCTCCCAGTCCATAGAAGAGGGCGCGCACCACGTCGTCCGGCTCGATGTCGAGCGCCGCATCCCACGGGAGCGACGTGTGGGTGACGTCGTCCACGATCCCCACGGTGAAGTGGTTCTTCGGCCGGTCCTTCCCAAGCTCGTCGAACACGGCCTTGACCATCGCCGGGTTGAATTCCTTGGAGGACAGGCCATAGCGGCCGGCGATCACCCGGGGCTCGGGGGCGAAGCTCGTGAGGCCGCCGTCTTTCGCTTCGCGCAGCGCCGTCACGACCTCCAGGTAGAGAGGATCGCCCACGGCGCCCGGCTCCTTGGTCCGGTCGAGGACGCCGATCGTCCGCACGGAAGGCGGCAGGGCCGCGATGAAGTCGGGGATCGAGAACGGGTGGAAGAGCCGCACCCGGAGCACGCCGACCTTCTCTCCGCGCGAGATCAGCCAGTCAACCGTCTCCTCCACCGTCTCGGCACCCGAGCCCAGGAGCACGACGACCCGCTCGGCCTCGGGGTGGCCCGTATAGTCGAAGAGGTTGTAGCGCCGGCCGGTCAACTGGGCGAAGCGGTCCATGGCCGCCTGGACGATCCCGGGGCAGGCTTCGTACCAGCGGTTCGCGGCCTCGCGGGCCTGGAAGAAGGTGTCGGGATTCTGGGCCGTGCCGCGCACGACCGGGTGGTCCGGATTGAGCCCCCGCTCGCGGTGGGCGCGGATCAGCTCGTCGTCCAGCAGGGCCCGGAGGTCGTCGTCCGTCAGTTCCTCGATCTTCGCGAGTTCGTGGGAGGTCCTGAAGCCGTCGAAGAAATGGAGGAAGGGGATGCGGGAGGCGAGCGTCGCCGCCTGGGCGATGGCCGCGAAGTCCTGCGCTTCCTGGACGGAGCCCGAGGCGAGGAGCGCGAAGCCCGTCTGGCGGCAAGCCATCACGTCCGAGTGGTCGCCGAAGATCGACAGGGCGTGGGTGGCGATCGTGCGCGCCGCCACGTGCATCACGAACGGGGTGAGCTCGCCCGCGATCTTGTACATGTTGGGGATCATCAGGAGGAGCCCCTGGGATGCCGTGAAGGTGGTGGCGAGCGCGCCTGCCTGAAGCGCGCCGTGGACCGCGCCGGCCGCGCCTCCTTCCGACTGCATCTCGATCACCTGGGGAACGGTGTTCCACAGGTTGGGCTTCTTCTCGACCGCCCAGGCGTCCGCCAGCTCGCCCATGGCTGACGACGGCGTGATCGGATAGATCGCGATCACCTCGTTGCTGCGATAGGCCACCGAAGCCGTCGCCTCGTTGCCGTCCACCGTGATCTTGCGTCTCTCAGCCATCTCCGGGTCCTCCTGCCTCGTTCTATCCGGATGCTAGGGAAATCCGGAGAAGAAGAGACCACCCGGAGGGATGCCACCCCACGGGGTGGAGCGGGGTGGGAAAAGAGGTCAGATCAGAGGAAACGGCTCATCGCGGCCGCGAACTCTTCGAGATCGCCAAGGTCGTGCTGGATCGCTTCGTAGACCCGGCCGTGGTCGATCTCCAGGTAGAGGTGGACGAGAATGTTGCGAAATCCCACCCAGCTCTTCATCCGTTCGGCAAGCCCGGGCTCCAGCAGACCTTCCTCCTCGAGGACGGCCATTGCATCCCGGTACACCGAAGCCTGGCGATACCCCTCGTCAGCGATGACGTGCTGGGCGATGTCGAGCACGCACTCGCAGGCCAGGTGGAGATAGCGCTCCGCCAGATGATGAAGCGACGGGTTCTTCAGGAACTCCTCGCGGCTGACGCTCCGGAAGGAGCGCAGCTCAAGGAGATAGCCTTCCAGAGCGTCTAAGCGACTCGAGAGCTTTCGGCGATCGACCACTGGGCTCCCTCCTCTCCAGGCGGCGCTTCTGAGCCTTCCGGTAAAGCTCCCGCGCCCACTCGCTGTCCCCGTACTCCCGCATGGTCCGGATCCTGAGCTCCTTCCAGGCTTCCGGGTCCCGGTTGATCAGAACGCGGCCGTGCTCCATGACGCTCTGCCGCAGGGTGACGGGCGCCTCGTCGAGGAAGACGACGTCGACGCGCCCCTCCGGTGCGAGATCCGCCAACGCCGCGGCGACCCCCGTCTGGAGGCGCCAGCGCGCCCGGGGTTCCTGCGTCTCCGGCAGCACCGCCACGTCGAGATCGCTGTTCGGG
>DATEIO010000395.1:0-9047 GCA_035278895.1 Thermoanaerobaculia bacterium | reverse complement strand
CAATCAGAAGCAATGACTTTCTCTTCACCTCATTCTCCTTTCCGCTTTCGAATCTGGAAGACCGGTTCCGTGCACGGCAATCCATTGCCGTGGCTTCCGTAAGAGAAGGTGCAGGTCTCAAGAGGAACGGGACAAGGCGGTCACGGCGAGGCGGCGAGGAGATAGGACCGGCACCCCGGAACAAGTTCCGCCCTGGGATACCTCGCTGGGAGCGCCGGCATCCTGCCGGCCTTCTAACCCAAAAAAGCAAAGTAAGTTGCCGGCAAGATGCCGGCGCTCCCAGCAAGGCACGCTTTGCTGAGGCCCTCCGCTACCGAGTCCCCAACACCGCCGTGGCCCGGTCGATCTCCCGGGCGAAGCCTTCGATCGTCGCGGCGGCGAAGCCGATCTGCTCCGAGGCCTCTTGCCAGTTGCGCTGCTCCAGGGCCTCGCGGACGCCGGGCAGGGTCTTGACGCCGTAGCCGGTGTAGAAGCCTGGCACGTACATCTGGTGGGTGAACCAGGGGCGGCGCGGCAGGCCCTCCTTGCGGGTCAGGGCGCGCTCGGTCTTCATGAGAATCTGATCGAGCCGCTTCTGGACGTCGAGCGGCGGCATCTTGCCGTCCGCCGTGGCCCAGGCCTTGGCATAGCCCGCGGCGCTCTTCTTCAGGGCCGCCACGGCATTCTGGAGCGGGGCGAAGCTCAGGTACGGCACGTCGCCGAGGCGCTTCGGCGCCACCCAGGTCTGGGTGGGGTCGTCCACGGCCTCGTAGAGCTTGTCGTCCAGGCGGCGGTTTCTCTCCTCGGTCTCCTTGCGCAGGTCGTCCGGCATCTTCATGACCTCGTCCACGTAGCGGGCGATGGTGGCCGCCGAGCGCTCGAACTCGAAGGGGAGAACGTCCGCGTTGGCGAGCCGCAGCACGGCGCGGCCATTGGTCTTGGCGAGCGTTACGCCGTATTGGAACCCGGGGTCCATGAAGCGCACGTAGTGGTCGAACGAGTCGTAGATCGAGTGGTACTGGCCGTACTGCTCCTCGCCGCTGTAGGCGATGTCGAGCGCGGCGATGCCCAGGTGCTGGAGGAACGGCGTCCAGTCGGAGCCGGAACCCAGAGGATAGAGGCGGAAGGTCCTGGTGTCCCGGATCTCCTGGAGGGCATCCGGCGTATCCCCGAAGACGAGCTCGGTGGCAGCCATGGCGCGCTCGCCCACGGAGATGCCCTTTTCGGGATCGATGACGTCGCGGGCGATCTGGTTGACGAAGGTCTCCAGGGTGTGGGAGCCGCCGGCCCCGAGATAGCCGCGGGAGTTGCCGTCGGAGTTGATGTAGGCGACGGCCTTCTCGCGCAGCTCGTCGGCGTGGGTCTCGGCCCACTCGGTGGAGCCGAGGAGGCCGGGCTCCTCACCGTCCCAGCCGGCGTAGACAAGGGTGCGCTTGGGCCGCCAGCCCGTCTTCGCCAACTCGCCCACGGCGCGGGCCTCGGCGAGCACGGAGACCATGCCGCTGATGGGGTCGGCGGCACCAAAGACCCAGCCGTCGTGGTGGTTGCCGCGGAGGATCCACTGATCCGGCCGCTCGGAGCCCGGCATCACGGCGATGACGTCGTAGATGGTCTCCATCTTCCAGTCGAATTCCAGCTTGAGGTGGACCTTGGCCGGACCCGGGCCGAGCCGGTAAGGGATGGGGAGTGAGCCTTTCCATTCGTTCGGAGCCATGGGGCCTCCCAAGGCCTTGAGCAGAGGCAGGGCGTCGCCGTAGGAGATGGGGAGCACGGGGATTTTGGTGATCGTGGCTGCGTCCTTGAAGTCCAGCCGCTTGGCGTTCCCGGTCGCCCCCACGCCGGGAGTCAGGGGGTCGCCCGGGTAGGTGGGCATGTCCCCCACGCCCCCGCGCTGGGCGCTCCACTCGCCGCGCCAGCCGCCCTTGGGGTAGACGTCGCCTTGAAAGTAGCCGTCCTCGTGAGGATCGGAGTAGATGATGCAGCCGATGGCGCCGTGCTCGGCGGCCACCTTGGGCTTGATGCCACGCCACGAGCCCCAGTACCGGGCGATGACGATCTTGCCCTTGACGTCGATGCCGCGCCGCTCGAGCTCCTCGTAGTCCTGGGGGACTCCGAAGTTGACGTAGACCAGGTCGCCGGTGACGTCGCCGTCCGTCGAATAGGCGTTGTAGATGGGGAGCTGCTCGGCCGTCTGGCCGGAGGTCGCGTCCTCGGGGATTGGCGGCTCCGCGAGCTTCGCCTGGTAGCGGGTAGGCCCCACCATCTCCAGGACGCGGACCTTGGGGGTGGGGAAGAGCACCTTGAACTCCTCGATCCGCGTCTGGAATCCCCACGAGTGGAAGAGGTCCGCCATGAATTCGGCGTTGGCCTTGACCTGGGGCGAGCCCACGTGAATGGGACGGGAGGTCATGCGCTTCATCCAGTCCTGCAGGTCGGAAGCTCGCAGGGAGGCGTCAAAGCGGGCTTCGAGCTCCCGCTGCTCCTTCGCGCGTTCGGCGCTGAAGCCGAGCAGCGGCTCGGAAGAAGGGGGGGTGGGAGCCGCCGCGGCCCAACCGGCGGAAGCGAGCCGGAGAGCGAGGACCGGGACCAGGAGAGCGGTTCGTCTCAGCATGAGCGGATTCCTCCGGCACGCCGGCGTTCCGCGCGTGCCCTGAAACATGGCTCAACGTTTTGTGGCGTTCTGGCGCCTGGAAAGCTCAGGAAGGTGTACGGCAGAGCGGAGCTAAGGTTGCATTGCGCAAAAACGCCGGGGCGGCCACAAAGGGTCGCCCCGGCGTTCTGGTGTTTCTGTCTCCTCGGCCCCTCAAAAGCTCAGCAATGGGAGACAAAGGCGGGCTTCGTGCCGCATTCGTCGAGGCACTGCGTCCGCTCCCTGTTGCACATCCTGCATTCGAACGGATCCGAACAGAAGGCGCAGTCGGGGCACTGCGCACGGCAGGCACACCAAGCGTCGGCGGTGCTACATGCGGTCGTGGAGCCGTCGCAAGTGATGGAGCTTGCAGGCACGCTCGTGCAGGAGCTCACGGGGGTGCAACTCAGGGTGGCGACAGAGCAGGTCGTGGTGCACGTCGTGGCGAAGAGCGGCGGGGGTGACCCGATAAACAGGGCCACGGCGAGGACGGCTAGAAGCGCGGAGAGGGTGAAAAGTCTTCGCATTTGTGACTCCTCCTTCTATGTCGATGAGCATAGCAGATAATCGTTGATTGCGGAGTCACGGAAGTTCCTGGAATGACCATGTAAGGAACATTCCTGCATAGTTCGGATCGTTCCCGCCACAGTCGGCCGATCTCTCTGTGTAAAGGATAGGCCGCGCGCTCACCGCACCGGAATCGATTGCGCGTGATGGAAAAGGTCGTCCGGATCCCACCGCTGTTTGACCTTGACCAGATTGCGCGGATTCCGCCGGAAGTTGTCCAGGAAATACAGCCAGAGCGCTTGATCGACGTCGCCGCGCTCGTGGCTGCCCAGCACCGTGTCGGGATAGTTGTAGTAGGCGCCATCGACCGTGCCGGTGCTGTCCTTGGCCGGGTCGGGGGTGCCGCCGTACTCGGCATAGACTTCACGGTAGAAGTCGTTGATCCATTGCAGGTGCGCCTCGGCTTGAGCCGCGTAGGGCGGCAGATGACCGTGGCCCGGTTCCGAGGCGTTCAACCAGTAGGTCTGGTACTGGAGCTTCAGGATGGAGCTGCGCTGCGGCACGGCCGTCGACTCGGGGGTCCGCCGGTTGATCGCGCCGCCGTAGCTGTCCACCTGCAGCAGGGATTGGCTCATGTCGCCAGGAGGAAGGCCGGGCGGCGTGGTGTTCAACCACTTGTAGATGGCCTCCACCTGATCGGCCGGGAAGGGCTTCTTCATGTAGGCCGACTTATATTTGCCGAATTGGTTCGGCCCGGAGCCGTTCAGCGTCTGCAGCGCCTCGAGGTAGGTGACGTGCTGCGCCGCGTCGCTGGCCGGCAGGGTCGTCATGTAGCCGGGGTGCCCGCCGAGCGGCTTCGCGAGCGGCGCGCTCGGGGCGACTTCACTGAAACGGCTCCTGGCGTGCTCCACGCTCCTCTCCGCGCGCTCCCGATGTTCGCGATATCCAACACCGGGGGCGGACGCCATCTGCACGATCAGGCCGATCTGCCCGTTCGAGACGTGGTTCAATTTCAGGAGGCTGAAGTCGGTCTCGGGCATCTCCACGACAAAGTCGGCGTAGGTGGCCAGCAGCGCGGCGAAGCGGCTCGGGTCGAGATCGGACCAGTTCCAGGCCAGCGTCCAGAGCGTGGCGTGATCCGGCGCGTCGGGCAATTGGGCGAAGTAGTAACGCACGATCACGCCGAAGTTGCCGCACCCGGCACCGCACAAGGCCCAGAACAGGTCTCGCTCGTCGCTCGTCGCGCTCTCGGCGGATACGTGATGCAATTGCGCCCGTCCAGCCCCAGCGTCCCAGGTCACGATGTCCACGGCGCTCAGGTGATCCACGGTCAAGCCGTGCAGCCGCGACAACAATCCATACCCGCCGCCAGTGATGTGACCGCCCGCTCCCACCGAATAGCAGCTCCCGGCGGGCAGGGTCTTGTTGAACCCGTTCAACAGCGTGCGATACACGGTCCAGTTTTCACATCCGGCATCGACGAAGAAGGCGTTGCGCGCCGGATCGAACCCAACCTGGCTCAACGCGGACATGTCGAGGATGGCCCGGGTGCTGCCGTTGTAGACGAAGCTCTCATAGCAGTGCCGGCCCGAGGTGACCTTCACGTCTCGGCCGTAGGTCTTGATGGCGGCCGTCAGACAGTCCGCCACCTGGTCCGGATGTGTGGGGACGTACACCGCTTGGAGGCCAGGCGCGAACCAGCGGCGGTCGAATCCCTGGCGATCGCTGAGAACCACGGGGCGGCTGCCGTCACGCGCGGTGGAATGGCTCAAGACGGAACCCTCCTGAAAATAGGCCAAGCTCTACTCACATCCTATCGCCTCTCGGGGCGGTGCTCTCGCCTCGTGGGGCGGCGCTCTCGCCCCGTGGGGCGGCATTCCCGCCTCGTGAGGCGGTGCTCTCGCCCCGTGAGGCGGTGCTCTTGCCTCATGAGGCGGCGCTCTCGCCTCGCGAGGCGGCGCTCCCGCCTGGTGAGGCGGTGTTCTCGCCTCCCGGGGCGGTGCTCTCGCCTCGCGGGGCGGCTCAGCCGCCTCTACGCCGAAGCCCCCGCCTCCGCGAGTTGGGAGGTGCAGTTGGGGCACCGGGTCGCCTTCACCGGAATCGTGGAGCGGCAGTAGGGACACTCCTTGGCGACGGGTGCTTCCGGCGTCTCCTGGCGGCGCAGGCGGTTGATCCAGCGGACGATGAGGAAGACGGCGAAGGCGACGAGGAGGAAGCTCAGGACGTTGTTCAAGAAGAGGCCGTAGTTGATCGTGGGGGCGCCGGCCTCCTTCGCCTGCTCCAGACTGTGGTAACCCCCTCCCGACAGGTCGATGAAGAGGTTGGTGAAGTCCACCCGGCCGATCAGCATCCCCAAAGGCGGCATGAGGACGTCCTCCACCAGGGAAGTGACGATCTTGCCGAAGGCTGCACCGATGATGACGCCCACCGCGAGGTCGATCACGTTGCCACGGACCGCGAACTCCTTGAACTCTTTGAACATGGCGTTCCCCTTTCCCATCCGGTGTCTGTCCCCATTTTAGAAGATGCGCCACGGAATGGTGCCATCCACGGGAATATCCGTCCAACGATCTCTGTTGCAACGAACGAACCGGGACAGGATCCCTGGTTCGGATTCAGGACGATGAGCCGACTCGACGTGGAGATTCACCAGACGAAGCCGTTCCCCAGTCTCGAAGAAGAGGCTTTTCTCGGACTGCAAAGGACGGCGAGCCTGCTGCTTCAGGCCCTCGGGCGGGAGCTCAAGGAGCACGACCTGACGCCGGCGCAGTACAACACCCTGCGGATTCTCCGCGGCGCCGAGCCCGACGCCCTGACCTGCGGCGAGATCGGCGAGCGCCTGGTCTCCCCGGGGCCGGACGTGACGCGGCTCCTCGACCGGCTGGAGACGAACGGCCTGGTCGCCCGGCTCCGCGATGCGCAGGACCGCCGGGTGGTGCGGGCGCGCATCACGGAGAAGGGTGTCGCGCTCCTCGCCTCGCTGGACGAGCCGGTGGACCGCACCCTGCGGCAACTGCTGGGCCCCCTGGGAGCGGAGAAGCTGAAGACCCTGGTCACGCTTCTCGGCGAAGCCCGGGACAGGACCTGAAAATTTTTTGGACAAATACCTGTTTCAACGGACATCGTTGCACCACGAACAGAAAGGCGGGCAGACCCATGACAAAGCCGATCGAAGGCATCCATCACGTGACCGCGCTGGCGAGTGATCCCCAGGCGAACGTCGATTTCTATACGGGGGTGCTGGGCCTCCGGCTGGTGAAGAAGACGGTGAACTTCGACGACCCGGGGACCTATCATTTCTACTATGGGGATGAGACCGGCAATCCGGGGACGATCATGACCTTCTTCCCCTGGCCCATGGCCCGGCGGGGTACGCGCGGGGCGGGTCAGGCGACGGTCACGTCGTTTTCGGTCCCCGAGGGATCGCTCGGCTACTGGACCGAGCGGCTGGAGCGCCACGGCGTGCTCTTCGAGTCCCCCCGGGAGCGTTTCGACGAAGAGGTGATGACGCTCTTCGATCCGGACGGTCTCCAGCTCGAGCTGGTGGCCCGGGCCGGGGACCCGCGGGCGCCCTGGGAGACCGGACCGGTTCCGGCCGAGCACGCGGTCCGCGGCTTCGAGGGGACGACGCTCACCGAGTGGAACCCGGAGATCACTTCCGAGCTTCTCACCGGGACTCTGGGGTTCCGCCCCGTGGCCCAGGCGAGTAGCCGCTTCCGCTTCGAGGTGGGAGCGGGCGGTCCGGGCACGCGGGTGGACGTGGTGGCCTCGCCGGCCGCGGAGCGCGGGCGCATCTCGGCGGGCACGGTGCATCACGTGGCCTGGCGGGTGGCGGACGAACAGGTGCAGGAGTCCTGGCGGCAGACGATTGCGGAGGAAGGTCTCTACGTGACGCCGATCCTCGACCGGCAGTACTTCCGGTCGATCTACTTCCGCGAGCCGGGCGGCGTGCTCTTCGAGATCGCGACCGATCCGCCGGGCTTCACGTGGGACGAGCCGGTCGAGGCGCTGGGCAGCGGCCTGAAGCTGCCGCCCTGGCTGGAGCCGGAGCGCCAGCGTATCGAGTCGGTCCTGCCCCCGGTCGAGGTGCGGACGGTGGCTGAAACCACGGGAGGTGTGGCATGACGGGGCCTCATCAGAAGGAGCGGATTCTGTCCATGGGCCGGCCGGCTGCGGACGCGGCCGGCGCCATGGTGATGGTGCACGGCCGGGGCGCCCCGGCGGAGGACATCCTGAGCCTCTCGGCCGAGCTCGGGCGGCCCGATTTCGCGTACCGGGCGCCCCAGGCGGCGGGATACTCCTGGTATCCGTACAGCTTCCTGGCGCCCATGCCGCAGAACGAGCCGGGCCTCTCGTCCGGCCTGGCGCGGATCGGCGAGATCCTGGCGCAGCTCGAAAAGGAAGGCATCCCCCCGGAGCGCACGATCCTCCTGGGGTTCTCCCAGGGCGCCTGCCTCTCGCTCGAGTTCGCGGCCCGGAACGCCAGGCGCTACGGCGGCATCATCGGTCTCTCCGGCGGGCTCATCGGCCCGCCGGGCACCCCCCGGGACTACGCCGGCTCGCTCAACGGAACCCCGGTCTTCCTAGGCTGCAGCGACCGGGACCCGCACATTCCCCTCGCGAGGGTGGAAGAGACGGCGGAGGTGCTCCAGGAAATAGGTGGAGACGTCACCAAGCGGATCTACCCGGCGATGGGGCATACGGTGAATGAGGATGAGCTGGAGTTCGTGCGGCGGGTGATGGAGGAGCTGGCGCCCCGGGAGGGCACGCGATGAAGGTGACCCGGGTCTTTGCCGGTCCGGACGGGGAGTCTCACTTCGGAGAGGTAGAGATTCCCCTCACCGATTCCGGAGAGATCGGCCGCCTCTCGGAAACCGTCCCCGCCACGGGAGTCATCTTCCGCGAAACGGGCGGCGACTACGACTTCGACTGGCACCATGCACCCCGGAAGCAGTACGTCGTCCTTTTAGATGGCGAGATCGAGATCGAAACGAGCGACGGCGAAAAGCGCCGCTTCCGGGGCGGGGAGGTGATCCTGGTCGAGGACACGACCGGCCGGGGTCACCGGAGCCGGAGCGTGGACGGGAAGGTGCGGCGGTCGCTGTTCGTGGCGTTGGAGTAGGGGAGTCAGCCGGTCGTGGAGCCATCTCATTCCACACATCTCGACGAAGCCAGCCCAAAGGGCGACATTTGAATAGCCCGGCGCGTGAGCGCCGGGTAAGGATCGTCAAAGGAAAAACAGCCCTCGGAGAGGGCGACACCCAACGCTGACGTAGAGTGTCGCCCCGTCGGGGCTTTGAAATATGGGGGGGCGCGTGTCCCGGCGCTCACGCGCACCCTCTTATACATAAGTCACAGCGATCGGAGCGCCTCCCAATGTAGAGACGCCCCGTGGGGCGTCTCCGGATCGGAGAGAACGGCCTGGACGGACGAGAGACTCCGCGGCACGTCATTGTTTTCGGGAGGATTTCGCCGCCTCGGAGACGCCCCACGGGGCGTCTCTACATTGGGGATCTTGCTGAAGGAGGTTTCGCTCGAATTTCCCGGATTCACGGCGCAGAAGATGTGTATAAGAGGATGCGCTCACGCGCCGGGCTATTCAAATGCCGCCCCTCCAGGGCTCCCTCCGAGAGATGTGCGGAATGGGATGAGTGGAGCCGGGGAGACGCTCTCGCCGCCCCGGCTTACGGCTCGTGGTCTCCTTCGGAAGGCGGGGCGGGCAACTTGAACTGTGACCTGCTTATTGCCAGTCACCGTAGAGCTGGAACCCGGCCCAGTAGTACGGGGCCGACGCGTCCATCAGGATCTTCTCGCCTTCCTCATCAATGACTTCGATGGGACCACGGATCAACTCGATCTGGGCCTGCCGCAGAGCTTCGTCCTTGGGCAAGCCGGCACGGAGGTGTTTGTAGAAGCGGATCATGAGCTCGGA
>DATEIO010000394.1:0-14711 GCA_035278895.1 Thermoanaerobaculia bacterium | reverse complement strand
GGACTGGTGGGCCAACGTCCGCCCCTCGAACACCGAGCCGTATCTCCGCCTCGTGATGGAGGCGAAGACCGGCCCGGAGCTCGAAAAGAGGAAGGAAGAGATCTTCGGAGTCCTCGGCCACCCGGCCGAGTAGAGACCGTGGTTAGTCCCGCCGGCCGCCCAGCAGGCCCGAGCGGACGAGGAAGTAGAGCAGCGTCATCAGCGTCGAGATCGCCGCGGCCACGTAGGTCAGAGCCGCGGCGTTCAGCACCTTGCTCATCCCCACGCGCTCCTGCTCCAGCACAATCCCGTTCTCGAAGGCGAGCCGCTTGGCCCGCGCCGAGGCGTCGAACTCGACCGGCAGGGTGATGACCTGGAAGAGCAGCACCGCCGAGAACAGCACGGCGCCGACCAGGACCATGTTGGCCGAAGAGAAGATCAGCCCGCCGAGCATCACCAGGTAGCCGAGCGACGAGCCGATGTTGGCCGTGGGCACCAGGGCGGAGCGCAGCCACAGCGGCCTGTAGGCCCGCGCGTGCTGGATCGCGTGCCCCGCCTCATGGCAGGCGACGCCCACCGCGGCCACGGAATTGGACCCATAGACCGGCTCGGACAGCGCGAGCGTCTTGGTCACCGGGTTGTAGTGGTCGGTCAGCGTGCCATGCGTCGGCACGATCTTGACGTCGTGAATCCCGGCCCGGTCGAGCAGAACCTGCGCCGCCTGGGCCCCGGTCAGACCGCGCACCGTGCGGACGCGCTGGTATTTGTTGAACGCCGATTTGGTCCGGAAGCTCGCCCAGAGGGACAGCAGCAGGGCCGGACCGATGAACAGTAAGTAGACAGGGTCGAATAGCATGGGGCGTACCCATCTCCTTTCATCCCCCTAGAACAACGGAAATCCATGTCGCCATTCCGGCCGGCTCCCGATTGATACAGTTGCCCGGGAAGGAGGACGGAGCATGGAGAACAACGGGTTGGTCGCGATCGTCACCGGGGGGAGCCGCGGGATCGGGAGGGGGGTCGTGGAGGCGCTCCTCGAAGAAGGGTGGCGGGTCCGCTTCTGCAGCCGGAGCCAGAAATCGGTCGAGGAGGCGGAGCAGGAGCTGTCCGGCCGTGGGTCCGTCTCCGGCCAGGCGGTGGACGTCCGCAAGCAGGAGGAGGTCGACGCCTTCGTGGAGCGGGTCCACAAGGAGGAGGGGCGGATCGACTGCCTGGTGAACAACGCCGGCCTGGGCGTCTTCGCCCCCGTGGACGAGCTGACGGGCGAGCGGTGGCGGGAGGTGATCGAGACCAACCTCTCGGGCTGCTTCTACTTCCTGTGCGCGGTCGCCCCGGTGATGAAAGCCCAGGGATCGGGCTGGATCTTCAACATCTCCTCGCTCGCGGGCAAAAACCCCTTCGCGGGTGGCGGAGCCTACAACGCGAGCAAGTTCGGGCTGATCGGCCTCTCGGAGGCAGCCATGCTCGACCTGCGCCCCCACGGCGTGCGTGTGGCGGCGATCCTGCCCGGGAGCGTCGACACCGGCTTCAGCCACCGCCGGGACCCGAAGGAGGACCGGAGCTGGATGCTCAAGCCCGAGGACATCGCGGCGATGATTCTGCACCTGCTCCGCTACCCGGCGAACGCGCTGCCGAGTCTGGTGGAGATGCGGCCGGCAAAGCCTCCGAAGTAGCTAGATGATCTGGAACGCCCCGGCCGCCCGTAAAACCTCCGGCCCCGAGGGGGCAGCCGCCTGGGGATTGCTCTCCAGGGTGACCATGACGCCCTTGGTGCCGGCGGGCATCTCTTTCGAGGAGAGCTCGATCGGGGCGCCGGGCTCGGCAGTGAAGGAGCCGGCGGGGACGACGCCCTGGTCGGCCTCGAACCAGAGCATGTAGACGCGGTTGCCGCCGGCAGGCTGCAACCCTTCGAGGGACAGATACCAGTGCTGGTGGTCGGCCGCCACGAAGAGCATGCCGCGGGCGTTCGGCTGGGCGGGCGGCTCCCCCATGGGGCGCATGGGGCTCACCTGGACGGCCGGGGAGGTCACCACGGAGAAGTGCTCACGCATCAGGGCCATGCGGGCGCGGGCCTGCTCCATGTCCGCCGCAGCCTGGTCCGCCCGCCGCTTCTGCGTCTCCATCTCCCGCGTCAGGCGCGCGATCGTCTCCTCCTGCTGGACGAGCCCGGTGTAGAGCCAGATGGAGAGGCCCAGGAAGAGGAGGGCCAGGGTCGCGGCGAGCGCCAGGGGCCAGCGGCTCGGCCGGACGGCCGGGCGCCGCGGCTGCGGGATGGGCGTGACCGGAGCCGGCACCCGCACCTCTCCGGAAGGCCGGGGCGGCGGCAGCGGAACCGGGGCCGGAGCGGCGACGGGGACCGGGGTGGCGGCCCGGGGCTCTTCGCCGCGGACGATCGCCATCAGGCGGTCCTTGACGGCCGGGGCCGGCTCCACGGGGTCGAGCTCCGCGGGGATCAGGCCCAGCACCTCGGTGTAGAGGCGCGCCAGGGTCTCGGCGGTCTCGTCCCCGCGCGGACCCGGACCCTCGCCGGGAGCGCGGTCCAGCGCGTCGAGAACGGCCAGAATGGCCTGGTCTTCGGGGTGCGGTTCCTGGTTCACAGCAATTGCCTGATCTCGTCGCGCAGGGCGCCTCTCAGTTTCTTCATGGCGAGGAGGGTGCGCGTCTTGACCGTCCCCAGGGGGAGGTCGGCGCGCGCCGCGATCTCGCTCTGGGAGAGGCCTTCGTAAAAGGCCATCTCCAACACCTGACGCTGTTCCGGCGGCAGCTTGTCGAGCTCCCGCCGCACCCGCTCCCGCCTCTCGTTGGTTAATACGGTTTCCGGCCCCTCGGGGGATGCATGCTCCGGCCCGCCCACGGTCCGGGAGGATTCGTGGGTACGCTCGACCACCTTCCGATTGCGCAGGCGGTCGATGGCCCGGCTCCGGGTGAGGAGGACGAGCCAGGTCGAGACCGACGAGCGGGCCGGGTCGTAGCTCGCCGCGTGGTTCCAGACGTGGACGAAGACCTCCTGGAGGACCTCTTCGCCGTCCGAAACGGTGCCCAGGATGCGGCGGGCGAGCGCCAGGAGGGTGGAGGCGTGGCGGGAGTAGAGCTCGGACAGGGCTTCGGGCTGGCGTTCCACCACCTGGCGCACGAGCGCCGCGTCGGGAATCGACTTGGCAGGGTTCGGCTCTGTGGTGATGGGGTTCATTCCCGCGTCGGGATCGGCAGCCCGGAGGAGCTAGGATAGCATGTGTGGCTCCGCGGCCCCTGATCCGGCCGGGAAAGGACGAGAGAGAGCATGGACGAAGCCAAAGGCCGCAGGGGCGAGCCGGCCATCCGCGTCATCATGATGCCCAAGGACACGAACGCCCTGGGCACGATCTTCGGAGGGATCATCCTCTCCTACATCGACCAGGCGGGCGCGGTCGAGGGCCACCGGGTCGTCTCCGGCCGGCTGGTCACGGTCGCCATGCGGGAGGTGGTCTTCCACGCCCCGGTCTTCGTGGGCGACCTGGTGAGCTTCTACACCGAGACCCTGAAGGTCGGCCGGACTTCAATCACCGTCAAGGTGCTGGTCGAAGCCGAGCGCCGGATGGGCGGCGGCACGGGCAAGGTGAAGGTCACCGAGGCCGAGGTGATCTACGTTCACGTGGACGACAACAACCAGCCGCAGCCGATCGAGGCGAAGGAGGCGGCGGCGCTGGCTTGAGGGAAGACCACGGACGAGCACGGACTGGCACGGAGGAACACCTACCTACGGTTCGAAGGGGGCGTAGCACTTTCGGCAGCGGGCTTCGTAGGCTTCGGTGTCTCCCACCTGGAGCTGCTCGTCGCCCCCGGCGATGCGCTGACTGTAGTGGGCGGGGGAGCCGCATTGCATGCAGACGGCGTGCATCTTGTCGACGTACTCGGCGACGGCGAGGATCTGGGGCATGGGGCCGAAGGGACGGCGGAGGTAGTCGAGGTCGAGGCCGGCCACGACGACCCGGATGCCGGAGTCGGCGAGGCGGCCCACGAGCTCGATCAGGCCGTCGTCGAAGAACTGGGCTTCGTCGATCCCCACGACCTGGACGCCGGGGAGGAGCTTCTCCCGCATCTCGCAGGAACAGGTGACGCTCACGGCTTCGAGCTCCCGCTTGTCGCGGGTGACCAGCCGCTCCGGCTCGTGGCGGGTGTCGGCCACGGGCTTGAAGACCTGGACGATCTGGCCGGCGATCGTGGCCCGGCGCAGGCGCCGCACCAGCTCTTCGCTCTTGCCGGAGAACATGCCTCCGCTGATCGCCTCGATATGCCCGTGCCGGGCACGCTCGCTCATGCTGTCCAGAATGTTCACTGGTGACAATTTACCGCACCCCCGGGGCTCCGCCAAGCCTCGCGCCCTGAGTCTGGTAGCATAGGCCCATGCAGCGCTATCCCAAGGAAAAACGCATTTTCACGTACGACGAAGCGATCACCACGTTTCCCTTTGTGCGCGACTTGACGGCCGCTGCCGTGCGGCAGATCGATGGGCTGATCCACTCCTTGAAGACCCAGGAGGAGATCGAGACGCGCCGGCCGGAGATCGAAAAGGCGTGCGAGAAGATCGTTGAGGCCTGGGCCGCGGAGCTGACCGCCATCGGCTGTGAGGTCAAGGGGCTCTGGCTGGTGGACTGGGACAGCGGCGACGGCTACTACTGCTGGAAGTTCCCCGAGGAGGCGATCGGCTTCTTCCACTCCTACGAGGACGGATTCGCGGGGCGGCTCCCGATCAACTAACTTCCCTCCTCCGCCACCTTCCGGCGGAGATTCTCGATCCACTCTTCGGCTTCTTTGCGGCGGGCGGCTCCCAGGGTGGCGCCGCGGGCGGTCTTGTAGCGCTCGGGCGGCGGGCCGGGGTCGAGCTGGGCCACGGCGCGGGCGAGCAGGGTGCGCTTCTTGCCCGCGGCCATGAGCCGCTCGGCGGTGGCCACGACTCCGGCGGATTCGAGAAGGAGGGCGTCGTGGAGGAGCCCTTCCTCGGGACCGCGCGGGTCTTCCCGGAAGCGGGTCAGGGCGGCGCGCACCCGGCGGATCCGGTCTTCCGGCAGATCGAGCCCACGCAGGAAGAGGTCGAGCCGGCCGCCGGGGGCCAGCGATCCCAGCCGGTCCACGACGCCGTGGAAGAGGAGGAGGAGCTCCAGCAGGTCCTCGTCCGCCACGGGAATTCCTTCGCGCAGAGTCGCGATCGAGCTCCGGAGGCGGGCCACCCGGTCGAAGGTCTGGACGCCGTCCAAACCGGCGTAGAGGGGGCGGACGAACTGCTCCACCCGCTGGCGGATCTCGGGGGTCACCGCCGGCTGGCCTCGGCGAAGAGGCCCGCGAGGCGCGCGAGCGTCAGGCCTTCGAGGCTCGGCACCACGGCATCGGCCCCGCGCAGGCGCTCGGGTGCGTAGGTGTGGCCCACGCCCAGGGTGACGAGCCCCATGTCCGCCGCCGCGGCGAGACCGGCCGGGCTGTCTTCGACGGCGAGGACCTCGTGGGGATGGAGCAGGCGCTCGGGGAGCGGCGGCTGAGAGTTCAGGGCTTCGAGGGCCCGCTGGTAGCCTTCGGGGCTGGGCTTGCCCTCGGCGACGTCCTCGGCGGTGACGAGCACCTTGAACCGGTCGCGGAGGCCTGCCTGCCGGAGCGCCCCCTCGACCTCTTCCAGAAGCGCGCCGGAGACGACGCCAAGCATCGTCCTGGCTGCGGCGGCCTCGCGGACCAGCTCGGCGGCGCCGGGGAAGAACGGGTAGCCGCGCTGGCGGATGCGCTCCTGGTAGTAGCTCGCCTTCCTCGCGATCAGCCGCATGAGCCGGGGGACGGTCGCCGGCTCCCCCGCCGCTGCGAGCACGGCGGCGAAGCAGGAGCGGTCGTCCAGCCCGAGATAGCGGCCGTAGTAGTCCTCGGCCGAGAGGGCGATCCCCTCCTCGGAGAGGACCCGTTGGAACATCTCCAGGTGGATAGGCTCGTCATCCACCAGGACGCCGTTGAAGTCGAAGAGGATGGCCCGGAGCACGGAGGGATCATATCCCGGACCCCACGGCCGCGGGCGTGAGGCGCTCCTCGACCCCCCGGGCCAGCCCCTCGACCCCGGGATTGCGGACGAGGGCCCAGTGATCCCCCGGAACGTCCACGACCTCGAGGGAGCCGGCGATCCAGCGATCCCAGCCGAGCGTCCTCCCCTCCGCTTCCGGGGGCTGGACCGCGGCCCGGAAGAGGGCTCCAGAGAGCGGGCAGGAGGCCTGGGGGACGTAGCCCTCCAGGAGGCGGACGTTCCGCTCGTAGATCTGCCATTGACGCCGGAGCTGCTCGGGGTCCGCCGTGGCGGGGAGCGCCCCGGCCTCGCGGGCCAGCTCCAGGACGCGGTCCAGCCGTTCTTCCGGAGCCCGCGCCCGCAGATCTTCGAGAGGGAGTTGGAAGCTCTTGCCGAGCGTGCCTCCGAGGTCCCGGACGAGGCCGGCCAGCAGGTCCACGTCCTCCAGGGGGATCGGCAGCTCGGGGTTCGGCGCGTGGCTGTCGAGCAGGAGGAGACGGTCCACGCTCTCTCCCCCGGCGAGGAGCTGGAGCGCCATCTCGTAGGCCACGATCCCTCCCACGCACCAACCTCCCAGCCGATAGGGGCCCCGAGGCTGGACGGAGCGCACGGCGTCCAGGTACCGGGCCGCCATCTCGGGCACGTTTTCGAACGGCTCTCCCGGAGACTGGAGCCCATAGAGCGGCTGATCGGGCCCGAGATGGCGGGACAGATCGAGATAGGCGTGGACGTGGCCCGCCATGGGGTGGACCAGGAAGAGTGGCGGCCGGGAGCCTTCGGGCTGGATCGCCACCAGCGGATCGGCCTTGGCCGGAGCCTCCGCAGGCGCGGCGGCCTGGCCCCCCACCCACTTCTTGAGCAGGGCGCGCCGCTCGGGCGAGAGCTGCCCCCGCCGGGAGGAGAGCTGGCGGCGGCGCTCGTCGAGCTCGGCCCTCTGCCGCTCCGCCTCGTCTTCCCGGGCCGCCGCCCGCGCCTCCCGCCGCGCCTCGCCCGCCAGCCGGGGGATCTCCGACAGCCGGCCGGAGACCTGCGGCAGCGCTTCGAGCACGCGGCGGAAGTCCTCCATGAGGAGGCTGGCCGTCGACGCCTCGAAGAGGTCGGTGCCATAGGTGAGAACTCCCGCGATTCCCTCCTCCGTCTCGGTCAGCGAGAGGACCAGGTCGAACGGGGTGGCGCCGCCGCCCGAGGGGATCATCCCGAGCGTGAGGCCCGGCAGCTCGATCTCGGGCATCCGGTTGTTCTGCAGCACGAGCATGGCCTGGAAGAGCGGCTGGCGGCTCGGATCGCGCTCGGTCTCCAGAGCCGCGACGAGCTTCTCGAACGGGAGGTCCTGGTGATCGAAAGCGCCCAGGGTGACCTCGCGCACGCGGTCGAGCAGCTCGGGGATCGTGGGGTCTCCCCCGAGATCCGAGGAGAGGACGAGGGTGTTGACGAAGAAGCCGATCAGCCCCTCGACCTCGACGCGGCTCCGGCCCGCTACGGGTGAGCCCACGCTCACCCGTTCCTGGCCGGACCAGCGGTGGAGGAGCGTCTGGAACCCGGCGAGGAGAACGGTGAAGAGGGTCGAGCCGCTCCGCCGGGCCAGCGCCGCGAGCGGGCCTGAGACGTCCGGCGGCAGGGTAAAGGCGAAGTTCGCCCCCCGCGCGCTCTGGATGGGCGGCCGCGGCTTGTCCGTAGGCAGGTCGAGCACCGGGGGCTTGTCGCCCAACCGGCGCCGCCACCAGGCGAGCTGGGTCTCGAAGACCTCGCCCTGGAGCCACTCCCGCTGCCAGGCCGCGAAGTCGGCGTACTGGACCGGGAGCTCCGGCAGGAGGGAGGGCCTCCCCGCCGAGAAAGCGCGGTAGAGCTCCGCCAGCTCGCGGATCAGGACATCGAAGGACCAGCCGTCGCAGACCGAGTGGTGGAGGTCCAGGAAGAGGACGTGCTCCTCCGGGGCGAGCTTCAGGAGCGTGGGGCGGAAGAGCCGTCCCCGTGCGAGATCGAAGGGGCGCAGAGCCTCCGCCGCCGAGAGCCGCCGCAGCTCCGCCGGTCTCTCCTCTTCGGGGAGCGCCGAGAGGTCGACCTCCGGCAGCCGCCAGCCGGCGAGAGAGGACTCCGGAGCGACCGCCTGGACCGGGCCGTCCTCCCCGGAGGCATAAGTTGTGCGGAGCACCTCGTGCCGGCGCTGGATCTCCCGGAGCACCTTTTCGAGGACCGGGACGTCGAGCCGCCCGCGCAGGAACGCCGGGAGGAAGCTGTTGTAGGCGCCGGTCCCGCGCTGGAGCTGCTCGGCGAGCCAGAGGCGCTCCTGGCCGAAGGAGAGGCGGAGCCGGCCGTCCCGGGGGACGCGGGGGATGGGCGGCGGGGCGACCCCTTCCGCCTCCTGGCGCGCCCGCTCGATCCGCCGGGCGAGGCCGGCTACGGTCGAATCGCGGAAGAACTCGCGCAACGGCAGGTCCACGCCCAGAGAGCCGCGCAGGCGCGACAGCACCCGCCCGGCGAGGAGCGAGTGGCCGCCCAGGTCGAAGAAGTCGTCAGTAAGACCGATCCGCTCCCGCTCCAGGACCTCGGCCCAGAGACCGGCCACGATCTGCTCGACCGGCGTGCGCGGCGCCTCGAACGGGCGCTCCGGCCCGGCCGCGTCCGGCGTTTCAAGAAGGGAGAGAGCCCGGCGGTCCACCTTGCCGCTCGGGGTCATGGGGAAGGCGGGCAGCACCGCGAAGGAGGAGGGGACCATCCACTCGGGCAGCCGCTCGCGGAGAGACCCGCGGAGGTCCGGCGCGACCCCCTCGTCCAGCACCACGAAGGCCGCGAGCCGCCGCCCCTCGGGCTCCTCGCGCGGCACGACGGCGCAGTCCCGCACCCCGGGGACGGCGGCGAGGACCGCCTCGATCTCCCCGGGCTCGACCCGGAAGCCGCGGACCTTGACCTGGGCGTCGGTGCGCCCCAGGAACTCGATCGCGCCGTCGGATCTGCGGCGCGCGAGGTCGCCGGTGCGGTAGAGCCGCGCGCCCGGCTCGCCCCAGGGGTCCGGCACGAAGCGCCCGGCGGTCAGGTCCGGCCGGCCGAGGTAGCCGCGGGCGAGGCCGTCCCCGCCGATCACCAGCTCCCCGGGTGTGCCGGCCGGCACCGGCTCGAAGCTCCGGTCCACCAGGTGGACCCGGGTGTTCGCGACGGGTAAGCCGATGGGCACGGTGTCGCCGGAGACGACCTCGCCGACCTCGTGCCAGGTCGTGAAGGTCGTGCTCTCCGTGGGGCCGTAGACGTGCAGGAGGCGCGAGCCCGGCCGGGCCGCCGCGCGGACCTCGCGGACCCGGCGCGGCGACACCGCCTCGCCGCCGAAGAGGACGTGGCGGAGGCCGCCCAGCGCGTCCGGCGCCTCGCGGGCCATCTCGTTGAACAGGGCCGTGGTGAGGAACATCGCCGTGATCCCCTGGCGGCGGACCTCCGCGGCCAGGGAGGCGGGCGAGGCGGCGACGTCCCGCGGGATCACCACCAGGGCCGCCCCGGTCAGGAGCGCCCCCCAGATCTCGAAGGTGGCCGCGTCGAACGCCGTGTTCGAGAGGTGGGCCACGCGGTCGCCCGGGCCCAGGCGGACGTAGTCCGTATTCAGGACCAGGCGGTTGATCGCCCGGTGCGGGACCGCGACCCCCTTGGGCCTCCCCGTGGAGCCCGAGGTGTAGAGCACGTAGGCGAGGCTGTCGCCGGTCCCCCGGGCTCCGGGGGCCGCTTCCCCGCTTGTGCCGGCGGCCGTCTCCCGGTCGATCCGCACCATGGCGCCGCTATCTTCGAGGAGGAAGGTGCGGCGCTCCTCGGGGTCACCGGGATCGAGGGGCACGTAGGCGCCCCCCGCCTGGAGCACCGCAATCATGGCGACGATCAGCGCAGCGGAGCGTTCGAGATCCAGCGCGACCGTCGCCTCGGGGCCCACGCCCATCTCCCGCAGCCGGACGGCCAGGAGCCCCGCCCGGCGGGCCAGCTCGCCATAGGAGAGCGTCTCCTCTCCCTCGATCACGGCCGGCGCCTCGGGCGTCCGCGCCGCCACCTCCGCGAAGAGGTGATGGACCGGCGTCTCCCGCGGGTAGTCCGTCTCCGTCCGGTTCCAGTCCCGGAGAACGTGGCCGCGCTCCTCGGCCGTCAGGAGAGGCAGATCGGAGACGGCCGTCTCCGGCGCGGCCACGGCGGCGGCGAGGACGGTCAACAGGTGCCCGCCGTAGCGGCGGACCGTCGCCGCGTCGAACAGGTCGGTCCCGTACTCGATCCCGCCCGCGAGCCCGCCGTCCGGCGACTCCTGGAAGAAAAGGGTGAAGTCGAACTTGGAGATCCCCGGGTCCAGATCCTCGAGGACCATGGAATCCGGCCGGGGGGTGTTCTGCATCGCGAAGGTGACCTGCACGAACGGGTTCCGCGACAGGTCCCGCCCGGGAGAGAGGGCTTCGACGAGCTTCTCGAACGGCAGGTCCTGGTGGGCGTAGGCCCCGAGAGTCGACTCCCGCACCCGGCCTAGAAGGGCGCCGAAGGACGGCTCTCCGGAGAGGTCCGCCCGGAGCACCAGGGTGTTGACGAAAAAGCCGATCAGCGCCTCCGTCTCCACCCGGCTGCGGTTGGCGATGGGCGAGCCGACCAGGAAGTCGTCCCGGCCGGTCAGCCGCGAAAGCACCGTCTCGAACGCGGTGAGGACGATCATGAACGGGGTCGCCCGCCGCTCCCGGGCGAGCTGCCTCACGCCTTCCGCCAGGGATGGAGAGAGGGCCAGGGGCTCGATGGCTCCTTCCCACGTCGGCTCGGCCGGCCGCGGCCGGTCCGCCGGCAGGTCGAGCGGCGGGGGCGCGTCCGCCAGCCGCTCGCGCCACCAGGCGAGCTGGGCTTCGAGGGCCGGCCCGGTGAGCCAGCGCCGCTGCCAGACGGCGAAGTCGGCGTACTGGACCGGCAGCGGCGGAAGCGGCGAGGGCTCCCCGGCGGCCAAGGCCCGGTAGAGGGCCGCAAGCTCGCTCCCCAGAACGCCGAACGACCAGCCGTCCGCCACGATGTGGTGGGTCGCGAGGACGAGCTCGCTCTCGACTCCATCCCACGTGAGAAGCAGGGGGCGAAGGAGCGGTCCGGCCGAAAGGTCGAACGGCCGCCTCCCCTGCTCCCTTTCGATCCGCGCGGCCTCCACCGTCCTCTCCGCCTCCGGAAGACCCGCCAGATCCACGACCGGGAGCGCCACGGGCGCAAACGGCCGGACGACCTGCTCGGGCTCCCCCTCGCTCTCGCCAAAGACCGTGCGCAGGGCCTCGTGCCGGCGGACCACCTCGGAGAGCGCGGCGGCGAGGACGGGCACGCTCGCTTCCCCGCCCGAGATCCGCAGGGCCACCGGCAGGTTGTAGAGGATCGAGCCGGGGTTCAGCCGGTCGAGGAACCAAAGGCGCTCCTGGGCGAAGGAGAGGGGAGCGCGGCGCTCGCGCGAAGGATCGGCCGGAGCGGCGAGGATCGGCGGCGGCGCGGTCCGCTCCCCCGCGTTCACGCGGGCCTTGAGATCGCGGTCGATCCGCCCGGCGAGAGCCGACAGGGTGGACAGCTCGAACAGGGCGCGCAGCGGCAGCTCGACGCCGAACGACTCCCGCACCCGGCCGAGGAGACGGGTGGCGAGGAGCGAGTGGCCCCCCAGGTCGAAGAAGCCGTCCTCGCCGCGGACGTGCTCGACGCCCAGCACCTCGGTCCAGATCGCCGCGAGAAGGTCTTCCATCACGGTGCGCGGCCCGCTGGCGGCGGCCCGGGGCGCCGGTCCGGCGGCGGCGAGCGCCCGGCGGTCCACCTTGCCGCTCGGAGTCGTCGGCAGGGCCGGGACGGCCACGAAGGACGAGGGTACGAGATAGTCCGGCAGCCGCTCGCCGAGGAAGTCCTTGAGGTCCCGCGGCTCAGGAGCCGCTTCTCCGGCTGGCACGACGTAGGCCACGAGCCGGCGGTCCCCCGGCCTCTCCTGCTGGACCACCACGGCCACAGCCCGCACCGCGGGGTGCGCCGCGAGGGCCGCCTCCACCTCGCCGGGCTCCACCCGGAAGCCGCGGATCTTCACCTGGTCGTCCACCCGGCCCAGAAGCTCCAGATCGCCGTCCGGGAGCCAGCGCCCGCGGTCGCCCGAGCGGTAGAGGCGCGCGCCGGGCTCCTCGCCATGGGGGTCGGGAACGAACCGTTCCGCGGTCGAATCCGGCCGGTCGAGATAGCCCCGGGCGAGCGCGGCCCCGCCCAGGTACACCTCGCCCGGAACCCCGGGCGGCGCCGGCTGTCCGCCGCCATCCAGGAGCAGCACGCGGCAGCCGTGGATCGGCCGCCCCACCGGCGGCAGGAACGGCCATCGCGCGGGGTCCGGTCCGAGACCGTGGGCCGTGATCACGTGCGTCTCGGTCGGCCCGTAGTGGTTCGCGAGCCGCGCCCCGGGAAGCCTCCGGAAGAGCTCCGCGACCGCCGGGGTGATCCGGAGCGGCTCGCCCGCGGTGACGATCTCGACGAGAGAGGCCGGCAGCTCCGCCTCGCTCCGGGCCGCCTCGGCGAGCTGCTCCAGCGCCACGAAGGGAAGGAACAGCCGCTCCGTTCCAGTCTCCGCGAGACGCCGCCAGAGGGCGGCCGGATCGCGCCGGATCTCCTCGGAGGCGACCCCCAGGGCGCCCCCTTCGGACCAGGTCGAGAAGATCTCCTGGAAGGAGACGTCGAACGAGAGGGAGGCGAGCTGGAGCGTGCGGCGGGCGCCGGACAGGGCCTCCCGCTGCCAGGCGAGGAGGTTCGCGAGGGCGCCGCGGCTCATCGCCACCCCCTTGGGCCCGCCGGTCGAGCCCGAGGTGTAGAGCACGTAGGCGAGGCTCTCCGGAAGGGGCTCCGGAAGGGGCAGCGCCGGATCGGGGAGGCTCGCGATCTCCTCCAAGAACAGCACGCGGGAGGCGCCGGCCGGGAGGGCTCCCGCCAGATCCCGGCGGGTCAGGAGAGCCGCGGGCCGGGCGTCTTCCAGCATCCGCCCCAGGCGCTCGGCGGGATAGCCGGGATCGAGGGGCACGTACGCCGCCCCGGCGCGGAGGATCGCGAGCACGGCCGCGAGCGCCCAGGGAGAGCGGTCGAGGCAGACGGCCACCCGGTCCTCCGGACCGATCCCCAGCGACCGGAGCCGCCGGGCGAGACCGGCGGACAGCCGGGAGAGCTCCCCGTAGGAGAGATCCCGCTGCCCCGGCAGGCCCAGCACGGCCGGCGCCTCGGGCCGCTCCGCCACCCGCTCCTCGAAGGCGCGGACCGGATCGAGGGGAGCGCCCGGGGAGGGGCTGGTCTTCCCGAGCGCGAGCACCTGGGCGAGCTCGGCGGCTTCCAGGAGGGGCAGGTCCGAGAGCGGCGTCTCCGGGGCCGCCGCCGCGCCCAGGAGGAGCGTCCGGAACCAGCCGAGGAGGCGGCGCACGGTGGCCGGGTCGAAGAGGTCGGTGCTGTACTCGGCATCCAGGAACAGCTCCTCCCCTCGCTCCAGGCAGTGGACCGCCACGTCGTTCTTGACGCCGTGGACGCCGGCCGTGCGCCCCGTGATCTCCAGCCCGCCGGCCCGGTCGAGGCCCAGATCCTGGTCCAGGTTGAAGGTGACGTTCGAAAGCGGAGCCCGCGAAAGATCGCGCGGGGGATTGAGCGCCCGCACGAGCCGGGAGAAGGAGTAGGCGCCGTGGTCGTGCGCGCCGAAGAGGCGGCCGCGCACGAAGGCGACGTGCTCCGCGAAGACCGTGCTCCCCTCGGCCCGGCTGCGGATCGGCGAGATGTCCACGCAGTGGCCCACCAGCCGGTCACCCCCTTCGAGCGGCCGCCGGGCGAGCGGCACGCCCACCACCACGTCGTCCTGCCCGGTCCAGCGGTGGAGCAGCGCGGTCCAGCCGGCGAGAAGCGTAATGAAGAAGGTCGCGCCCCGCCGCCGGCCGAGCTGCTGGACGGCCCGCCGCACCTCCGCGTCGAACACCGCCGTCTCGTGCGAGCCCCGGAACGTGCGCACCGGCGGCCGCGGCCGGTCCGTCGGAGGCTCGAAGGCCGGCGGCAGCGGATCGAACACGCCGCGCCAGTACGCCTCCTCCCGCCCCAGGTCGGCGTGCTCGGCGCGCAGCCACTCCACGTACTCCCGGAACTGGAACGGGGGCGGCAGCACGCCACGCAGGCCCGCCCGTCCCGCCTCGTAGAGGGCGAAGACCTCTTTGAGGAGGATCACCACGGAGAGGCCGTCCGCCATCAGGTGGTGGACGGAGAGGAAGAGCAGGTGCGACCGCGGGGCCAGGCGGATCGCCGCGGCGCGCAGGAGCGGCCCGCGGGCGAAGTCGAACGGCTCGCTCCCCATCCTCTCCGCGTCCGCCCGGGCCGCGGCCTCCCGGCGGTCCTCCGGCAGCGCCGAGAGATCCACCAGCGGCACCTCGATCCGGACCTCGGGAAGGACCCTCTGGACCGGCGCCTCCGCCGTGTCGATCCTCGGCAGCACCGTGCGCAGCGCCTCGTGGCGGGCCACGACCCGCCGGAACGCTCCGCGCAGAAGGCCCAGGTCGAGCGGTCCCGAGATCCTCAGGGTGCCGGGCTCGTTGTAGGCCACGGACCCCGTCCTCTCCATGCGGACCGCTGTGTAGAGATCCTCCTGGAGCTCGGTGAGTGGCAGGTCCGCCGGCTCCGGCACCGGGACCGGCCCCGCGCTTTCGCGGAAGCGGTCCGAGAGGGCCGCGAGCCAAGGGAAGCTCTCCCGCACCCGGCCGGCGTCCAC
>DATEIO010000393.1:0-22785 GCA_035278895.1 Thermoanaerobaculia bacterium | reverse complement strand
CATCGCCTTGCGGACCAGGGGGATCGGCGGGCCGCCGTACGACAGGAACCGGTCGTGGAACTCCTTCCACGCCGCGTGTCCGCCGCGGGACCCCGTCCAGTCCTCCCGGAGCTTTCTCACCATGAGCTTGCCCAGGGTGTAGTTGAGGTACCCGGGATCGAACGTCCCCCGCGCCGCCTGCTGCCGGGCGTTCGCCGGATCCTGGAACGCGTGCTCGCGAAACATTCGCTCCGCCTCTTCGATCGTCATGCCGCCGGTGTGGAGCCCCAGGGCCACGAGGTAGCGGACGTTTCGGAGGAGCGCGTTCTGGAGCTGGCCGATCCACAGGCGCGGCTCGCCGTTTCCGAAGCCCACCTCCCACATCAGCTCCTCGGAGTAGTGGGCCCACCCCTCCGCAAAGCCGTAGCCCACGAAGAGCCGGCCAACGGAAGACTCCCCGCGGTTCGAATGGAGGAACTGGAGGAAGTGGCCCGGCCAGACCTCGTGGATGGTGATGAACAGGAGGTCCGCCTCACCCGGGATGTACGCCGCCTGCTCCTGCGGCGTCCAGGCCGGATCGGGCGGCGTGATGTAGTAGATGGACGGCAGATGCCGGTCGTAGGGGCCGGGGATGTCGATGAACGCGGCGTTCCACCGCTGGTAGGGCGGCGCCTCCTCGATTTTGGCCTCCTCCGTGCCGGGGATCGAGACCAGGTCCTTCTCCCCCAGAAACCGGCGCAGCCCCGCGAGCTGCCGGCGGGCTGCCGCGACCGGTCCCCCCTCGGGCTTCTCCGCCTGCACCCGCTCCAGGCACTCGGCGACCGGAACCCCGGGAGCGTAGGCCGCGCACGCCTCGGAGAGCGCCGCGAGGTTCCGCTCGAGCTCCCGGCGCCCGGCCGCTTCGAGCTCGCTCAAAGAGACGCCCACCCGCTCCGTCTGCCGGAGCATGCGCTCGTAGAGCCGGGCACCGAGGCGGAACTCCCCGGCGTCCGTACCCGCGGGCGGGATCTGCTCGTGAAACCAGGCGCCCAGGCTCCGCGTGGCCTCGGCCGCAACGGCGTTGGCCTCGCGGAGCTCCGCCTGGAGGGCCGGATCGTCCACGGACGCGAAGATCCCCGGCACGTCCTTCTCGTAGTACCCGGCGAGCCCGCCGAACGACATCTCCCCCAGCTCGGCAAACGAGCGCGGCATGGGAGTCCGCAGATTCGCCCGCACCTGCTCCGCCGCCCGGGGTACGGCCCGCGCGTAGTCGATGTAGGCGCGCAGACGCGCAGGCAGAGGAGCGTACTCGCGGGTCAAGTAGAGGCTCGGGTCCATCGCGCTCGCGTAGAACAGCGGATTGCTCCACGGCCACTCCGCCTCGACCATCCAGAAAAGGTCGGAATCGAGGACGGCGAGGAGAGCCTCCCGCTCGAAAGCCCGCCGGTCGTCGAGCGTCGCGGGGTCGAACGCCTCCGCCCGCACCCTGTCCTCCTTGAGCCGCGTCACCTCGGCGACGATCCCCTCCGGGCTCCAGTCGGGCAGCCGCCCGTCAAACTCATGCCGCCCCGCCCCGGCCGCGAACGTCGGGTGCGACTCGAAATATGCAGAGAGAAACGACTCGACGAAGCGGTCCCAGGACCCCGCCACGGCCGAGACGTCGATGCACTGCAGGTCCTTCGCTTCGGCGTCCATGCCGGGAGTGTATACCGGGTGGGAGAGGGGCCGGAGGGCACCCGATCTGCGCTAGCATCTCCCCAACCGTTCACGCTTGACCGCCCCCGGCGGGGGCACGGAGGAGGGGAGGAGACATGGCCGAGCCGCAGAGCTACGCAAATCACCGGAAGATCGTCCCGGGGTACCACTACGCCATCTTCGGCATTCTGGGCATCAACCTTCTCTGGTCCTTGTACCGCCTCCTCTGGGGCTACCCGGGATTCGAGATGCCGGTCTTCGACCGCGTCCTGGCCGTCGCCGTGGCGGTCGCCCTGGCTCTGATCGCGTTCTATGCCCGGATCTTCCCGTTGAAGGCCCAGGACCGCGTGATCCGTCTCGAGGAGTGGGTCCGGATGGAGCGGCTGCTCCCGGCCGAGCTCAAGCCGCGGATCAAGGATCTCCGGCCCGGCCAGTTCGTCGCCCTCCGCTTTGCGAGCGACGAGGAGCTTCCCGAGCTCACGCGCGCGGTGCTGGATGGGGAGATCAAGACCGCCCAAGAAATCAAGCAGCGCATCCGGAGCTGGCGCGCGGATTATCTCAGGATGTAGGAGATGGAAAGGATCTCGATGCACAGACTGGCCGTACCGTTCGCTCTCGCCGCCCTGGCGCTCTTCCCGTCTCTTCCCGCGGGAGCGCAGAAGGACCCCACCTCGCGCTCGTGGAACCAGCCGGTCGAGCCCTACAAGATCCTCGGCAACGTCTACTACGTGGGAGCTTCCGACATCGCCTCCTATCTGATCACCACTCCCCAGGGACACATCCTCCTGGACGGCGGTTTCGAAGAGACGGTGCCGATCATCCGCGAGAGCGTCAAAAAGCTCGGGTTCAAGATCGAGGACGTGAAAATCCTGATCAACAGCCACGCTCACTACGATCACGCGGGCGGTCTCGCGGAATTGAAAAAACTGACCGGAGCGAAGTTCTACGCGAGCGAGAAGGACGCTCCCCTCCACGCCCGGGGTGGCCTGGGAGACTTCGCCCTCGGAGACCGGTACCCCTATCCGCCCATCCAGGCGGACCGTCTGCTGAAGGATGGAGATACGGTGACGTTGGGCGGCGTCACGCTCACCGCGCATCTCACCCCAGGGCACACCCCAGGCAACACCACCTGGACGATGAAGGCCAAGGACGGCGGGAAGAGCTACAACGTGGCCTTCGTCGGCAGCATGTCGATCCTCCCCGGCGTCTCACTGACGAGCAAACCGAGCTACCCCGGAATCGCGGACGACTTCGCCACGAGCCTCCGCGTCTTGAAATCGCTCCCCTGCGAAGTGTTCCTGGCCCCCCACGCGGGCTTCTTCAACGGACCGGAAAAGGCCGAACGCCTGAAGAAAGGCGAAACGCCGAACCCGTTCATCGATCCGCAAGGCTGCCAGGCGTACATCAAGCAGCGCGAGAAGGTGTATCAGGATCAGCTCGCCAAGGAGCGGCAGAAGAACCCCTGACGGCTACTGCCCGAACTGACGGAGATGGTGGTCGAGGTGCTTGAAGCACAGCTTGCCCCACTCCGACGCGCTGAGCGGGCCGAATGCGGGATGCGTCTCTTTCGCCCGGCCGGCCCCAACCTCTGCAATGAGCCGCTCGCAGGAGGCCATATCCGTCGACCAATCCCCGGGGCAGGACGTCAGCATCTCCGGCGCCGTCTGGATCTTCCCGGGCGGAGGCTGGAGCCCGGTGTGGATGACGAGCCATCTGACCAGCGTGCGGTACAGAAACGTGTGGGTTGGAGCCGCAGCGAGCTCTCCCGTGGCGACCCGAAGCTGATCCGTGACATGGCAGAGCATGCCCCGGGCATCCAGCTTCCCCCACTTGGCAGGCGTTTCAGGCGTGACCCGCCGCAACCGCCCGAGGATGGCCTCACGGTCGGATTCGTTCAACAGGGTTCCAGTGCTCACAGCGTTCTCCTGGACGGCTGATTCTGTTCTCCGCGAAGTATCTCTCAGTAGAGGGCGCTTGGGTAGGTGGGAGCGGCCGCGGAAATGCGCAGCGCGCGACGGGCCATCGTCAGCTGACTCCGGAAATGCGCAGCGTGCGAAAAAAGGGGGACGCGCAAAAGCGCGTCCCCCCGGCAGGCAACGGTCAGTTGGAAGAGGCAGGGGCTTCAGGAACGACGGGCGGCGGGAGGGGAGCGGGCTTGGGCTTTGCGGTCGACGCCTTGGCCTTGCGCCCGCGGAAGGGTTGCAGGCCGAACTCGACGACCTTTTCCTCCCGGGAGCCGTAGTGCTCCTTGACCGCCGTACGCGTCACGGTGGCGAGGCGTTGCCCCGCCTCCAGGAGCTGGCGCAGGCGCTTGGAGCTCTCCTGCTTGCTGGCCTTGAGGGCGGCCTGCTGCTGGAGAATCTCCAGGGCCTGGGCGACGAGGCCGGTGAGCTTCTGCCGGAACGGCTCCATCTGCGGGAGCTCCTCCTGGTTGGCGTCCATCGCCCCCAACAGGCGCTGCAGATCTCCTACGACTCCTACGTACTTCTTCTCTCTCGGCATGACAGCTTCTCCTTTCTGAGCCTCTCGGGCTCGAACGTCCGGCCCCTTCGTGGAGCCGGAAGACCTGCAATTCTGGTGCACTTAGGATGCATGAATTGGGTGAAGTCGTCAAGCCCTTAGACAGAAATATCCGTATCCCAGGGCAACAGAGCCTTCCGGGCTTTACCACAGGACTCCGTCAAACCAGAAATGACGATCTGCTCAGGGTGTGCTGTGAGCGCACGTGAGGCACAAGGGCCGATCCCTTGACCGAACCCGGCTATGCTGGCTCGATAACGTTGAGAGCCGTGCTACCCATAGCGCCGCCTCACCTCCGCGACCGAGCTGACGACCAGTTTCTCGAGCACCGACCTGTCGAGGTCAGCCAGCCGCTTGAAGTACAGACAGGACTTGCCCATCTTGTGCGGGCCCAGCTTGGACAGCAGGGACTTCTGCTCGTCTTGTTCGGGTGCCAAGTAGATCACCAGCTCTCGACCCCGAATCGCGAAACCCGTCAGTGGCGCCTCCCCAGAGTGTCCGCTCTCGTAGGTGTACCGGTAAGAGCCAAAGCCGACGATGCTGGGTCCCCACATCTTGGGCGGTTGCCCCGTGGCCTTCTCAAGCAGAGCGATCAACTCCCGGCAGTCGGCACGTTGCTGCTCGCTACCCCGTGCGGCGATGTAGTCCTCGACGCTCGCGTCGGTGGGCTTGGTCTTGTTCTCAGTCATCGAGAGGGTCCCGGAAATCTACAACCGTGGAGGGAAATTCACTTACGCCTGGCGAAGATTTGCATTGGAAATACGACGCGACAGCCAGAGTAGATAGGCGCCGACAACAACATCAACCGAGAAACAGAAAACGGGATACCAAACCGGAACACCAGCGTTTGTGAAGAACCGATTATGCGTCAAGTCGTACAGCCCGTGGAGTATCCAGAATGCACCGACCACTACCGCTGACTGACGGACGCTCACAAGTGCGAAGACCAGCCCAACTAAGATAAACGGAACCCCGTAGATTATTTCTTTGACGCCCACAGCCTGCTCACCGGCTCGTAGAGCAAAGAATGCGTACAGGCCAGGCAAAGTGAGCAGACCTAATGAATACACCCAATGCTGCCCCCGAATGATCCGTGCCAAGACTATCGTGAGAACACCTACTGCGACACCAATGAGAGCTGCAATCAAGACTCTCTCCCTCCTTTGGACGCATAGGAACGCTGCGCTTCCGTTACTTAGTGCAGGCGTCCGCTGCGGAGCTCCGCCTCGGCAGCGTCGATGTAGGCATAGTACCCCTCAGGGTCGATGAACGGTTCCACCGGGTCCTTCGCGGCAGCGCTGGCGACGAATTTGCGATATCTGCCCCACCATCTCGCATGGCACGTCACCCAGATGTCAACGGGGAGGCCTCGAAGCACCCTGAAGCTGCGCTCGAGGTCGGCCTTTTGCTCTGGATACTGCGATGTGGCCAACCGCCCCAAGTCGCACGCGCTGACGACGTTCAGCATGCGATCACCGTTACGAACCTGGAACGACCATGAGGTGCATCCGCGCGTGTGGCCGCCGGTGATGTGCGCGGTGAGTGCGAGCGGTCCGAGGCGGATGGTGTCGCCGTCCTTGAACCGGTGGTCGACCCTCATGGCCGGGTACCCGACGACCCCGATCCGGGCAAGGGCTCTGAGCGGCAGGATCACATCGCGGTCGTCGCCACCGGAGGCGAGGGTATAGGCACTCGCTTCGCTCGCCCACAGTTCGGCACCAGACGCCTGCTGGAGCACTCCCAGCCCGCCGGCATGGTCGGGATGAGGCTCTGAGTTCAGGAGCACTTTGACATCCTTGATGCTGAAGCCGAGCTTCGCAATGCTCGCGATGATCATCGGTGCGGTGCTGGGATAGCCGCCATCGAGCACGATGTGGCCCTCGGGCCCGGTGATGAGGAAGGCCGAGGCATCCGTCGCGCCAACGTAGTACAGGTTGCCGGCGATGCGGAACGGTTCGGCGGGCCCCTGCCCGCCTCGTTTTGTCGCATTCAGCCACCGGCCGACGAGTACCAGCGCAAAAATACTCGCCAGTCCCAGGAGGACTACCCATCGGTATCGCTTGGTGAACTGGGGCAACCGTCACTCTCCCAGTGCGGGCTCGCGCATCCGGAATAGGTCAGAGCACCGCGTTGACTGCTCTTGTCGTCGTCGATCCGTTTGCCGGGACAGAGATGTTGGCAATAGTGCCAGAGCTTACGCGCACTTGGAGCCCTGTTGTCGCCGTTGCTTTGCCCATGCTGAGATTGTAAATAAGGTTCAATTTGGCACTTGCCGGGTTCAGCCCCGTCCAGGAATAGGGCATCGTCACCGTACATTTAGCCGTGTTCCCAGTGCGAGTCGCCGTCACAGTCGCCGCTTCTGAAATGATATTGATGCCTCCTGTCGAGATATTGATATCGGTCACGGAGGCCAAAACCCCACAACTGATCGGGGAGGTCGCGGGAATCGCTGACTTGATCGTTATGGTGATATTAACGATAATAGTGCCTGCGTTATCGGCCTTCTCCACTTCAGAGTCGAATTCTCCCATCTGCCCGACAGGCCGGAACGCACCGGTCGAATAATCGAAATATCCCAGAGCTCCGTTAATGCCGGCTGGACTCGCCTCCTGCCCCCAGGACAGCTGGCTTGAGAGAGCGCAAACGACCACAGCTACGATGATTCTTGACATGTTCATATAAGTCTCCTCGTGCTTTTGCGTTGAAGCCTGACGAGGCCCCTCTACGATCGCTCCGGGGCTCTCACGCGCACAACTGCTTCGTCGTATGATCCGCTACCACCCGCCGGCTGCCTTACCGCCATTCTGCCCGTGCCGGTTCCGGGGGACGAGTCGCACTACGGCGAAGTACCTCACTGATTCTTTTCAACTTAGCTCTATCCTACGTCTGTTCATCATCCACGTCAACACGCGGGAACTGTGGAGAGAAAAAGGCCCCGGGAGCGTTTCCGCGCCCCGGGGCCTCGTTTTAAACAATCGGCCTACTTCGCTGCCGTAGCGGTGCCTGTCTCGCGGAGGGCGATCTTCTTCGCGATCTTGCCCCCTTTCAAGCTGTCGTAATTCACGGTGATCTCACCGTTGCCTTCGACCAGGAAGAAGAGGATGCGGGTCGAGAGGCCGTCGACGCCGGGGACCATCAGACGCTCGGGGCGGTGCTCCTGGATCTCGACCTTGTCGAGCCACTGGTTGTCCACGAGGCCGGAGGAGACGACGCGGGCTCCGTTGACGGTCGCGAGGTCCTGGCGGTGGAGCTTGTCCTGCACCGCCCGGGCGGTCATCGAAGGGATGCCCCGGTCGTTCAGGATGGGAACCTCGACGCGCCAGAGATTGCCGCCGAGCTTCTTGACCATCGCGTCGCCGAAGGAGAGACGCGGCAGGTGGTACGCGTGGAAGAGGATGAAGGCATTGTTCCTGTGCGTCTCGTCTTCCAGGGCCCAGCCCTCGGGCACGCGGCCCACGTCGCGCCGGTAGCCGCCGACCTCGATCGGGCCGTACTGCGGATGGTTGTACGGCTTCCAGTCGACGAACTGGCGGCCGAGAGAGAGAAGGTCGTTGAACTTCATCAGCTCTTCGTCCGTCACCTTGCCGTCCTTGTCGAAGTCGGCCGGCGCGTTATAGAGCTCGTTGGTGAAGGCCATGGCGCCGTGCACGCCGTAGAAATAATCGGTCGTGCCGCCGTGGACGGTGTAGAGGTCTTTCCAGGAGATGAAGTAGTGGTAGCCGGGAAGGAGCTTTTCCCCTTCCTTGCCGATCAGGTCGTAGACCTTGATGTCCTTGGGCGGATAGGGCGGATCGGTCTTGGCGCCCGGGCCGCGCAGGATCATGCCGCCGTTGTTGTGGTAGCTCTGGACGGCGGCGATGTTGGGGTGCTTGTCGACCCACATCGCGATGGAGCGCGTCTCAGGGATCGCGAAGGGGTACTTGCCGGCGCCCGCCTGGACGTACTCGGGCTCCCAGTAATAACCCCAGGTGCGGTTGGGGTCCACGTAGCCGATCGTGTCTTCGTTGACCCGGCCGTCCTTGTCGTTGTCGAAGCCTTCCTGGCCGAGAAGGATGTAGTCGCCCATCTCGCCGGCCGCGACCTCGACCAGGAGGCGTGGGTCCTTGGGGTCGAGCCGGTGCGTGCCCTGGCCCATGGGGACCTTCTTGCGCATCTGGGTGACGAAGCCGTCACCGTCCAGGTCGTCGAAGCCGTCCTCCTCCGCCTGGCCGTCGCGGTCGTCGTCCACCGACACCATCACGGTGCGCGGGAAGTCGGCGTCCGAGGGGCCTCTGAACCAGAGGGCCCGGCCGTCGGGGTTGACCATGGGGAGGACGTAGAAGACGGCGCGGTCCATGAGCTCGGTAACGCGGGGGAGCCTGCCGTAGTTCTTAAACAGGAAATCGACCGTGTAGAGCGCGGTCTCGGCGCCCTGCACTTCGTTCGCGTGGATGTTGCCGTCGATGTACATGGCGGGCTTTGAAAGATCCGGGCCCGTCGCCGGATTGTTGATCGTGAGCATCCAGAGGTCGCGCCCCTCGATGCTCTTGCCGATGCTTTCGAGCTTCGTCCACTCCGGGTACGCCGCGGCGTAGCCCTTCAGGAGATCGACGATCTCTTCATAGGGGTGGAGCTTGTTGAAGGCCGCCGCGGGGGGCGCGCCCTTGGGCTTCAGGGGCTCGGCCGCGCGGAGGGTTGCAGGCTCGACCGCCGCCGCCAGGGCCAGGGCTCCGAAAAGAAGGGTTTTTCTGAGGCTCATTTTGCGGTAGCTCCCTTCGAAGCAGTCAGGGTCTTCCGGGCGCTGCCGGCGTTGTCGGAAAGGGCCTGGACGGCGATCGTGGCGCCCGGGGTGGCCCGGACGAGCCACTCGCCCTGGATCGTGCCGGCGGTCCCTTCGAGGCGGTCGGAAGTGACAGCCGGGTAGCCGGTCACCATCTCGACACCCTGGCCCGTCTCGAGGACGAGGCGCACGGGCAGGTGCACCCGCGCGCGCACGGCCTGTTTGGTATGGGTGGCGAGATAGCCGCGGTTGCCGGCCACGGCGTGGACGCGGTAGACGCCGCCGCCCAGGTCCTTGACGTCCATCTGAAGGATCTCGATCTTCGCCAGCTTGCCGGCGAGATCGAGCACCGTCTCGGTGTGGGCCGAGAGAGCGGGCTTCAAGATCGCCATCGGCGGATTCGTCTGGATGAAGGGATCGAGGCCGCCGACCTCGACCTTGGTGCCGTCGGGGAGGGTCACCGGCGTCCAGGCCACGAAAGATCCCGGGGCACTGGCGTCGACCCAGGCAAAGAGGTCCCGCATGCGCTCGGTTGCGGCGTCGTCTTTCCCTCCCGCGGCTCCGCCTCCGCCCCCGCCGCCCATCTGCTTGATGCGGTCGACCATGGTCTTGGGGTCAGCCTGGCCGCCCTTCATGAGGCCGATGACCATTTGAGCGTTGAACTGGGGCGGGATCTTGTTCTCCTTCAGGAAGGCGTCGATCTTCTCCTCGCCCAGGGCGATGAACTCGTCCTTGGACATGGCGGCAACCTTGTCGAGCGTCAGGGCGTCGCCTGAAGCCTTGGCCTCTTCTTTCTTGGCCTTGGGCGCGCCCCACACGTCAAGCTCGATCGGGAAGGCGCCGTACTGGTAATACAGCCAGGGAGTGAAGCCGCCCTTGCCGTACTGCTCGGCCGGCCGGTCGTCCGCGAGGCCGGCTTTCTTCAGGCGCTCCTTGTAGCTCTCGGCGAGCTTGTCGAGGTAGGCCTGGTCGTCCGGGTCCACCTTGGTGGCCGGGCCGGCGCCCAGGAACTGCTGGAGCTGCTCTTTGGTGATGCCGTTCTGCCGGACGAAGGGGATGTCCTTGGCGACCTCCCAGACCTCGTCGATCGTGTACTCCTGCTCGGGGTCGAAACCCAGGGCTTCGGCGGCCTGGGGCGGAACCTTGAACTTCTGGGTTCCGAGATCGCCGCCGCCGCCCAGGCTCTGGGGCGCGGCGAGCAGGTTGTTGGCCGGGCCGTAGACCACGGCGAGCGCGACGTTCGGCCGGCCGAGGAGGAAGTCCAGAAGCGCCTTGCTCTCGGGCGCATAGCTCGGCCAGGGGCCGGCGTCCGCCTCCGGGTGCGGGAAGGCGTGGGGGAAGTTCCGGTCGGGCCAGACGCCGTCGGTGCCGTCCTCGTTGTATTCGCCGTCTCCGTCGTCGTCCTTGCCTTCGACCACCATGCGGAAGGTGCCGGCCCGCTCGGCCATGCCGTCCGCCTTGACGAGGATGCGCGGGTCCTTGGCATCGGCGAGCCAGCCGCCGGCCGGGTCGGGGATCCGCATGGAGGTGATCAGGCCGTCGCCGTTCAGGTCGTCGGCCGGGTCTTCGCCCAGGAGCCCGTCCTTGTCGTGGTCCACCTTCGAGCCGTTGCCGCCGCGCTTTCCGCGGGGGGTCCCGAAGAGGGCGTCGTGGGCGTCCGGATTGAGCGCCGGGGCCACGTAGAAGGTATGGGTCGCGAGCAGCTTGGCCGCCGGCGTGCCGGCCTGGGCGGAGACCAGGGTCTCAATCAGGTCGAGCGCGGCCTCGGTACCGGCGTTGTGCGAGCCGTTGATGTTCGCGCCGACGAAGACGGCCGGCCGGGCGTCGGGATCGGTTCCGCCCGGAGCGGCGATCCGGGCCACGTAGAGCGGCCGGTTGCCGGCCGATTGGCCGATCGTCAGCACCTTGAGCTCGGGGTTGTCCTTGCTCCAGGCCTGGAGCTGGCGCTCGACCTCGGCAAAGGAGTGGTAATCCTCATAGCTCACCGCCGCCCGGGCGATCCCCCCCGGAGCCAGAAGGCCCAGGGCGGCGACCGCCGCGGCGGCGCGCAAGCCGGAGAGCGTTGGGTTCACGAGCACCTCCTCAAGGGAAGAGCCCCGCGGCGCGGGGCAAAGGGTTGGCATCGGGGAAAGATTCCCCCCGCTCCTCTACGCAGGAGCCGGGGGGAATGTTGCGCGTGGTCCAGGTTGGTACGGTCTTTGCTTTTTTGTCAGGTGCTCGGGCCGGTACGGACGTGCCGGCCTTGCCCTTATCTGAATTCAAAGGAGACTGACGATGAAAGTATCCAAGCTGCTGATCATGCTGTTGCTTCTGGCACTGCCCCTGACGGTCGGCTGTAAGACCAACGAGACCGCGGAAACGGACGACGCGGACGACACCGCCACGATGACGTCCGAGCATGAGGTCGCGGGTGTCGACCAGCCGGGCGACCTGAACCCGGTCGAGGCCCAGACGATGATCGACGACGTCACGATCGGCAAGAAGGTCGGCGCCGACGGAATGATCGCGACCGAGGACCAGGGCGACGACTTCGCGCCCGGCGAGACCGTCTACCTCACCATGAAGGCTGCGGACGCCCCCGCCGGCTCGGCCGTGAAGGTCGTCTGGTTCGGCCCGGGCGAAACCCGGATCAATGAAGAGGAAAAGCAGGTCGCGACCGGCGCCCAGTACCTCACCTTCCAGGCCGACACCGCCTCCTGGCAGAAGGGCGACTACAGGGCCGAGGTCTGGATCGGCGATGAGAAGGTCAACACCCAGCAGTTCCAGGTGGTCGACGCCTCCGAAGCCGGCAAGTAAATCCCTCACATTCCAGCTTTCAGACGTTCTTCGCGGCGGCGGGAGAGATCCCGCCGTTTTCGCGTTTTTGGCCAGAACTCTGCACGAAATTCTTTCCATTGCAGGATCTACAAACTTCGCCTTTCGACCGTTTCGAAATGTTTTTTCAGAGGACAAACAAAAGCCCCGAGGGGCGGACGACCCGCACCTCGGGGCTTTGGGGGGGAGATAAGAACGGTTGTTTCGTTGAGCGCGTTTAGCGCGGGGGCCTGTTGTCGTTCTCGTTGTTGTCGTTCGCTTTTTCGCCCGGCATGTTCACGTCGACGTCGGGAACCGTGACCTTCTTCTTCTTGGTCTTTACATCGACCTCTGGAACGGTGACCTCGGTTTCCTTGGCCTTGACGTCCACATCCGCGGCGTCTACGTCGTACTCGGGAACCTTGCCGCCCTTCACCTCGACGTCCACGTCGGGCATCTCGCCCTCTTCGGTCTGCCGCACGCGGCAACCGGTCGAAAGCGTGAGACCCAACGCGAGCAGAAGGACGAAGGGGGCCGACTTCCGAAACCATGAAGCGGCTCGAATCATGAGCTCCTCCTCGGCTTTTCGCCTACCTTTGCCTGATTGTCAAAGAAACGTTTGACGTCTGCTTCTTTCCCGACGACACTCTCTGGTGCAAATGGCGATCTGGGAGTGCCGTCCTACTGTACTGAGGACATTGCAAGGGCCATTCCACCTTCGAGGAGAACTGTTTCGATGCGCCACGCTTTCCTGATCGCTCTCGCTCTCTCCCTGCTGTTTTCGAGCGGCTGCTTGCGGCCGCGGCCGGCCACGGTGCCGCTGCGCACGATCGCGCTCCCCGCTTCCGGAGGAGGCGACGCCCGCTGCCTCGTCGTGCTGCTCCCCGGCCGCCGCGACAGCCCGGAAGATTTCGTCCGTCACGGCTTTCCCGGGATCGCCGCCCAGGCGGGCATCCGCGCCGACTTCGTGGCGGTCGACGCCCACCTCGGCTACTACTACGAAAAGACCATCGTGGACCGCCTCCGCGAGGACGTGATCGCCCCGGCGCGGAAGCGCTACGACCGGATCTGGCTCGCCGGGATCTCCCTGGGCGGAACGGGCTCGCTCCTCTACACGATTGAGAACCCGAAAGACGTGGACGGCATCGTGCTCCTCGCCCCCTTCCTGGGAGAGGAGCCCGTGATCGACGAGGTGGCCGCCGCCGGAGGCCTCCGAGGGTGGAAGGCCCCCGATCCCCTGGGGCCGGACGACTTCCAGCGGCGGATGTGGACCTGGCTCGAGCGTTACGAGAACGGCTCCGAGGGACAGATCCCCCTCTACCTCGGCTTCGGCACGCGGGACGACTTCGCCCGCGCCAACGGTCTCCTGGGAAACGTGCTGCCGCCCGAACGGGTCTTTACCGTGGAGGGCGGGCACACCTGGCGGGCGTGGCAGGCCCTGTGGGAGAAGGCGGTGGAGAGCGCGGAGATCTGCAAATAGCTACGAACGCTTCCTCTGCCTGGGAATGTCCAGAGTCGCGTACTCCAGCTCCTCGTTCTCCCGCACCGCGCAGAGCATGAGGCCGCCGCGCTTCATGTCTCCCGCGCCTACGAAGCTCCGGGGGAAGAGGAGGCGGTCGCCGAAAACCGGCCGGAGGACGTCCACGTACTTGCCCGTCGCGATGCTCCCCAGAAGGATGACCCGCGAAGACTCCCCGATCAGGCCACGGAGCTGCTCGGCGTGCTCCTTCATCGGCTGGCAGTAGGCGCGGCATTCGAGGTCCACGTCGGTGCGCTTGAGCTTCTTCATGCGCTCCGGGGTGACCGGCCAGCTCGGAGGGACGAGCCCGAACCCGGGAGCGATGACGAGGATGCCGTCGTCCGGCGTGCCCAGCGCGAGTTCCGGAGGCGGCACGGAGAAATGGCGCGCGTAGGTGATCTTCCCCCGGAAGTAGAGCGAGCTCATGAAGGTGAACGCCTCCCCGATCGTCACCCCCTCCGGGCTCCGGTAGCGCTCGGCCGCTCCGAACCGGGCGTGCGGCGACGTGAGCTGCCCGGCCCGGACGCCCGAAGTGCTGGCGGGAGAGAGGAGATAGATGCGGGGTTCGAGGTTCCGTGTTTTTTCCATATCCACCGGAGAAAACCCGGCGGAGTTATTGCGCATTCCCGCTACCTCACCCCTGGCCCCTCTCCTATCGCCCCCCCTTCCGCCAGGAGAGGGGAAATCAACGCCGCCGCATCAACAGATTCTCCACCTCGTCCGCGTTCAGAGGATGGGAGAAGAGGTAGCCCTGGCCGTATTCGCAGCCCAGGGCGCGGACCTTTTCGAGCTGCTCTTCCGTCTGGATCCCCTCGGCGATCACCTCCATCCCGAGCTCGTGGGCGAGGGTGACGATCGCCTGGACGATCGCCGAGTTGCTCCCCTCGTCGTCCAGATGGGAGATGAAGGAGCGGTCGATCTTCAGGATGTCCATGGGGAAGCGGTGGAGGTAGTTGAGCGACGAGTAGCCCTTGCCGAAGTCGTCCAGGTAGAGCTGGACGCCCAGCTCCTTCAGGCGGGCGAAGCGGTGGCTCACCGACTCGGCCTGGCGGATGATCACCCCCTCGGTGATCTCGAATCCCAGGCAGGAGGGCGGCAGGCCGGAGGACTGGAGGGCCTCTTCGACGTGCTCGAAGAGGTCGGACTGGAAGAACTGCTTGTTCGAGAGGTTGACTGAGACCCGCAACGGCCCCCGCTCCGGGTGCTTCTTCTGCAGCTCGTGGATCTGCCGGCAGGCCTCCTGGAGGACGGCCTGGCCGATCGGCACGATCAGGCCCGTCTCCTCGGCCACGGAGAGGAACTCGTCCGGCGGCAGGATGCCCCGCCGGGGGTGGAGCCAGCGGACCAGCGCCTCGAACCCCATGACCTCGCCCGTGGCGAGCGTGATGAACGGCTGGTAGTAGACCCGGAGCTGGCCGCGATCGATGGCCCGGCGCAGGTCCGTCTCGAGCTGGAGCCGGGCCATGACGAAGCGGTGCATCACCCGGTTGAACACCACGTGGCACGCCCGCCCCGAAGCCTTGGCGCGGTACATGGCCGTGTCCGCGTCGCGCAGCAGGTCCTCCGGCCGCTCGTACTCCGGAGTGCAGACGGCGATGCCCAGGCTCGCGGTGACGAAGACCTCATGCCCGCCCAGGTTGATCGGGCCGGCCATGCGGTCGTGGATGCGGTTGGCCACCCGGACGGCGTCGGAGACGTCCCTCCCCCCTTCCAGGAGGATGGCGAACTCGTCGCCGCCCACGCGGGCGATGGTGTCCGCGGGACGGAGCGCCGCCTGGAGCGAGCCGGCGATCTGGATGAGGAGCTCGTCCCCCACGAGGTGGCCCAGGCTGTCGTTGACGATCTTGAACTGGTCCAGGTCCAGGAACAGGACGGCGGTCAGGCGGTCCGGCTCGCGCCTCAGGCGCTCCATGGCGTGGCGAAGCCGGTCCATGAAGAGCACGCGGTTGGGCAGGCCGGTCAGCTCGTCGTGGAGGGCGTCGTGGAGGAGCCGCTGCTCGGCGTTCTTCCGGTCTGTGATGTCGTGGGAGTTGAGCACGATGCCGTGGACCGCGGGGTGCTCCAGGAGGTTCGCGGCCATGGACTCGATGACCCGCCAGACGCCCTTGCTGTCCTGCAGGCGGTACTCGATGGCCAGCGCCTCGCCGGGCGCGTCCACGAGCTGGCGCAGCGACTCCTCGACCAGCGGCCGGTCCTCGGCATGGACGAGGTCCACGATGCTCCGGCCCAGGTGATCCTCCGGCTCGTAGCCCAGGAGCCGCCAGTGGGACGGGCTCTCGTAGAGGACCGTGCCCTGCCGGTCCAGGATGGCGATCAGGTCCGACGCGTTCTGCACCAGGGCGCGGAACCGCTCCTCGCTCTCGCGCAGGGCCTCTTCGGCCCGCCTGCGGCCGGTCACGTCCTCGAGCGCCCCCTCGTAGCGCTCCACCCGCCCCTCCTCGTCGCGGAACGCGCGCACACTGAAGCGCACCCAGATGACCTCGCCGTCGCCCCGGCGCACCCGCGCCTCGAACGTCTGGACGGGCCCCGAGCTCTCGATCAGGTCCTGCCAGCGCTTCCGGTCCTCCGGGTCCACGTAGAGGTCGCCCACGTTGACCTCGTTCAGGGCCTCGCGGCTCGCGAATCCGAGGATCTTCACCAGCGCCGCGTTGGCGTCCAGCATCCGCCCGCTCGGAGTGGTGCGGTAGAGGCCCACGGGCACTCCGTCGAACAGGCTGTGATAGCGCTCCTCGGACGCCCGGACCGCGGCCTCCGCCTCCAGCCGCTTCGTGATGTCGCGGGCAAAGGCGCAGAAATACTCGCGCCCCTCGAGCTCCAGGTAGGTGACGTGGACCTCGACCGGGAACAGCTCCCCGTTCTTCCTCCGGTGGGTCGACTCGAACGTGGCGGAGCCCTGCTCGCGGACCTTCGGCGAGGTCCGGGCGAAGATGTCCGAGAGGTGCGGCGGCACGATGTCGGGTACCGAAAGGGAGAGGAGCTCCTCCCGGGTGTACCCGAGCGCCCGGCAGGCCGCCTCGTTGGCATAGAAGAAACGGCCGTCCGGACGGGCCCAGAAGGCGGCGTCCGCGGCGCGGTCCATCAGGAACTGGGTGAGCTTCAGGGCCTCCTCGGCCTTGAGCCCGTCGCTCATCGTGTCGACGATCAGATGGAACGTCTCCTCACTCTCGCGGAGATCCCGCGGCTGGGCCGGCTCGCCGGACCCGGTCAGCTTGCGCACGCGCATCCGAAGGAATCCTCCCGAAGAAAAAAGGTGTCGGCGTGCTGAACGGGTCATTATACCTCTATACCTCCTGGCTCCCGCGAGCGGCCGGGAATGCCAGAATGGGGCTCCGGGTTCAAGATTCCGGGACCCCGTTGCGGACCAGGGAGCCAAGCCATGACCGATGCGCCTGCGACGCTGTACCTGAAAGACGTCGTCCTCCAGTTCCATAATCTCAAGAAGCTGGCCGAAGGGGCCCTCTCCCAGGTGCGGGCCGAGGACCTGTTCGCGAGCCTGGATCCCGAGTCCAACAGCCTCGCGGTCCTGATGCAGCACATGGCCGGGAACCTCCGCTCCCGGTGGACCGACTTTCTGACCTCCGACGGCGAAAAGCCCGACCGCGACCGCGACCGGGAGTTCGAGGTGGCCCCGGGGACGACCCGAGACGTGCTCTTCGACCGCTGGGAAGAGGGGTGGCGCTGCCTGTTCCAGGCGCTCACCGCGCTCTCCGAGGAGGACCTGACCGTCACCGTCCTCATCCGCGCCGAGCCCCACAGCGTGGTCAAGGCGATCGACCGTTCCCTGACCCACGCCTCCTACCACGTCGGCCAGATCGTCTTCCTCGCCAAGCACCTGGCGTCGGACCACTGGAAGACCCTCTCCGTAGCCCGGGGCAGGACCCGGGAGCACAACGCGGAGATGTTCGGCCGCCGGTCGTCCTGACATGACTGGCGGCTCCCCGTTCCTTGAGGAATCCCGGCGCCCCATGGCGCGCCTGTTCGCCTATCTCGGGGCCTACCGGGGACGGCTGACGCTCGCGACCTCCGCGAGCGTCGCCAACAAGATCCTGGACCTGATGCCGCCGCTCCTGGTCGGCTGGGTGATCGACTCGCTGCGGGGCCGGCCCCCGCAGTGGATCTCGTCCCTCGCCGGCACGGCCGACCCGTGGAGCATGGCCGTGGTGCTCGCGGGTCTCTCCGTCGTCATCTTCTTCTTCGAGAGCTTCTTCCAGTGGATGTACCAGGCGGGCTTCATGGGCCTCGCCCAGGAGGTGCAGCACGACCTCCGGATGGACGTCTACAACCGCCTCCAGTCGCGGGAGATCGCCTTCTTCGAAGAGCACCGGCTGGGCGAGATCCTCGCCATGCTGAACGACGACGTGAACCAGCTCGAGCGCTTCCTGAACACCGGCTTCAATGAGCTGGTGCAGCTCGCCGTGCTTTTCGCCTTCTCCTTCGTGGTGATGCTCCCCATCTCCTGGCAGCTCTCGCTGATCGCCATGGCGCCGATCCCCGTGATCCTCTGGGGGAGCCTCCTCTACCAAAGGAAGGTCGAGCCGCGCTACCGCCGGGTGCGCGAAGGGGTGGGGGGCCTGGCGAGCCGGCTCGAGAACAACATCGGCGGCATTCACGTCATCAAAAGCTTCACCGCCGAGGACTTCGAGACCGAGCGCGTGCGCCGCGCCTCGGACGAGTACCGGTCGGCCAACTTCGCGGCGATCCGCCTCTCGGCCCTCTACGTCCCCTTGATCCGCATGGCCATCGTGGTGGGCTTCGCCGGAGTGCTCCTCCTGGGGAGCTACTGGATCCTCAATGGCACGGGCAATATCACCGTGGGCCAGCTCGTGCTCTTCGCCATGATGACCGAGCGGCTGCTCTGGCCGCTCACCCGGCTGGGCAACACGGTCGACGAATACGAGCGGGCCAAGGCGTCGGCCCGCCGCTCCTTCGGCCTCCTGGATACGCCTCCGGCCATCCAGGACCCCGCCCGGCCGGAGCCGCTCCCGCGCGCCAAAGGCGAGGTCGCCTTCGACGACGTCTTCTTCCGCTACGCTCGCGGCCGGGCGGACGAGCCCGTGCTCCAGGGCGTGACCTTCCGGATCGCTCCCGGTGAGACCCTGGGCGTCGCCGGCCCCACCGGCGCGGGCAAATCGACGCTCATCAAGCTTCTCCTCCGCCTTTACGACGTCACCGGGGGAGCCGTGCGGCTCGACGGCCACGACGTGCGGGACCTCTCCATGGCGGACCTGCGGAGAAACATCGCCCTGGTGAGCCAGGACGTCTACCTCTTCCACGGCACCATCCGCGAAAACATCGCCTATTCGAGCGAGGTCTCGCTCGATGAGGTCGTCCGTGCCGCGAAGCTCGCCCAGCTCCACGACTTCGTCGCCTCCCTCCCCCAGGGCTACGACACTCTCGTGGGAGAGCGGGGCGTCAAGCTCTCCGGAGGCCAGCGCCAGCGCCTCTCGATCGCCCGTGCCATCGTCAAGGACGCCCCCATCCTCATCCTCGACGAAGCCACGAGCTCGGTTGACACCGAAACCGAGCGAGCCATCCAGCAGAACCTCCAGACGCTGACCGCCGGCCGCACCGCCCTGATCATCGCCCACCGCCTCTCGACCATCCGTCACGCCGACCGTATTCTCGTCCTCCGGGACGGCAAGGTCGCCGAGGAAGGGCACCACGACGACCTCCTCGCCCGGGGCGGGACGTACGCGGATTTGTGGCACGTGCAGTCGGGGGATTTGATGACCGAGGTGGAGGCCTAAATGCCCGTGCTCATTCCAGCCCTTTTCGCCCTCGCCCTTTCAGCGTCTCCGGCATCTCCCGACCTCGACCTCCTCCTCCGCGGAGGTACCGTCATCGATGGCTCCGGCTCCCCGGCGTTCCGGGCGGACGTGGGGGTGAAGGAGGGCCGGATCGTGCGGGTGGGCGATCTCCATGACGTGCCGGCGAAGCGGGTCCTCGACGTCTCCGGGCAGGTCGTGGCGCCCGGGTTCATCGACGTCCACACCCACGCGGACGACCTCGCGAAGAAGCCCAGGGCCGAGAACTTCGTCCGTATGGGGGTGACGACGATCGTGGCGGGCAACTGCGGGAGCTCGGCGCTGGACGTGGGCCAGGCGTTCGCGGAAATCCGCAAGGCGAGCGTGGCCGTCAACTACGCGACGCTCGTGGGGCACAACACCGTGCGCGAGGCGGTGATGGGGATGGAACGGCGGCCCCCCACGGCGGCCGAGTTGGAGAAGATGAAGGCGCTCGTGGCCAAGGCCGTGGCGGACGGTGCCGTGGGATTCTCGACCGGCCTCCAGTACGTGCCGGGGAGTTGGGCCGAACCCGGGGAGATCGCGGAGCTTGCCCGCGTGGCGTGCAAAGCCGGCGGCCTCTACGCCTCCCACATGAGGAATGAGGGGACGGAGATCGAAAAAGCCTTGGCCGAGACGATCGAGGTCGGCGAAAAGGCGGGGTGCCCCGTCCAGATCTCCCACCTCAAAATCGACAGCCCGAGCCGGTGGGGCGTGAGCGAGCAGGCGCTCGCGGCGATCGACGCGGCCCGGGCGCGGGGGATCGACGTCGAGGCCGACCAGTACGCCTACACGGCCGCCGCCTCCAGCCTCTCGATCCGCTTCCCGGACTGGGCCCTCGCGGGCGGCGCGGAGGAGGTCAACAAGCGCCTCGACGACGAGGCCACCTGGCAGCGCATCCGCAACGACACGAAGGGAATCCTCACGGCCCGGGGATTCACCGACCTGTCCTTCGCTGTCGTCGCCTTCTATCCGCCCGACCCGTCGCTCACCGGCCTTTCCATGAAGCAGGTCGCCGAGAAGCTCGTCGGGAACGGCTCCGCGGACGCCCAATTCGAGGCGGCCCGCCGGATGCTCCGGGCCGGCGGAGCGGGCATGGTCTACCACCTCATGTCCGAGGGGGACGTCGAGCGCATCCTCCGCCACCCCCAGGTGGCCGTGGCCTCGGACGGCGCGGTCCTTTCCGACGAAGACGGCCGGCCCCATCCGCGCCTCTCGGGCAACAACGCCCGGGTGCTCGGTCTCTACGTGCGGGAGAAGAAGGTGATCGATCTCCCCGAAGCCGTGCGCAAGATGACGTCGCTGCCCGCCACCCACTTCAAGCTCGCGGGACGCGGCCTCGTCAAAGAGGGCTACGCGGCCGACCTGGTCGTCTTCGACCCGGCCAAGGTGCGTGACAACGCCACCTTCGAAGAGCCCCGGTCCCTCGCCACCGGCTTCTCCTACGTGCTCGTCAACGGCGTTCCGGTTCTCGAGGCCGGCGCTTCGACCAGTGCCGTGCCCGGGCAGGTGCTAAAGCCGTCCCGCTGACTGTCCCGGTTCTCCGGGACGGGCGCACTTATCATGTAGTTGCAATTCTCTTGAAGTCTTCTGATTCAAAGGCGCTGAAGAGTAGTACCTTCCGCCGCTGGCCCCCGTGTAGCCGGCGGCGGTTTCTCGTTTCCGCGTCGTCCCCACCTGTATACGGCGGTCTCCCTTTGACGTAAGATCGAACCCTCCGGCGGCAACAGGTGCGCCTCGCCGGCTTATGCCTTAAAGTCTCGAACCGATGACCTCGGGAACGATCGCCATCCTCGCCGAAAAGCCCGCCGTGGCCCGGGACATCGCCCGGGTGCTGGGCGCCACCCAGAGGGGAGAAGGGTGCCTCTCGGGCAACGGCTACGTCGTGACCTGGGCCATCGGCCACCTGGTCGGCCTGGCGCAGCCGCACGAGATCAACCCCGAGTGGCGGCGCTGGCGCCGCGATCACCTCCCCATTCTCCCCGCCGAGTGGCCCCTGGTGGTCTCGGACGAGACCCGGAGCCAGTTCGAGGCCGTGCGCAGAGTGCTCACCGACCCCGCCGTCGAGCGCGTAGTGTGCGCTACGGACGCCGGCCGCGAAGGCGAGCTGATCTTCCGCTACATCTATGAGGCCGCGGGCTGCCGCAAGCCCTTCTCGCGCCTCTGGATCTCTTCGCTCACAACCGAAGCCATCCGCGAAGGGTTCCGCAAGCTCCGGGACGGCCGGGAGTACGACCCGCTCGCCGACGCCGCCCGGGGGCGCAGCCGGGCCGACTGGCTCGTGGGGATGAATCTCTCCCGGGCCTACACGCTGGATTTCGACGAGGAGCTCTCCGTCGGCCGCGTCCAAACCCCGACCCTCGCCATGGTCGTCGAGCGCGAGCTCGCCATCCGCGCCTTCGTGCCCGAGGACTACCTGGAGATCCTCGCGACGTTCGCCCCGAAAGGAGAGAACGCGCCGGCCGGCAGCTACAAGGGCACCTGGTTCCGGGGCGAGACGCCCACGGCCGAGGCCAAGCGCCTGAAGGCCACCCCCGGGAGCAAGCCGGGGGAGGAGCTCGAAGAGGCGATGGCGATCGTCCAGCGCGCGAAGAGCGGGCAGGCGGCCGTCGAGTCGATCCGCTCCGAGACGAAGCGGATGGCGCCGCCGCTTCTCTACGACCTGACGGAGCTGCAGCGCCACGCGAACCGCCTCTACGGCTTCTCCGCCAAGAAAACGCTCGGGCTCGCCCAGACGCTCTACGAGCAGAAGAAGCTCATCAGCTACCCGCGGACGGACAGCCGCCATCTCTCCAACGACGTGGCCGCCACGCTGGGGGAGATCGTGCGCACGATCGAGGCGCCCTACCGCGAGCACCTTGCCCCCGGCACGGGCGAGCGCCCGTTGAGCCGCCGCTTCGTGGACGACGCCAAGGTCACGGACCACCACGCGATCATCCCCACCACGACCCGCCCGGAGGGAGCCGGTCTCGCCGAGGACGAGCGGAAGATCTACGACCTGATCTGCCGGCGCCTCCTCTCGGCCTGGCACGACGACCACATCTGGTCTGTAACGACCGTGATCACCGCCATCACCAACCTGGCGCTGGTGGACCGCTTCCACAGCACCGGAACCCTCGTGGAGCAGGCGGGCTGGAAGGTGCTGGACATCGACAGGAAAAAGGACGACAAGAAAAAGGCCAAGGACGCAGAGGGCGATTCCGAGCCCGGCTCGCCGGAGGAGAACCAGGTGCTGCCGCCGGGGCTCGCCCAGGGGCAGCCGCAGGAGGTTCTGGAAGCCCGCGCCGTGGCCAAGAAGACCCGGCCGCCCAAGCGCTTCACCGAGGCCACGCTCCTGACCGCCATGGAGACGGCCGGGAAGACTTTGGACGACAAGGAGCTCTCGGACGCCATGAAGGAGTCCGGCCTGGGCACCCCCGCCACCCGGGCCGAGATCATCGAGACCCTGCTCCGCCGCGAGTACATCGTCCGCCAGGGCAAGACCCTGGAGGCTACGGACAAGGGCATCCGCCTGATCGACGTTGTCCACCCGCACGTCAAAAGCCCCGCCATGACCGGCCAGTGGGAAGCCCGGCTCCAGCGCATCCAGCGCGGGCAGGGGGACCTCCCGGCGTTCATGAAGGAGATCGAGGCCTACGTGCGGGAGGTGGTGGGGGCGCCGCGAGCGGCGGTCGCGCCGCGGGCGCCGGCCCAAGCCTCTCCGCCTCCCATCCAGGAAACTGCTCCGGCTCAGGAGGTGAAGTGGTGGGAGCGGCCTC
>DATEIO010000392.1:0-3493 GCA_035278895.1 Thermoanaerobaculia bacterium | reverse complement strand
GCCTTCTCCGATCCCTTTGATGTCCGCGTCCTCGATCCGGTGACGATCCAAAAAACGGTAGAGCTGCGCGTTTCGGATATTCGCGTGAAGCTCGGCAAGCTTGCGCTGGCGCAGCGTCGCGAGCCCCAGGTGCTCGGCGCGTTTTTTTTGAGATCCCGGAGCGCGTCGTGAAAAACGTTGGCGTTCGCCTCCTGCCGCCAGACGGATTCGAGCGTGGCGGCGCGGATCCGAAGCTCGCGCAGGCGCGGCTCGACCATGCCCTTGAGCGGCCCCTCGCCGCCGCGGACGATCATGAATCCGATCGAGATGGCGGTGGACAAGACCGTCACGACCGCGAGACCGTCGAGGGTAAGGCCCAGGCCCGAACCCAGCAGGGCGACCGCGATGCCGAGGATGAAGTGAATCCTGCGCTTGCGCCCTTCGGCGACTGCTTCGGGTGAGGGCTTGGGGTTCGTCGCGGGTCGCATCAAAAGAGGCGCCGGGCCGGGGTCGGGGACCGCGAGGATCTGGAGCCAGAGTGATCTGGCGGAGGTCCCCGCCGGTTTCGAGCAGCGCCGCGACCTCGTCCACCACCAGGTCGCAGGCGAGGCGGGCCCCTTCCTCGGCCCGGAGCGCGCTTCCTGCGCCGTCCGAAGCCGCCGCCACGAGGACCGCCTCGCCGTTCGCGCCGGTCATGACCCGGCAGGCACTCGCGTCCTGGCAGGGGAGTCCCAAGCGGGCGTGGGAGGTTCCGAGGGCGGACGCCGCGGCGTACCGCCACTCCACGAGGCTCATCCGGTGGTGGCCCACCCGTCCGGCGTGGTGGGATTCTCGAGCGGCACCTGGTCGGTCGGGGCCGAGCGCGACACGGAAGAGAGCGAGTTCGAGAGCCACGAGAAGAGGTCGCGGAACCGGAGCCCCTTGAGCTTGAGCGGCTGGCGCACGGAGATCTGGCTCAGGATCTCCAGGTTCGCGTCCTCGACCCCCACGGCGAAGAACAGGAAGGATTTCGACTCCTCGCCGGCCTTGACGAGGGAGGCCGCGCGCCGCCAGTTGTCGGTCGGCGCGCCGTCCGTGATCAGAAAGGGGACCTGATCGAAGTCGGACATGAAGCCTCCGTTGCGTCCTCTTATCCTATCGCACCCGGCTTCGGGGCCGGATTCCGCAGTACCATACCGCCGCCATGGCCAAGAGCGAACGCAAAGCCCCGCCGCCTCCCGATCCGGAGAACGGAACATGGCAGGGGCGCTCGGTGGCGCGGCGGTTCACGTCGCCGGACGGGATGACTGTGCTGGTGGGACGGACGGCCGAGGACAACGACGTCCTCACCTTCAAGCTCGCCTCGCCGCGGGACTTCTGGTACCACCTGGCCGGGGATTCGGGCTCGCACGTGGTGGTGCGCAACCCCGAGAACCTGGACCGCCCGCCCCGCGAGACCGACCGCTTCGCCGCCTCTTTGGCCGCCGGCTACTCCAAGGCCAAGAACGCCGGGCGGGTGGCCGTCCACGTCTGCCGCTGCGAAGACGTGAGCAAGCCCCGGGGCTTCCCGCCCGGCAAGGTGCTTCTGGACCGCTTCCGGAGCGTGCAGGTGTCGCCGTCGCGGGGCGAGGGCGATCAGAGCGCCTGAAGAATCACCGACGCCCCGCTGCGCGCCACCTCCGGCGGTGCGTCCACGTTGAGCGCCTTGACGACCCCGTCGTCGATCACGGCAGCATAGCGTTGGGAACGGAAGCCCATCCCGAAGGCGCGGCCGTCGAGCTCCATGCCCATGGCACGGGCGAAATCTCCGTTGCCATCCGCGAGCGGCACGACCTTGTCTCCCACCTCGTGCCGCTTGAACCAGGCTTCGAGCACGAAGATGTCGTTGACTCCCGTGCAGGCGATCAGGTCCGCCCCTCGGGCCCGAAGCTCGTCCGCCAGCTCGACGTAGCCGGGCAGGTGCTGGTTGGAGCAGGTGCCGGTGAAGGCGCCCGGCACGGCGAAGAGCACGGCCTTCTTGCCTTTGAACAGCTCCCCGGTATTGACGGTCGTCACTTTCCCATCGCGAAGCGTCTGTACGTCTACGTTGGGGATCTTGTCCCCGACCTGGATGGCCATTTCGTGGTCCCTTCTCTTGCGGGCCGGCCCGGCAGGGGCCGCGCACGGAGGGGATTATTCAATGAATTCCGGGGGGCCGTCGAGACGTTCGAGCCAGGGGCTCCCGAGCCTCGCGGTGCGCTTCGGATTCCTTTCGGGGGGCTTCAAGACCTCCGGGGCGATCATCCGGGCGATCTCCCGAGACGTGCCGCTGATGATCTCGTCGATCACGGCGTCCTCGTCCGCGAGATCGAGCTCGCGCAGACCCACTTTCAGCATGGCGCGGGCACGGCGGGCGAAGGCCACGTGCTCCTCGAAGACCCGGAAGGTGGTGCCTACGGCGGTGAGCATCCGGTCCAGGACCCGCCGCGTCGGGGCTTCGTAGCCCTGCTCGTAGAGCGGGATCAGGCTCTCTTCGATGCCGGAGGCCCGCGCCAGGTCCCTCTCGTTCCAGCCCCGCAGGTAGCGGAGGAATGCGACGGCGGCTCCCAGGTCTTTGCGGTCGTCCATGTCGGTCTCGTCTCCCGGTTCTCCTTCACTCCAGGGCGGCCCTGGGCTCCTTGATCCGGGCCAGAAGCTCCGTGGCCGCGGGCCGCACGGCTTCGGCCAGGCTTTGGGTGACGGCGCGAGCCACGGAGTCGAGGACCGCCTCCACGTCCTCGGCTTCGGGGTTGGCGGGAAGCTCCTCTCCCAGGCTCGCGCGAGCCCGGCGCACGATCGCCAGATGCTCTTCGACAACCGCGAACGGGAGGCCCGCGGCCCGGGCCAAGCGTTCGAGCGTCCCTCTCGTAGGGCGCTCCACCCCCCGCTCGTAGAGGGAGATGAGGCTTTGGTGCATCCCTGCCGCCTCCGCTAGTTCCTTCTGACTCCATCCCCGTAGCTTGCGGAGGAAACTCACCGTGACTCCGACGTTCCTGGCTTCGTCCATAATCTTACCTCAAAACGATCCCAAATGGTCTTATGGGTCCACTATTACACCACGGAAAGGCGCAACATACCCTCCCGGGAGGCGACGAGCGGCCATGGAGGCCGCCGGAGAAGGTCCTCCCGGAAGGAGATTTCTCATGTCCCGTCGTTCTTTTCGCCGCTCCGCTGTGATCCTCGCCCTGGTCCTCCTCCTGACCGCCCCCTGGGAAGCCGCCGCCGGCCCGCGCCTCGGAGGCTCCCTGCGCCGCGCCGCGTTCTCGGATTCGGTGATGCCGGATCTCGTCTCCGGGTTCCTGAGCTTCGTCTCGAGGTTGTGGGATAAGGCTGGATGCAAACTCGACCCGAATGGACAGTGCGTTCTGGAGGAGAAGGCAGGCTGTGGGATTGACCCGCATGGCCAGTGCACTCCGACCCAAGTTGAAAACGGGTGTGGGCTCGATCCGAGCGGAGGGTGTGCTCCGATCCAGGTTGACAACGGGTGTGGGCTTGATCCGCACGGCGGATGCGTAAG
>DATEIO010000391.1:0-3263 GCA_035278895.1 Thermoanaerobaculia bacterium | reverse complement strand
CTCAAAGCCCACGGACCGGCGAACCCGCCCATGCCGAAGCGGCTGAACCTGCCGGAGACCGAGCCGGTCCGCTTCCTCCAGGCCAACCTGGAGGTCTGGAGAAAAGCCGGTCCGGGCTACCGGATGGCCGCCCTCGGCCGGTCCTTCCCCCCGAACCTCGCCTCGCTCTACGGCATCCCGGACGCGCGGATCTACAACCCCATGGCGCCCCGGGAGTACGTCGAGCTGACGGCGCCCCTGACCGTCCACTGGCAAGGGGAAGCCCCGCAATTCGGCAATGTGCGCCACCCGCTCTACCGGCGGCTCGGGGTGAAGTACATCCTGGCGCCTCCCGGCGTTCGCCTCCGGCCACCGCTCAAGCGGGTGCTCGAAAGCCCGGACGGCTGGATCTGGGAGCGCCCCGGCGCCCGTCCCCGCCTCTTCCTGGAAGACGCAGCCCCCGGCGACCGCCTCAACATCCCTCTCCTGGACGCGCAGCACGTCACCGCCCGCGTCCGCTCCGCCGCCCCCCGAAGGCTCGGCTCGAACCTCTACCAGGATGGCGGCTGGCGTTTGCTGGTGGATGGGAGGCTCTACCCGGTGACTCGGGAGGCCGGGGTCTTCCTTGCCGCGGACCTTCCCCAAGGGGAGGCGAGGCTTGATCTGGTCTACAGGCCGCAGGCGTTTCTGTGGGGGTGCCTGATCGCGGTGTTGGGCCTCGCGGCGGGGGCGGTGTGGCTGGTGCCTCCTCCTCCCCGGCCTTGACTCCGTCCTGTGGTATTCTTCCTCGAAAGAAGGATCGCGGATAGCGATCTTTGGAAACCTCAGAAGCCATGCACACTCATAAGACCAGGGTTACCGTTCCACAAAGCCACCGGATCGAGGTCGATCTTCCGGAGGACTTCCCCTCGGGACCCGCCGAGATCATCGTCCTGTCATCTCCTGCCGGAGGAGAGGCCGCGCAGGCGGGATCTTCGTGGACCCGGTTTGTCGATCCTCATCCGGTGCTGGGGCGGATCACCTTTCGTGAAGATCCTTCACTGCCTCTCGACCCCGAAGATTGGCCCGAGGACTAGAGCGGATGCATATTCTCCTGGACACCTGCGCCCTTCTCTGGGTAGCAGGTGACCCCGCCAAGCTTTCGTCGCGCGCTCGGGAGACGCTGGCTCAACCGGATGCCAAGCTCTACGTCTCTTCCATCTCCGCGTTCGAGATCTCTCTGAAGAGCCGCAAAGGAAAGCTCGAGCTGCCGATCACCCCGCGAGAGTGGTTCAGCGAGGCCGTCTCGGTCTTCAAAATTCAGGAGATCCCGATCACCTCAGTGGTTGCTTCCCTGGCCCCGGAGCTCCCGGCTCCCATGGCCGATCCCTGTGACCGGATGATTCTTGCCACGGCCGAGCTTCTGAGTATGGCGGTGGTGACCTCAGACCGCCGCTTTCGGGATTACGGAGCCGTCAAGGTGATCTGGTAAGTCCCTACAACCCCAACTGCCCCGACTCCGCCTGCAGCGCCTTGATCACGTTCTCGATGTGCTCGTCCAACGGAAGCCCCAGCTCCTCGGTGCCCTGGTAGACGTCCTCGCGGTTCACCCCGCGGGCGAAGGCTTTCTCCTTGAGGCGCTTTTTCACCGAGGAGACGTCCACGTCCGCGAGCGACTTGCTCGGCTTGATCAGGGCGACGGCGGTGACGAAGCCGGCGAGCTCGTCGCAGGCGTAGAGGGCCTTAGCGAGACGGGTCTCCCGGGGGGTGTTGGTGTAGGGGGCGTGGCCGAGGATAGCGGTGCGCATCACCTCGGGATAGCCCTGGGCGGTCAGGATCTCGATGCCCCGGTAGGGGTGGTTTTCGGGGTCGGGCCAGCGCTCGTAGTCGAAGTCGTGGAGGAGGCCGGTCAGGCCCCAGAGCTCCTCGTCCTCGCCCCAGAGGCGGGCGTAGTAGCGCATGGCGGCTTCGACGGCCAGGGCGTGCTTGCGCAGGCCTTCTTTTTCCGTGTACTGGCAGAGGAGGTCCCAGGCTTCGTCGCGGCTCTTCAGGGATTCGGTTTCGGGCATGGCGCGTAACTTACCAGAACTGGCTAGAATGGGGACCATGGCCGAAACCCGCAAGCTGACCGTCCGTTGTCCCGAGTGCAGCTCTGATCTGGTCATCGACGCCGAGACCGGCCAGGTCCTCTCCCACCGCAAGCCCAAGCAGCCGATCGCCGGCGGCAAGGACTTCGACGCCCTCTTGAAAGGGCTCGACGAGGAGAAGTCCCGGGCCGAGGACGTCTTCCAGCGGGAGGTGGCCGCCATGAAGGACCGCGACCGCATTCTGGAAGAGAAGTTCCGGGAAGCGATGCGCCGGGCCGAGGAAGATCCGGACGAAGGCCCGCCCCGGCGTCCTTTCGACCTGGATTGAGACGAAATTCCGGCCTTCCGTCGCCGCCGGATGCGGCGGCGGTTCTCTCATGCTATACTTGAATGTCGGTCCTTCGGTCCGCCCCGCCATTTTTGTGGTCAGCCCGAGTCGTGCCGTCGCAGACGATCCGAAGCGTACGTCCGGTTGGTTGAACGAACGACCGAGAGATCCCGCGAGCCCTGTTCTGGGCTTGCCAAAAGGAGTAGACCTTGAGTCCATGGTGGATGCGCCCCACAGCAGAGGGCGCCGCAGACGAAGAGAATCGAGAAAAACAGAAGCAGGAGAGCCGGGAGCGTGAAGCGCCTCCCGCCGACGCCCCTCCCCCCGAGCCCGAAGCCGTCGCCTCCCCCTTTCTTTCCGAGCCCGTGACGCCAGAGCCGGTCGAGCCGGAGCCCCAGGAGTGGGCCGCTCCCCTGGCGGAGACTCGCGGAGAGTGGCCGGAGCCGGAGACGGTCTCGCCGCCTCCCGCCCCCCTCTTCGAGGAGCCCTCCCGGTTCGAGGAACCGCGCTTTGAAGAGCCAGGCTTTGAGGAGCCGCGCTTTGAAGAGCCAGAAATGGAGATGGCCTTCGGCCGGTCCGTGACGTATGAGGAGCCCGCGGTCGAGGAGAGCGACGAGGCCGAGCTCGACTCTGAGGAAGAGGCCGGCGAGGACCTGGAGGTGGAGGCCGAGGCTTCCGAATCCGAAATGACCGCGGAGGAGAAGGAGGAGAAGGCCGAAGGCCGGCGCAAGCGCTCCCGCCGCCGCGGGGGCCGCCGCAAGAACGGCCGGGCCGCCGCGTCCACCCCGGAAGGGGCCGACGAGGAAGACGACGAAGAGGCGCGCGAGGAGATGATTCCCTTCGAGGAGCCGGCCCCCCGCCGAGGCCCCCAGCCCCTGCCCCGCGCTGCC
>DATEIO010000390.1:0-7666 GCA_035278895.1 Thermoanaerobaculia bacterium | reverse complement strand
TCCTCGATCTTCACCGACCGCATCATCTGGCGCACGATCACCTCGATGTGCTTGTCGTTGATCGCCACGCTCTGCGACCGGTAGACCTCCTGGATCTTGTCCGTCATGTAACGCTGGAGCTCCTTCTCACCCAGCGTCTGGAGGACGTCGTGCGGGTTGATCGGACCGTCGATCAGGGGATCGCCGGCGCGCACCCGCTCGCCCTCCTGCACGTTGATGTGGATCGAGCGCGGCACCAGGTACTCGCGGGTATCGCCGGCGTCGCTCTCGACGACGACTTTGCGCATGCCCTTGTGGACCTCGCCCAGGTGGACGGTGCCGTCGATCTCCGTGATGATCGCCGGCTCCTTGGGGCTCCGGGCCTCGAAGAGCTCGACGACGCGCGGCAGACCGCCGGTGATGTCCTTGGTCTTGGTCGTCTCGCGCGGGATCTTGACCAGCGTGTCGCCCGCGTAGACGTCGTTCCCGTTCTGCACGACGAGGTGCGAGCCCGAGGGCAGCAGGTACCGCTTCTCGCGGCCGTCGTCGCCGTGGACGAGGATCGCCGGCACCCGCTTCTCGTTGGCCGAAGCCTCGACGATGATCTTCTGCGACAGGCCCGTGACCTTGTCGGTCTCTTCGCGGACGTTCTCGCCCTCGACGATGTCCTGGAACTCGACCCGGCCGCCGATCTCCGTGAGGATGGCGTAGGTGAACGGGTCCCAGGTCACCAGCTCGGTGCCCGGCTGGACCTCGTCGCCCTCGTGGACCAGGAGCTGCGAGCCGTAGGTGAGAGCGTAGCGCTCCCGCTCCCGGCCCTTCTCGTCGGTGATGACGAGCTTGCCGCTCCGGTTGATGACGACGAGCGCCCCGCGCTTGGACTCGACCGTGTTGACGGTCAGGAACTTGACGAGGCCCGGGTTCTTGGCGATGTGCTTCGACTGCTCGGACACGCGCGACGCGGTACCGCCGTAGTGGAAGGTCCGCATGGTGAGCTGCGTGCCGGGCTCGCCGATCGACTGGGCGGCGATGACGCCCACCGCCTCGCCGATCTCGACCATCTTGCCGGTCGCGAGGTTGCGCCCATAGCAGGAGGCGCACACGCCGCGCCGCGCCTCGCAGGTCAGCACGGAGCGGATCTTCACCCGCTCGATGCCGGCCGCCTGGACGGCGTTGCCCAGAAGCTCGGTGATCTCCTGGCCGACGGCGACGATCAGCTCGCCGGTCATCGGATCGTAGATGTCCTCCTGGCTGACGCGGCCGACGATGCGGTCGCGCAGCGGCTCCAGGATCTCGCCGCCTTCCATGATCGCCGTCACCACGATGCCGTCGATCGTGCCGCAGTCCACCTCGTTGATGATGACGTCCTGGGCCACGTCGACGAGACGGCGGGTCAGATAGCCGGAGTCGGCCGTCTTCAACGCCGTGTCGGCGAGACCCTTTCTGGCGCCGTGCGTCGAGATGAAGTACTGCAACACCGACAGGCCCTCGCGGAAGTTCGCCGTGATGGGCGTCTCGATGACCTCGCCCGAGGGCTTGGACATGAGACCGCGCATGCCGGCGAGCTGGCGCACCTGCTCGCGGGAGCCGCGGGCGCCCGAGTCGGCCATCAGGTTGATCGGGTTGAAGGTGCCCGTCTCCTTCTCGATCTCCCGCATCTCGCGGAACATCTCCTCGGAGACGCGCTCGGTCACCCGGTGCCAGATGTCGATGATCTTGTTGTGCCGCTCACCGGCGGTGATCACGCCGGCCGAGCGCTGGTTCTCGATCTCGACCACCTCGCCGCGGGCCTGGGCCAGGATCTCCTGCTTCCGCGAAGGCACCACCATGTCGTCCACGCCGAAGGAGATGCCGGCGCGGGTCGCGTACTGGAAGGTGATCTCCTTGATGTCGTCGAGCATCCGGACCGTGGCGTCGTTGCCCAGCTTGATGAAGCAGTAGCCCACCAGGTCCTGGAGGCCGCGCTTCTTCAACAGGCCGTTGATGAACGGGATCTCCTTCGGCAGGTGGCGGTTGAAGATCACCCGGCCGACGGTGGTCTCGATCAGCTGGTTGTCGAGCGTCTCCATCTCGGCGTGCACGACGTTCTGCTTGTCGTACTGCGTCTCGAGATTGATGTAGTCGCCCGAGTAGCGCACCCGGATCGGGGAGAGCGTCTCGACCTCGCCCGATTCCAGAGCCAGGAGCACGGAGTCGAAGTCGGCGAACGTCCGTCCCTCGCCCTTGGCGCCCACCTTGCCGAGCGTCAGGTAATAGCCGCCGAGAACGAGGTCCTGCGACGGCACCGCGAGCGGACGCCCGTGGGCCGGCGAAAGCACGTTGTTCGAGGCGAGCATCAGCACCTTGCTCTCGATCTGCGCCTTGGGGGAAAGCGGCACGTGGACCGCCATCTGGTCGCCGTCGAAGTCCGCGTTGAACGCGGCGCAGACGAGCGGATGGATCTTGATCGCCTTGCCCTCGATGAGCGTCGGCTGGAAGGCCTGGATGCCCAGGCGGTGGAGCGTGGGCGCGCGGTTCAGGAGCACCGGATGGTCCTGAATGACCTCCTCCAGAGCGTCCCACACCTCGTCCACCTCGGCCTCCACCAGCTCCTTGGCGGCCTTGATGGTGCCCACCAGCCCCTTCTCCTCGAGCCGGTTGTAGATGAACGGCTTGAAGAGCTCCAACGCCATCTTCTTCGGCAGACCGCACTGGTGGAGCTTGAGCTCCGGGCCCACCACGATCACCGAACGGCCCGAGTAGTCGACGCGCTTGCCGAGCAGGTTCTGGCGGAAGCGGCCCTGCTTGCCCTTGAGCGTATCGGACAGCGACTTCAGAGGCCGGTTGTTCGAGCCCTTGAGCACGCGGCCGCGGCGGCCGTTGTCGAAGAGGGCGTCGACCGCCTCCTGGAGCATCCGCTTTTCGTTCCTCACGATGACCTCGGGGGCGCGCAGCTCGAGGAGCTTCTTCAGCCGGTTGTTCCGGTTGATCACGCGCCGGTAGAGGTCGTTCAAGTCGCTGGTCGCGAAGCGGCCGCCGTCCAGGGGAACGAGGGGACGCAGCTCCGGCGGGATGACCGGGATCACGTCCAGGATCATCCACTCCGGCCGGTGGCCGGAACGGCGGAAGGCGTCCACCACCTTCAGGCGCTTGGCGGCCTTCAGGCGGCGAATCTGGCTCGTCTCGGTGCGCATCACGATGCGCAGCTCTTCCGAGAGCTCGTCGACGTCGATCCGCGACAGGAGCTCCTTGATGCCTTCGGCGCCCATGCGGGCGTCGAAGCTCCCCTCGCCGTACTTGTCGCGCAGCTCGCGGTAGCGCTCCTCGGTCAGCAGCTCCTGCTCCTTGAGCTCGGTCTCACCCGGATCGATGACGACGTAGCTCTCGAAGTAGAGGATGCGCTCCAGATCCCGCAGGCTGATGTCCAGAAGGTGGCCGATCCGCGACGGCAGCCCCTTGAAGAACCAGACGTGCGAGACCGGGCAGGCGAGCTCGATGTGGCCCATGCGCTCGCGGCGCACCCGCGAGCGGGTGACCTCGACGCCGCACTTGTCGCAGATGACGCCCCGGTGCTTCATCCGCTTGTATTTTCCGCACAGGCACTCCCAGTCCGTGATCGGACCGAAGATCTTCGCGCAGAAAAGCCCGTCCCGCTCCGGCTTGAAGGTCCGGTAGTTGATCGTCTCCGGCTTCGTGACCTCGCCGTAGCTCCAGGAACGGATCTTCTCCGGGGACGCGATCGAGATCTTGATCGCGTTGAAATCCTTGAGCGACTGTGGCTTGTCAAAACTGCTGAATGGTTGCAACGTGTTTCCTCCCATTAGACCTTGAGGAGTTCAACGTCGAGACAGAGGCTCTGGAGCTCGCGCACGAGAACGTTGAAGGACTCGGGCAAGCCCGGCGGCTCCGGCACGTCGCCCTTGACGATCGCCTCGTAGACCTTGCTCCGGCCCTCCACGTCGTCGCTCTTGACGGTCAGCAGCTCCTGGAGCGTGTAGGCGGCGCCGTAGGCTTCGAGCGCCCAGACCTCCATCTCTCCGAAGCGCTGGCCGCCGAACTGCGCCTTACCGCCCAGCGGCTGCTGGGTGATCAGCGAGTACGGTCCGATGGACCGCGCGTGGATCTTGTCGTCGACCAGGTGGGAGAGCTTGAGCATGTAGATGTACCCCACGGTGACCTTCTGCTCGAACGCCTCCCCCGTCATGCCGTCGAAGAGCGGGGTCTTGCCGGAATCGGGCAGCTCCGCTTCCCGCAGAAGCTCCTTGATGTCCGTCTCGCGCGCCCCGTCGAACACGGGGGTCGCGAACTTCAAGCCCAGCACCTTGCCGGCCCACCCGAGGTGGGTCTCCAGGATCTGGCCGACGTTCATGCGGCTCGGCACGCCCAGCGGGTTCAACACGATCTCGACCGGCGTGCCGTCCGGCAGGTACGGCATGTCCTCCTCGGGAAGGATCCGCGAGATCACGCCCTTGTTGCCGTGACGGCCGGCCATCTTGTCGCCCACCTGGAGCTTGCGCTTCATGGCGACGTAGACCTTGACCAGCTTGATCACGCCGGGCGGCAGCTCGTCGCCCTTCTGGAGCAGGCCGATGCGCTCCTCGTTGACCCGGTGGAGGACCTCGATGTGCGAGTCGGTCTTGCGGTAGACGATCTCGACGGCGTCGATCAGGCGGCGCTCATCCACGGGCAGGCGGAGGATCTCCTGCCGGGTGAGCCGCTCGAGCGCCTCCGTGTTGATCGCGTCGCCGGCCTTGAGCAGCTCCTGGCCGGTCCGCGACTTGACGACGGCGGTGACCTTCTTGCCGAGCAGCAGGTCCGAGACCTTCTTGTTGCGCTCCTCGGTCAGGATTCGCACCTCGTCCTTGATGTTCTTCTCGAGACGGGCGATCTCGGAGTTCTCGATCTCCTTGGCGCGGAGGTCCTTCTCGACCCCCTTCCTGGAGAAGATCTTGACGTCGACGATCGTCCCCTCGATGCCCGGCGGCACCTTGAGCGAAGCGTCGCGGACGTCGCCCGCCTTCTCGCCGAAGATGGCGCGCAGCAGCTTCTCTTCGGGGGTGAGCTGGGTCTCGCCCTTCGGCGTGACCTTGCCCACCAGGATGTCGCCGGCCTTGACCGTGGCGCCGATGCGGACGATGCCGCTCTCGTCCAGGTCCTTCAAGGCCGACTCCGAGACGTTCGGAATGTCCCGCGTGATCTCCTCGGGGCCGAGCTTGGTGTCCCGGGCCTCGATCTCGAACTCCTCGATGTGGATGGACGTGTAGTAGTCCTCCCGCACGAGCTTCTCGGAGATCAGGATCGCGTCCTCGAAGTTGTAGCCGCGCCAGGGCATGAAGGCCACGAGGACGTTCCTCCCCAGGGCCAGCTCGCCGAGCTCGGTGCAGGGGCCGTCCGCCAGGACGTCACCCTTCTTGACCCGCTGCCCTTCGTAGACCACGGGCTTCTGGGTGATGCACGTGTTCTGGTTCGAGCGGCGGAACTTGATGAGCTGGTAGATGTCGGCGCCGAAGTCCTTGGTCTCGCCGGTCTCCAGGTCCTCCGCTTCCACGCGCACGATGATGCGCTCGGCGTCCACCGAGTCGACGATGCCGCCCCGCTTGCAGAGCACGACCGCGCCCGAGTCCTGGGCCACGATCGCTTCCAGGCCCGTGCCCACGATGGGCGAGTCGCTCCTGAGCAGCGGCACGGCCTGGCGCTGCATGTTCGAGCCCATGAGCGCGCGGTTCGCGTCGTCGTTCTCGAGGAACGGAATGAGCGCCGCGGCCACGGACACGAGCTGCTTCGGGCTGATGTCCATGTAGTCGATGCGGTCGCGCTCGGGGGTGATGAAGTCGCCGCCGGCGCGCGAGATTACGCGGTCGCTCACGAACACGCCGTTCTCGTCGAGACGGGCGTTCGCCTGGGCGATGATGTACTTCTCCTCTTCCCAGGCCGAGAGGTAGAAGGCGTGCGCCTCGGCGTCCACCTTGCGCTTGCCGGCCTTCTCCAGCCGCTCGTTCTCCGCCTTGAGCTCGTCGCCGGTGACGATCTGCCCCAGGCGGAACCCACCGTCGCCCACCTTCATGATGCGGTGGTGGTCGAGCACGCGCCCGTTCTCCACCTTCTTGTACGGGCTCTCGATGAACCCGTAGTCGTTGATCCGCGCGTAGGTGGCAAGCGACGAGATGAGGCCGATGTTCGGACCTTCCGGCGTCTCGATCGGGCAGATCCGGCCGTAGTGCGTGGCGTGGACGTCGCGCACCTCGAACCCGGCCCGCTCGCGGGAGAGGCCGCCCGGTCCGAGGGCGGACAGGCGCCGCTTGTGCGTGACCTCGGAAAGCGGGTTCGTCTGGTCCATGAACTGCGAGAGCTGCGAGGACCCGAAGAACTCCTTGATCGCCGCGATCACGGGCTTCGAGTTGATCAGGTCGTGCGGCATCGCCGAGTCGATGTCCTGGTGGACCGACATCTTCTCCTTGATCGCCCGCTCCATGCGCACGAGGCCGATCCGGAACTGGTTCTCCAGGAGCTCGCCCACGGCGCGCACGCGGCGGTTGCCCAGGTTGTCGATGTCGTCGACCCGCCCGACGTCCTTCTGCAGACGGAGCAGATACTCGATCACCCGGAAGAAGTCGTCGGCCGACAGCGTCTTCTGGTCGACCGGCACCTCGGTGTCCAGCTTGATGTTGAACTTGAAGCGGCCGACCCGCGAGAAGTCATAGCGCTTCGCGTCGAAGAACATGCCGTAGAAGAGCGAGCGCGCGCTCTCGAGCGTCGGAGGATCGCCGGGGCGCATGCGCCGGTAGATCTCGATCAGCGCCTCCTTGGAGTTCTTCGTCGTGTCCTTGGCGAGCGTGTTCGACAACGTCGCGCCGGTCAGCTCCCAGTCGGGGAAGAAGACCTCGACCGGGGTGGCGTTCCTGCCATCGAGCCGCTCCTCGATGTCCTCGGGCACGAGCTCGTTGGACTCGAAGATCACCTCGCCGGTGTCCAGGTCGACCACGTCGCCGATGAAGAACGCCCGCTCCAGATCCTCGGCGTCCACCTCGAAGGTGATGGTCTGGCCGGTGTCCAGCTTGCCGATGTGCTGCTTGTTGAGCGTGATGCCGGCGAAGACCGGATACGCCTCGCGGCGGCCGCGGCTCTGGCGGTCCTTCAGGCGCTCGGGCTCCAGGACCTTGGGGCTGACGTGCAGGTCGAACTTGCCGCCGCCCGAAGAGGACAGGCCCACGGGGGTGTAGAACTGGCGCAGGATCGTCTCGTCCGACTCGAGGCCCAGGGCGCGGAGGAACACGGTGCCGTGGAACTTCCGCTTGCGGTCGATGCGGACCGAGAGGACGTCCTTCTGGTCGTACTCGAACTCCACCCAGGAGCCGCGGTAGGGGATGATCTTCGAGAGGTACGAGCGCGGCCCTTCCTTGGTGAAGAAGACGCCGGGGCTCCGGTGGAGCTGGGAGACGATGACCCGCTCCGTGCCGTTGATGATGAACGTGCCGTTGTCCGTCATCAGCGGAATGTCGCCGAAGTAGACCTCCTCCTCCTTGGCGTCGCGCATCATCCGCGTCCCCGTTTCGGGGTCGCGGTCGTAGACGAACAGCCGGAAGGTGACCTTGAGCGGCACGGCAAAGGTCATGCCCCGCTCCTGGCAGTCGGAGATCGAGTACTTGAGCTGCAGGTCGACCGGGTTGCCGCAGATGTCGCACTTGGTGACCCGGTTCTTGTTGACGAA
>DATEIO010000389.1:0-6248 GCA_035278895.1 Thermoanaerobaculia bacterium | reverse complement strand
ACCGCCTTGTCCCGTTCCTCTTGAGACCTGCACCTTCTCTTACGGAAGCCACGGCAATGGATTGCCGTGCACGGAACCGGTCTTCCAGATTCGAAAGCGGAAAGGAGAATGAGGTGAAGAGAAAGTCATTGCTTCTGATTGCTCTCGTCGGGATCCTCCTCGCATCGTTGCCGCCGGCAAGCACGGAGGCCTGTACATTCTGCAACTTGACCGGGTATGTCAACTGCGAGTCCACCGACGGTACGAGTTGCTCGGCAGCCGGAGTGAGCAAGCGCTGCTGGATCAACCCTGCTTGCGCCTGCGAATGGGGCTTCTGCCGTTGCAACGGAACCTCCTGGGAGTGCATCTGGTAAGCTCCGTACCCCGGAAAAATCAGCACTCCGGTAGCTCGAGGGCTGGGGCCCGCAAGGTCCCGGCCTTCCGCGCCTTGTGATCTCCTGCCTTCCTTTCAAGACTTGTCTTCCAGAAGCCGCCTGCCTGTGGGTGATTCGCCAGCCAGAAGCGCCAGGTGACGGAGCCGGACTGGCTCGGAAGGTGCATCCCTCGTCGTCGAGGATGCCGCACTCGCCGTACAGGAGGACCCTTTGATGAACGACGACTTCGACGAGACCTCGGAACCCGAGCTGACGGAGGACGAGGAGGCGCTGCTCGAGGAGATGCCGGCATTGACCGGCGTCGGGCAGACGCGGCGCACGTTCCTGGCGGCCGGCCTCGGATTTTTCGCCCTCGACCTGCTGGAGCTCGAGAACGCGTTTGCGGCCCTGAGCCCTTCCCCCGGCGCGACGACCGCCGCGGGCGCGGCGGAAAACCTCGTGAAGGTCGCGCTCAAGGTCAACGGCGCGACGAAAACCCTGGAGATCGATTCCCGCGTCGTGCTGCTCGATGCGCTGCGCGAACGGCTCGCGCTGACTGGCTCGAAGAAAGGCTGCGATCAAGGCCAGTGCGGCGCCTGCACGGTGCTCGTCGATGGAAAACGCGTCCTGTCGTGCCTGACGCTCGCCGCCTCCGTCGAGGGGAAGGAGGTTACGACGATCGAGGGGCTGGCGAAGGGGGATGAGCTCCACCCCATGCAGGCGGCCTTCATCAAGTACGACGGCTTCCAGTGCGGATACTGCACGCCGGGACAGATCTGCTCGGCCGTGGGCCTGCTCGAAGAGGCGCGCCGCGGCCACGTGAGCCACGTCACGGAAGACGTGGCCGTGACCACGACGCGGCTTACGGACGACGAGATCCGCGAGCGGATGAGCGGCAACATCTGCCGCTGCGGGGCCTATCCCGGAATCGTCGCCGCGATCCAGGAGGTCCATTCGGGCCGGGAGACGAAGCACACGTGGCGCTTTGTCGACGAAGACCAGTTGGCCCGCGTGCGGAAGGAGGACGCCGATGAGACCGTTTAGGTACTCCCGCGCGAGCGATCCGGGCACGGCCGCCGGCGCCGTCGCGGCGAACCCGCAGGCCAAGTTCCTGGCCGGTGGGACGAACCTCCTCGATCTGATGAAAGAGGACGTCGAGCGTCCCAATGAGCTGGTGGACCTCACGCGTTTGAAGCTCGCCGAGATCAAGGCGGCGGGGGGCGGCGTCTCGATCGGCGCCCTGGCCACGAACACGGAAACCGCCAACCATCCCCTCATCCGCCAGAGCTACCCGCTCCTGACGCAGGCCATCGTCGCGGGCGCCTCGGCTCAGCTCCGCAACATGGCGACCAACGGCGGGAACCTCCTGCAGCGCACGCGCTGCCAGTATTTCTATGACACCGCAATGCCGTGCAACAAGCGGGAGCCCGGGACGGGTTGCGGCGCTCGGGAAGGGCTCAACCGGATGCATGCCATCTTCGGGTGGAGCGAGAAGTGCGTCGCCACCTATCCGGGCGACATGGCGAACGCGCTCTACGCGCTCGACGCCGTCGTGAGGATCAGGGGCGCAGGCGGCCGGGAGCGCACAATCCCCATCCACGAGTTTCATCGCCTGCCGGGCGACACGCCGGAGAAAGACACGAATCTCCAGCACGGCGAGCTCATTGTGGCCATCGAGCTGCCGAGGTCGAATTTCGCCAGAAACTCCTATTACCTGAAGGTCCGCGACCGCGCCTCGTACGCCTTCGCGCTCGTCGCGGTCGCCGCGGCCCTGGAGCTCGACGGCGGCACGATCCGGCAGGCGCGCGTGGTGCTCGGCGGCGTGGCCCACAAGCCGTGGCGGAGCCGGGAGGCGGAAGCCGCGCTCGCCGGAAAGCCCGCGTCCGAGGCGAGCTTCCGGCAGGCCGCCGAAGCGGCGCTCAAGGACGCAAAACCCCTCGCGCACAATACCTACAAAGTCGAATTGGGCAAGCGGGCCGTCGTTCGCGCGCTGATGCGTGCGAGCCAGCTGGCGTGACGGGAGGAATCCGATGCCGAGATACATAGGAAAAGAGATGAGCCGCGTCGATGGCGTGGCCAAGGTGACGGGCAAGGCGAAGTACGCGGCGGAGTTTCAGGTGCCGAACCTCGCCTATGGATTCATCGTGCTGAGCACCGTAACGAAGGGAACGATCACGGCGATCGACACGCGCGAGGCCGAAGCCTCCCCCGGTGTGATCCGCGTGTTCACGCACCTGAATTCGCCGAAGATGGGACCGGGCTCCTCAGAGGAAGCGCCGCCGCGGGGCAGCCGGGAAGAGGAGGACAAGTCCTTCCGGGCGCTCCAATCCGAAAAAATCTTTTTCAACCGGCAGCCCGTGGCGCTCGTCGTCGCCGAGACGTACGAGCAGGCGCGGTACGCGGCGCGCCTCGTCAAGGTCTCCTATAACGCCGAGAAGCACGTGACCGACACGGAGGCCGTGCGCGAGAGCGCGCGCATGCCCCGGCGGGCGCAGCCGCCGAAGCCTCGCGGGAATCCCGAGGAGGCGATGCGCAACACGCCGGTGAAAATCGAGGCCGAGTACCGCATTCCCATCGAGCACCACAACCCGATGGAGCTGCACGGGGCGATCGCCGTCTGGCAGGACGACAAGCTCACACTCTTCGACAAGACGCAGGAGGTCTACAACGTCCGCACGCACCTTTCGCGGAGGCTCGGCGTCCCCGAGGAGAACGTCACCGTGGTCTCGCCTTTCGTCGGCGGGGCTTTCGGATCGTCGCTGCGGCCGAACTACTACCCCGCCCTGACGGCGATGGCGGCCCGCGAGCTCAAGCGCCCGGTCAAGGTCGTCTACACGCGCACGCACATGTTCAGCGGCCACGGCTACCGTCCGTACACGATTCAGAAGGTCGCGCTCGGCGCGGAGCGGTCCGGGAAACTCTCCGCGATGATCCACGAGGCGGTGCACAACACCTCCAGCTTCGAAGAGTTCTCGGACGGCACCACCGGTTTTCCGCGCCAGGTGTACGCGTGCCCGAACCTCTACGCGCCGCTCAAGATCACGGACACGGACCTGAACACGCCGACGTGGATGCGCGCGCCAGGGGCCGTCAGCGGCATGTTCGCGCTCGAATGCGCGATGGACGAGCTGGCGTATGCCCTCAAAATCGATCCCCTGGAGCTGCGCCTCACGAACTACGCCGAGGTGGACCCCGAGAGCGGGAAGCCGTGGTCGAGCAAGGCGCTCAAGGAGTGCTACCGGCTCGGAGCCGAAAAGTTCGGGTGGAAGAGCCGCAAGTTCGAGCCTCGCTCGATGCGGGACGGACGGTGGCTGGTTGGCTGGGGAATGGCCACCGGCGTCTGGGGCGCGTTCCAGAGGCCCGCCAGCGCCAGGATCACGTTGCGCGCCGACGGCACGGCGCACGTCGTCAGCGCGACCAGCGACATCGGCCCCGGCACCTACACGGTCATGACCATGATCGCGGCCGAGTACCTGGGGTTGAAGCCGGAGCAGGTCCATTTCGAGCTCGGCGATACGAGGTTCCCACGGGCGCCTTCGCAGGGGGGCTCCCAGACGACGTCGAGCGTCGGCTCGGCCGTGTACGGAGCGGCTCTGGCCGTCGGCGCCAAGCTTCTGTCGCTCGCGAACGGCAAGGCGGATTCACCGCTGCAAGCCGCTGCCGCCTCCGGCGTGGAGATGCTCGACGGCCGGCTGCAGCTCAAAAGCGATCCGTCCCGTTTCGTCAACGTCGCTGAAGTCATGAGGCAGAACGGTCTCACGGAAGTCACCGAGACGTTCGACTCGCGCCCGTCGCCGGAGCGCGAGAAGTACGCGTTGCTGGCGCACGGCGCGCAGTTCGTCGAGGTGAAGGTGGACCCGGACCTCGGGAACGTCCGCGTCACGCGCGCCATCGAGGTCACGGCCTGTGGCAGGATCATCAATCCCAAGGCATCGCACAGCCAGGAGATCGGCGGCGTGGTCTGGGGCATCGGCATGGCCCTTCAGGAGGCGACCGAAATCGATCACCGCTACGGACGGATCATGAACCCGAACCTCCAGCACTACCACGTGCCGGTCAACGCGGACGTCCACGAGATCGAAACCATGTTCGTCGAGGAGGACGACAAGATCGTCAACCCGCTCGGCGTCAAGGGCATGGGCGAGCTCGGGATGGTGGGCATCCCGGCGGCGATCGCGAACGCCGTCTTCCACGCCACGGGCCGGCGCAGCCGGGAGCTGCCGATCACGCCGGACAAGCTGCTGTAGGCATCCAACGATCGGGAGACACGAGCTTGCCGGCCGTTTCCATCCACCCCGCAACGCCCGCAGACCTCGAGGCGATGGGCCGGCTCGGCGCGCTCCTCGTCCGTATCCACCACGAGCTGGACCCGGACCGCTTCATCGCCGCGACGCCACAGACCAGGCACGCCTACGGCTCGTTTCTCGGAACGCAGCTCAAGGAGCCGAACATCGTCATTCTTGTCGCCGAGCGCGACGGCGAGGTGGTTGGCTATACGTACGCGGGAGTCGAGGGACCTGATTACATGTCTCTGCGCGGGCCGGCGGGCGTGCTGTACGACATCGTGGTCGATCCCGCCCATCGCGGGCAGGGCGTCGGCCGGATGTTGCTCGACGCAACGTTAGAAGCACTCAAGGAGAAAGGCGCGCCCCGGGTCGTGCTCTCGACGGCCGAGCGAAACGAGTCCGCGCAGCGCCTTTTCGCTCGCGCGGGGTTCCGGCGAACCATGATCGAGATGACGCGCGAGTTGGAAGACGCAAATCGACAAGGCAGCCGGCCGTAGCCCCGCAGATCCGGCGCCCGGCACCTGCGATAGACTGCTCCGGTCCAACGGGAGGTCACCGGGAGGGCTGGAATGGCGATGAGGGTGTTCGAGGTCGTCATCGCGTTGCTGCTGGGCGGTGCGATCCTCGCCGCCCTGGCGCGGCGGTTCGGCGCGCCGTACCCGGCGCTGGTGGCGCTCGCCGGCGCCGCGCTCGCGCTCATCCCCGGCGTGCCGACGCTCGTTCTCGATCCCGAGCTCGCGCTCGCGCTGTTCGTCGCGCCCGTCCTGGTCGATGCCGCCTTCGACTCCTCGCCGCGCGACCTGCGCGCGAACTGGCGCGCGGTCACGAGCCTCGCCCTCGGCGCCGTCGCCTTGACGATCGCCGTCGTCGCCGTGGTCGCGCGGCAACTCGTACCGGACATGCCCTGGGCGGCGGCGATCGCGCTCGGCGCCATCGTCGCGCCGCCGGACGCGGCAGCCGCCACCACGGTGCTCAAGCAGCTCCGCCCCCCGCACCGGCTGCTCGTGATTCTGGAGGGAGAGAGCCTCTTCAACGACGCGAGCGCGCTGCTCGTCTACCGCCTCGCGGTCGGCGCCACGATCACGGGCTTCCTGTCCGGGTGGACCGTGCTGCCGACGCTCCTGGTGGTCACGGTAGGCAGCATCCTTCTCGGGCTGGTGCTCGCACCGGTCAGCCTCGCCGTGAACGCGCGCATCAGCGACGTCGCAACCGCGGTGGTGTTCCAATTCTGCAGCACGTTCGCGGTCTGGCTGCTCGCGGAGCGGCTGCACCTCTCGGGCATCATCACGCTCGTGGTCTTCGCGATGGCGGCGTCGCGGCGCGCGCCCGAGATCATGCCGGCGCGCATCCGCATTCCCGCGTGGGCGGTGTGGGAGGTCGCGGTGTTCGTGCTGAACGTGCTCGCGTTCATCCTCGTGGGCTTCCAGCTCAAATCGATTGCCGCGCGGGCGACCGGAGCGACCGGGGCGCGCTACGCGGCCGTGGCCGCGGCGGTGTGCCTCGCGGTCATCCTCGCCCGCATCGCCTGGGTGACCGGCGCCGCGGCGTTCAGCCGGTGGCGCTGCCGTCCGCGCCCGGACGGGAAGCCCGGGCCCCACGACGCGGTCGC
>DATEIO010000388.1:0-3345 GCA_035278895.1 Thermoanaerobaculia bacterium | reverse complement strand
GCCACGGTTTCCGGCCGGAGGAACCACTCTTTGCCCGGGGCGCCCGGGGTGGAGCCGGCGAAGGAGGTGTCGGTGGCCCCCGGGCGGAGCTCCAGGACGCGCAGCTCCGGGTTTTCCTGTTGGAGCGTGCGGGTGAGCGCGCGCAGGGCGAACTTCGAGGCGGTGTAGGGGCCGCCGGTCGGGAAGGTACGGGTCGAGACATCCGACGAGATCATGAAGACCTGCCCGCGGGCGGCTTTGAGCTGGGGGAGGAACGCCATGGTGACCGCCCACGTGCCCTGGACGTTCACCCGGAAGGTCAGCGCGAAGTCCTCGGCCGAGATCTCCTCCAGCCGCCGGAAGATGCCGATTCCCGCGTTGTTGACCAGCGCGTCCACCCTCCCGAACCGGCCGAGGACCGCGTCCCGGAACGCCCAGACGCTCCCGGAATCCCCTACGTCGAGCGGATGGGCCAGGGTGGGGACGGGGAGCCCGGCGGCCAGGCGCTCGATCGCGGGGACGTCCCGCGCCCCCAGGGCGACGGCGAAGCCCTCCTCGGCGAGGACACGGGCGAAGACGGCTCCCAGGCCCCGGGAGGCTCCGGTCACGACGGCGACTTTGTGGTTTTCCATGATGTCGATCTCCTGGATTCATGCATCGCGGCCTCCACCCGCCCGGCGATGAATCACCGGGCGGGGCTCCGGTTCAGGTTTTCTGTCGATTAAGCCTCCTATCGATGAAACTTCCCCCTCACCCCCGCCCACCACCTTTGCCACCACCCCGCCGCCTTCGGCTCGGCCGACCGCTGCCCGAAATCCTCCACGGCCACCTCGGGGGGCAGCGCGGGATTGTGGTAGCGCTGCCGGAGCTTGTGGAGGTGGTCCATCACGTAGAGGTAGAGGTCGGTCTCGGTCCTGCCGGGGAACTCGTCCAGGATGCCGCTCTCGCGGATGATCCGAATCATGGGGCGGTAGACCGTGTCCCGCCAGGAGGCGACCTCTTCGTGCCAGGGGATGTCGCGCCCCTGCTCGATCCCCTTGTAATAGCCGTGGACGCGGATGTGCTCGAGCAGGCGCTCGTAGCCGTCCGGCACGGTCGTGCGGTAGTCGTCCGGCTCCTTGGGGACGAGGCCGGTCGCGAGGAGGAAGGCGGCCAATCCGCTCCGCAGGAGGACATCCTCGACCGACACCCCTGGCTCCAGGGGGACCGGGGTCAGGAACTCCATCACGTGGGCTTCGATCGTGGGGGTGTCCAGCGAGCGGGCGACGGAGACGCGGTGATGGCCGTCCACCACGAAGTAGGCCTGGTCCACCTTGTAGAGCTCGACGGGAGGAAATCCCACGGGGCCTTCGGCCAGGTCGCGCAGCCGGTCCCAGCGGTTTTTGAGCGAGTCGTCGCGCGGCAGGAAGGCGCGGTTGAACTCCCCGGGCCGGCCGAGCGTGCCCACGATCAAATCGAGCGGCACCTCGTGGATACCCCGGTCGACGAGGTGCTGGAGCCGCAAGCCCCGGCGGACCTCGTCGAACGGCAGGAGGTCCGTGGGGCGGCCCGAGATCACTCCGAGGAGATCCGTGATCAGCGCCGCGCGGCGCGCGGACTCGAACTCGGACATGACTACAATAGCCTCATGAAATTCTCGAACGACGGCACCGTGGCGCTCCTCCCGCTCCTCACCGCGTTCCTCCTCGTCGCCAGCGCGGAGGCCCTGCCCGCGGCGTCCCCGGCCAGCCCTTCGTGGGCGCGTGGAGCCGTATTCTACGAGGTCTTCGTCCGCAGCTTCGCCGATTCGAACGGCGACGGTATCGGCGACCTCCAGGGTCTCATCTCGAAGCTCGACTATCTGAACGACGGGAACCCGCGGACGAACCAGGACTTGGGTGTCGACGCCCTCTGGCTGATGCCGGTCTTCCAGTCCCCCAGCTATCACGGCTACGACGTCGTCGATTACGAGACGATCGAGCGGGACTACGGCACGAACGCGGATTTCGAGCGGCTGCTCGCCGAGGCGCACCGGCGGGGGATCCGGATCATCGTCGATTTCGTGATGAACCACTCGAGCTCCCAGCACCCGTGGTTCGTGGACTCGTCTTCCTCCCCGGCCTCCACCCACCGCGACTGGTACGTCTGGCGGACGGACGATCCGGGCTGGACGCAGCCGTGGGGCGGCAGCAATCACGTGTGGCACGAGAAAAACCGTTTCTATTACTACGGGGTTTTCTGGGGCGGCATGCCGGACCTCAATTTTTCGACGCCGGCCGTGCGCCGGGAGATGGAGCGCCTGGCCGCGTTCTGGATTCAGAAAGGCGTCGACGGCTTCCGGCTGGACGCGACCCGGCACCTCTTCGCCAACGGTCCGGGAGACCGGCAGAACGACCAGCCGGAGACCTTCGTCTATCTGAAAGAGTTTTCCGACAGCGTGCGGCGCGCTTCTCCCCAGGCGATCCTCGTAGGAGAGAACTGGACCGAGACGCCGGTGATCGCGAAGTACTTCGGCGTCCTGCCGATGAGCTTCGACTTCCCGCTGGCCTCGGCGATCGTCGAAGGGGTGGAGAGCGGAGAGGCTTCGGGGATCGCGGCCAAGATCTCCGAGGTGATCGACGCCTATCCAGCGGGGGCGAACGACGCGCCGTTCCTCACCAACCACGACATGATTCGCCTCGCCACGCAGCTCGGAAACGACCCTGCGAAGCTCAAGAGCGCCGCGGCGGTTCTCCTGACGCTCCCGGGCACCCCCTTCCTCTACTACGGCGAGGAGGTGGGGCTCGAAAACGGCTCGAGGTCTGGGGCGGACGAGCTCAAGCGCACCCCGATGCCGTGGGACGCCTCGTCCGGCGGCGGCTTCACCACCGGTCAGCCCTGGTACGCCTTTTCCCCCGGGAAGGAGACCGCCAACGTGGCCTCCCAGACGGGCGATTCCGCGTCGCTCCTCTCCCACTACCGCCGCCTGATCCGGGCGCGCAAAGCCTCCGTCGCGTTGAGGTTGGGCGGTTTGGACAAGCTCCGTCTCCTCTCCCCGGAGAATCGGTCCACGCAGCTCCTCGCCTTCGTGCGCGAGCAGGGGAAGGAGCGGGTGCTGGTGGTCCACAACCTGGGAACTACTGAAGCCGAGGCGGGGCCCTATGTGATCAAGGGGAAGAAGGCGGAGGCGCTGTTCACGATGCCGGGGGTTCCGGCGCTGAAGAGGGGGACGGGCGGGTGGACGGTGAAGGTGCCGGCGGGGGCGAGTGGGGTTTGGCGGGTGCGGTAGAGGCCAGAACTGCTAGAGGTGTTCCGCGATGGGTAAGAAGTTGAGTGGGAAAGCTTTGGCCAAGTTCGAGGCTGACCGCGATGTCTGGAAGGAAGTCTTGGAAGGTGTGAAGGAGATCG
>DATEIO010000387.1:0-2821 GCA_035278895.1 Thermoanaerobaculia bacterium | reverse complement strand
GCTCTCGACGACATCATCATTTGAGACACCTCCTCTTCATGAGATGGAGGATAGTACGCGGCGAGATGAGGAAAGTTTAGTCGGCCGCCCGCCGGCTCACCATCCACACCCCCAGGAGAATCGCGAACCCACCCGCCAGCGTCGCCACGGTGACGGCTTCGCTCAGGAGGACGGCGGCGACCCCGACGGCGACCAGCGGCTCGATGTAGAGATAGGCCCCCACCTCGGAGGCAGGCAGCTCGCGCAGGGCGTCGTACCAGAAGACGTAGGCCACCCCGGAGCAGAAGATGCCCAGGAAGAGGACGGCCGTCCAGCCGCGGAACGTCAGGTGCGCGAGGTCCGCGGGGCCCGGGCCAACGAGGAAGTGGACGGTCGAGAACAGCCAGCCGGTCAGCATGACCCAGAACATCATGAGAGCCGAGGCGTAACGCTTGAGCCCCTTCCGGGAGAGCACGGAAAAGACCGCCCAGTTGACGGAGGAGATCAGGACCAGGAAGTCCCCCCGTGTGACGAAGCGGCCGGCCGCCATGGCAGCGAGGTCGCCCCGGGAGACGACCAGGAGCACTCCGAAGGCGGCCACGGCGATGCCGAGCGCGGCGACCGTTCCCAGCCGCTCGCGCAGCACGAGCCAGCCCAGAAGGGCCATGAAGATGGGCGTCGAGGCCACGATCCACGCCGAGGTGCTCGCCTGGGCGGTGACGAGGCCGTTCGACTGCAGCCATTGGTGGAAGGCGATGCCCAGAAAGCCGAGCCCCGCGAAGTAGGCAAGGTCGGACCGCGAGGGCACCACGAGCTGGCCGCGGGCGAGGACCACCGCGCCGAGCACAACGAGGCCCATGGCGAACCGCAGCCAGACCACGGTGACCGGCGCGGCCTCCCCCACCGCCATCTTGGTCGCGATGAACGAGGCCCCCCACACCACTACGGCGAACAGGGCCTTGGCGACGGCCGTGGCCCGGCTTCCCGCGCCGGCGCGCGCGGCGGTTTGCTCTGTCATGGACCGTCCTTATAGCATCAGGCCGCCTGTTCCGGCCCCGCCCCCTCCCGACGACGGGGCCACGAGGCGCCGGCGGAGACTTCCTTCATGGCCGCCCCCACCTCTCTCTCGCCCGCCGAAGAGCTCGAGATCTACACCGTCCACCACCCGGAAGCCCTGGCCGGAATCGAGCGCCTTCTCTCGGCTCCCGGCCCGTCGCCCGTCCTCCTCCTCTCGGGCGATCCCGGCTGCGGCCGGACCGGCCTCTTGGAAGCCGCGGCCCGCGCCGTCTCTCAAGCGGTCACGGTCCTCCCTCTGAGCCTCGAAGGGTACGAGGAAGATCCCGAAGGGCTCGCCCGGTTCGCGGGGCATCAGCTCGCCCGGCGCGCGGATCTGGACGAGGAAACCCGGGCTGAGCGCCTGGAGCGGATCGCGCCTCTCCTCCGCCAAACGCCCGCCTCGCTCCCGGGCGCGGCCCTCGTCTCTCTCCTGCTCCGCCTGGACGAGATCCCCGGCGAGATCCTGGGCCACGGCTCCGATCCCCGGCAGGGCCTCTCCAGCCTCCTCGCACGCCTTTCGCGGGAGGGCCGGCTCGTGCTCCACGTCACCGCGAGCGCCGAGCTTACGGACACCCTGCGGCGCCGGCTTCTGGACGAGGCCCGGAAGAACCCCGGCCTCCTCCTCGTCCTCTCCTGCTCCCCCGCCGATCCGGACGACCGCGTCGCCCCCCGGGCCGAGCGCCTGCGGCTGGAGCTCACGCCCCTGCCGAGCGACGATCTCGCGGAGGCGGTCAAGGATCTGGTGGACGGCCTGGAGCTCGAAACCGCGGACCGCCTCCAGCGGTTCCTGGACCTGGCCGCCCTCTGCGGCGAAAACGTCCCCGCCGAGCCGCTCTTCCACCACCTGGAGCTCGAAGAAGAGCTGCGGGAAGAGCTGCTGGACGTCATCGATGAAGACCTGGTCGAAGCCGGGGATCCGCCCGTGTTCCACGATTACCAGTACGGCCATCCTTCGTTCCCCGGCCTGCTGACCTACGGCTTCACGAGCCCCCGCTCCAATCACGCGCTCTTCTCCTCCCTTCGGGAAGACAAGCGGCAGCGCCTGGCCTCGGAGCTGATGGAGTTTCTCCTCCGCTCGGTCCCTCTGCACACCCGGGGCATGGCCCTTCTGCTCCTCTCGCTCGCCCATCACGCCGGCAACGCCGAGGCGCGGGAGTCCTTCCTCCTGGAGCTGCGCTGGTCGATCGGGGAGGGCGAGACGGGCGATCTGGCCGAGGAGATCGCGGCCGAGCTGGCCGAAGGGAGAATCCAGGCGGACGCCCTGCTCGGGCTCGTGCGCGAATCTCAGGGAGGCTGGCCCACGCACCGGCGCTGGGCCCTTCTGGAAGCCCTCGCCCGCCGGGAGGACGCGCTCCCGGATGCTCTCAAGCCCGAGCTTCACACCCTGCGCGCCGAGATCCTGCGGGAGCTTGGCCGCGCGCCCGAGGGACTGGAAGAGGCCCGCCGCGCCCTGGAACGGGCGACCGAGATCCACGGCGCGGATCAGCCCGAGCTCGCCCGTCCCCTGAACACCCTGGGCATCCTCCTTCGCGAGAACGGCCAGACCGCGGAAGCGCGGGAGATCCTGGAGCAGGCCCTGGCCCTTCAGACGCAGATCGAGCCGGCCGGGGCGAACACTGCCTTCATCCTCGCCAACCTGGGGCTCGTCCTGCGCGATCTGGACGAGAAGCCGGCGGCCCTCGCGAATTTCCAGCAGGCCCTGGCCATCCACCGCCAGGCTTTCGGAGACGTGCATCCCGTCGTGGCCACGGACCTCGGAAACCTGGCGCTCCTCTCCCGCGAGCTG
>DATEIO010000386.1:0-4311 GCA_035278895.1 Thermoanaerobaculia bacterium | reverse complement strand
CTCGATCCGCGCGACGGCCGAGCCGAGCGAGCCCGCGGCGATGTTGGCGCGCACGAGCCCCACGCGCTGGCTGTCCACGCGGCGCACCTCGCTCGGCCCCTCGCCCAGGGCGACCGCGGCCACGGCGGAGAGCGGAATCGGTGTCTCTCCCTGGGGGTTCACGGCGAGGTTCTTCACGTCGTCGACTGTTCCCCGATCCCCCTCGTCCAGGCGCACGAGGATAGGCACGCGCCGGTCCTTCAGGTTGTAGCGCGTCGCCTCGAAGCCCTTGACCTGGTCCCGCACCAGCTCGGCCACCTGCCGGAGATTGAGGCCGTAGCGCGCGAGGAGGTTCCGGTCGTAGACGATCTGCACCTCGGGCGCGCCGCTCTTGAGCGTCGACTCGACGTCCGCCAGCTCGGGCATTCCGGCTATCACCGCGCGCACCCGGTCCGACAGGGCCTTCAGGCGCGGGAGATCGTCTCCGTGGACCTCGACCTCGATTGGGGTCCGGGTGCTGAAGAGGACGGGCCGGGTGACCCGCGCGTCCAGGTCCGGAATGCGCGCGAGGCGGTCGCGCAGGCGCGCGATGACGTCCTGCTCGACGCGCGGGTCCGAGCTGTCGAGGAGCATCTTGAACCGGGCGGTGTGCTCTCCCTCGTCCGCGCGCTGGGAGTTGGCGGGGTCGAAGCCCACGGTCAGGATCATCGAGCGCAGGTGCTCGCGCTCCGCGAGGATGGCCTTTTCGATGGGCGCGAGCACCGCCTCGGTCGCTTCGAGCGGCGTGCCCACGGGAAGCGCCACCTCGAAGGTGAATTCGCCCTGGTGGACCTCGGGGAGAAGCTCGCTGTCGAGCCGCGTTCCGAGCGCCCACGTGCCCGCCATGAGCGCCAGCGTGAGGCCCAGCACCGGCATCGGATGGTCCACGCCCCAGCGGACCGTCCGCATATACGCGTCGCGAAGGCCGCTCTTCTCGCCGCCGCCCATCCGCTGCGAGCCACGCTCGACGAAACCCACGAGCCCCCGCGCCACCGGAGCCACGGCCCGCCGCCAGATCCAGACGAAGGCGCCGAGGATGGCGAGAAGGAGCTTGCCGATCCCCTCGAAGAGAAACGCGATCGGCAGCCGGATCAGGAGATAGAGGAAGGCGGGGAGGGAAGCGAGCGTCCGGACCGGGCTGCGGGCCCAGGCGCGGAGGCGGCGGGCATCCTCCCGGAAGGAGCGCCACGCCGAGAAGCCCCGCGCGGCTCCGCCCTCCCAGGCCGCGCCGGCCGCCCAGCGCACGCCGGTCCGGCTCGCGAGCATCGGCACGAAGAACAGGGCCACCGCGAGGGCCGCGAACTGCGAGATCACGACCGCGATCCCGAGATCGCCGAACGCCTGGCCCGCGATCCCTTCCACGAACACCATGGGGAAGAAGACCGCGACCGAGGTGAGCGTCGACGAGATCACGGGCGCCGCCACCTCGCGGGTGCCGCGGATCGCGGCGGCGAGCACGCCGTCTCCCTCCTCGCGGCAGCGGGCGATCGATTCGAGCACCACGATCGAGCAGTCCACGAGCATGCCCACGCCGAGCGCGAGGCCCCCGAGGGACATGATGTTGAGCGATACGCCCATCAGGTGGAGCGGCGCGAAGCAGAGGATGAGCGCGATCGGGATGTTGACCGCGATCACGGCCGTCGAGCGGAACTCGCGGAGGAACACGAAGAGCACGAGGATCGCGAGGAGGCCGCCGATCACCGCGCTGTCGCGCAGCTCGTCGATGCTGCTCTGGATGAAGACCGAGCGGTCCGCCACCACGTGGAGCCGGGCGCCCTCTTCGCCTTCGAGCCGCGTAGCGAGCCTCTCCTCGCCGTCGAGCGCATCGTGCACCCGCCCGGCCACGGCCACGATGTTGGCGTCCGCCTCCTTGAACACGTCGATCTGGACGCTCTCGCCGCCGTCCGTGCGGGTGAGCATCTGGCGCTCCTTGTGCGAGCGCTCGACCCGGCCGAGGTCCTTGATCCGCACGTCCCGCCCGCCGGGCGAGGCGACCACGGTCTCCTCGATCTGCTTCAGATCGCCGTATTCATTGAGCGTCCGCACCATGTACTCGGTGCGCCCCTCCTGGATCGTGCCGCCCGCGACGTTGATGTTCTCCTGCCGCAGCCGGTCGATCACGGCCTGGATGGGGAGCCCGGTCCGCCGCAGGCTCTCCTCGTCCACGAGCACGTGGATCTCCTCTTCGAGACCGCCGCGCACCCGCACGGCCGCAACGCCCTTGATCGGCTCCAGCGCCCGCTTGACCTGAAGCTCCGCGATGCGCCGCAGCCGGCGCAGCCCCTCCTCCCCGCGGAAGCGCTCGTCCTGGCTGGAGAGAGAAAGCTCCAGCACCGGGTCGAGCGACGGGTCGTAGTGGAGGATCAAGGGGCGCTCGGCCTCTTCGGGGAGAAAGACCAGATCGAGCTTTTCGAGCGTGTCCTGCGTGGCCGCGGAGACCTCCGTGTCCCACGCGAACTCCAGCACCACGTCGCTCACCCCGGCGCGGCTCACGCTGCTGATCCGCCGCAGGCCGCCGATCACGCCGAGGGCCTCTTCGATGGGGCGGGAGATGTCGTTCTCCACCTCCTCGGGCGCGGCGCCGGGGTACTCCGTGCGCACCGTGAGCGTGGGGTAGGAGAGCTCCGGCATCAGGGTGACCGGCAGCCGCTCGTAGGAAAAGGCGCCGAACACCACCAGCGCCAGGAAGATCATGAGGATGGCGACCGGCCGCTGGGTGACGAACCCCGTAACGCCCGTGGGTGAGGCGTCGGCCCGCACGTCGGGGCGGTCGGCGTCGACGTCGACCTTCACGCGCCCGCCTTCGCGAGCCGCACGAGGGCGCCGTCCTTCAAGCCCGCCTGCCCGGCCACGACCACCTTGTCCCCTTCGGAGAGCCCCTCCTGGGGCTTCACGAACTCCTTGTCTTCGAGCGCGGGACGCACAAGCAGGCGCTCCACGCGGTTCCCGCCTTTCAGGCGATAGAGGAAGATCTGGTCGTTGTCATACACGAGAGCCCGCTTGGGGACGAGGAGCGCGTCCTTCTCCGTCGTGGTGACCAGCGTCACGTCCACGTACATGCCCGGCCGCAGGCCCGGATGGTCGGGAACCTTGATCGTCGCCTTGATCGTGCCGCTCTTGGGATCGACCACGGGGGAGAGGAGAGAGACCCGAGCCCCGACCGCCTCGCCGCCCAGGGCCGGAGCCGAGATGCGCACGGGCTGGCCCAGGCGGAGGCGGACGAGCTCCTTTTCCGGCACGTGGACGCGGGCCACGATCGAGTTGAAGTCCACGAGGTCGAACAGGTGCTGGTTGGGCACGACGTGGTCGCCCAGCCCCACGAGCCGGCGGGTGACCGTGCCGGAGATCGGGGCGCGCACCTCGGTGTAGGAGAGCTGCCGCTCGGCCTCTTCCTTCGCAAGCTCCAACTGCTCGACGTCGTAGGTCGCCTGGCTGAACGCCTGCTCCGAGATGAGCTCCGAGGCAAACATCTTCTTCTGCCGCTCATACTCGCGCCGCGCCCGCTCGAGCTGGCTCTGAACCTTGGCGAGAGCCGTCCGCTGCTCCTCGTCCTGAAGCCGCAGCAGAACCTGCCCGCGGCTCACCCGCGCTCCCTCTTCAACCAGAAGCTGCCGCACCTGCCGCGCCGCCTGCGAAAAGACCTCCACCTGGCTGTCCGCCTCCAGGTTGGTCGAAAAGCGGAGCACCGCCTCGATCTCCCCGCGCGCCAAAGCCGCCACCTCCACGGGCACGGCCTCGTCCACCTTGGCCTTCGTTTCGGCGGAGGAGGTCTCCCGGGCGGCGGCGCCGTCGCTCGTACAACCCGTCAAGGCCGCGAGTCCGCTGGCCAGGATCGCCAACAGCCAGAGCTTCTTCACGTCATTTCTCCTTACCGGGTCCGCCGGCGGGGAGGAGAGCTGCGGTGCGGGGGCCCGTTTGACTAGAGTACGCTGGAGGGGTGGGGAATGTTATGGGGTGGGGGATAGGACGCATAGGCGCTAACCCTGGCAGTCCCGGGAGGCGGTGGGGGCGCCTCCTAAGGCGCAGGCACGTAGCCCCGGGGTTTCAACCCGGGGCGGGGGAGTGGCTCGGCCTTCCCGCCACGGGTTAAAACCCGCGGCTACGCGCCTGCACCCTCCTCCGGAGGGTGCCAGCCGTATCCAAAGTTAGCGCCTATGGGGATAGGACGCGCCGTTCCTGTTGAATGCGTCCAGGAGCTCGGCAAAGTCCCTGATCATCGGCGAGGCCTTGGCTGATCCGGAGCTGGTAAGCCGCATCGAGGAGGGCAACGGCGGCGGCCATTCTCTCCTCAGG
>DATEIO010000385.1:0-9431 GCA_035278895.1 Thermoanaerobaculia bacterium | reverse complement strand
GGCATGGCGGTTCCCCTCTCCTTGCGGGGCTATCCTACCTTCAATCCGCGTGCCACTAGATCATGTACGCCAGCGCGAACGCCACCTGCGCTCCCATCATCATGAGGTACATGTGCTTCCAGGAGGGGTGGTTCTCGGTCTTCGTGAGCGAGTCGGGGTCGCGCAGGAGGAGCCAGACGGTGTAGGCGCCCCAGAGGGTGAAGACGATGCCGAAGACGGTCAGAATGACCGGGTTGCCGGTCAGGATCGCATGCTCCGGGTTCTGCGGGTCGGGCAGGTGCACGCCCAGGGGGACCAGCAGCCAGGGGAAGATGAAGAAGGGGCTGATGATCCAGGCGGCTTTGCGGACGCCGTGGACGATGGGGAGCGTCTTGCAGCCGCCGGCCCGGTCGCCCGGGATGTCGGCGAAGTCCTTGGTGGAGGCGGCGCCGATCAGGAAGAGCCCGATGACGAGACCGATGTACCACGGCTCGGTGTACCAGACCCGCGCCACCATGGCCCAGCCCGCCACCTTGAGGAGGATGCCGCGCGGGATGGCGATGGTGAAGTTGGCGAGCATGCCCCGGACCTTGGTCCGTCCGAGCTCGGGCGCGGAGTAGATGAAGGTGAAGAGCAGCCCCGCGAGGTAGATGAAGAAGCAGATGTGCTCGCCGACTGGCGCCGTGAGCTTCGCCATGAACGTGGTGTACGGATAGGGCACCACGAGCCACGTGGGGATGAGCGCCAGGGCGTAGAAGATCCAGGTGAAGATCCAGGCCTCGCGGATCGACAGCGCGCCTGTGACCAGCGGCCGGTTCGGCTTGTTGAGGCGGTCGATCTCCAGGTCGTAGATCTGGTTGATGGCGTTCGAGGCCGCGTTCATGAAGCTCGCGCAGAGCGATCCCAGAATGATCGTGAGCAGGACCGAAAGCGTAAGCCCCGACTCGCGATCGGGGTTGTGGACCGAGCCGAAGGCGCAGATCGCGCCCGAGACGATGCCCAGCAGCGGCGGCAAGAGCGTGAACGGCCGGGCCAACTGCATGTAGAGGTCGAGCTTGGAGGTCTTCTGGGCGGAGCTCGGCGAGGACGGAACGGCGGCGGAGTTCATGGGCAAAACCTCAGAGGACCAGCGGGGTGAAGACGACGGCGACCAGAGCGCCGACCAGGGTGTTCAGGAAATTCAGGGCCTCGTTGTCGAGCAGCTGGCGCTTTTCGAGCGCGGCCCCCACCAGGCTCTCGAAGGTGGTGCCGACGAAGGCCGCGATCACGATGGCCACGACGCCCACCCACGGGAAGAGCCCCAGGGCGGCGCCGAGGACGGCGATGATCAGCGAGGCGAAAACGCCCGCGAGCGTGCCCTCGACCGAGACCGCGCCCTCCGTCCCCCGCGGCACGGGCCGGAAGTTGGTGAGCAGGAAGGTGCGGCGGCCGATCAACTGGCCGATCTCGGACGACGAGGTGTCGGAGGCGGCCGTGGCGAAGGCGCCCGCGAAGGCCAGGGCGAAGACGACCGGGTAGGGCGTGAGCGCGGCGAACACGGCGCAGGCCGCGGCCACGGTGACGTTGGCGAGCGCGTGGCGCGCGCCGCGCCGGCCCTTGTCCTCCTGCGCGAGCTTCGCGGCCTCCTTCTTCCGGTAGCCGAGCTTGGTGCACGCGCTTCCGATGATGAAGAAGGCGAGGAGCAGGAGGTAGCCTTCCCAGTCGAGGAAGGCGTAGATGATGAATCCCACGAGGAAGCCGGCGGCGACGCCCGAGCGGTTCACGGTCTTCGCGGCGTAGGCCGTACCCGCGAGCGCCGCGTTGACGAGCGCCGCCATGGCGAGCCGGAAGGCGAGGCCGTCCGTCGCCAGGAACTCATCCCAGCGCCCCTGGGTCAGGACGAGCCCCAGGAGGAGGAGGCCGGAGACGAGCGGCACGCCGATGTTGTCGTCCAGCCCCTGGGGGAGCGATTCGAGCGCGGCGGCGAAGAGCGCCGTGACCGCGCATACCGCGAGCGCGAAAGCCGCGGAGTAGCGGCCCGGCGCGGTCCACGTGAGGAGGAGGGCCGCGGCGGCGGTGCCGAAGACGAAGTAGGCGGCCGTGCCCATCCAGCTCTTTTTCGGGTTCCAGGAGAGCTTCTTCCTGCCGAGCGTCATGCCCACGACCGAGGCCATGCCGTCCCCGAACGCGAGGATTCCCCAGACCGCCGCCGCCACCTCGAGCCGCTTCCAGAAGACCAGAATGAGGATCAGGACCGCGAGTGGGTAGAGGACGATGCCGATCGAGGTGCCGGAGGCGTGCTCGGCGTCGCGCCAGAGCTTTTTGCCACCGATTCTGGGGAAGAGGAACAGGTTGAACGCGAGCGCCGTCAGAGCGAGCACGGCGGACCAGAAGGGGCCCAGAAAGCGCAGAAGGAAGGCGAACATGCCCATCGACATGTGGGTCACCTTGCGCAGGAGCTCGCTGCCGGTCAGCGCCATTGCCCGGTTTCCTTCAACCACTGGACCGTCCCCGCCAGCCCTTCCGCCAGCGTGCGGTGCTGGTAGCCGAGATCGCGTTCGGCGGTCGCCGAGCTGTAGGCCCAGTCGTGCTTGTAGATCTCGACCAGGTCCGGGGTGAGCTGCGGAGTGGAGCTGCGGAGCTGGGCCCAGGCTTTCTGGACGGCGCCGGCGGCTTTGGCGAGGCTGTCCGGCATGCGGAGCGTCGGGATCCTGGCTCCGGTGAGCTTCCCCACGAGGGCGTAGAACTCGGCCTGGGTGACGTTTTCGCCTCCCAGGACGTAGCGCCCGCCGGGCGGGTTCTTTTCGAGGGCGGCCACGGCGCCTTTGGCCACGTCCTCCACGTGGACGTAGTTCCAGCGCCGCTCGGGCTTGCCCAGGAGCGCGGGGAGCTTGCCGCGGACGAGGTCCAGGATGTGCCGGACCACGATGTTCCCCTCGGTCATCTCGCCCGGGCCGTAGATCACGCCGGGGTAGATCACGGTGAGCGGTGCTCCCTCCGCGATGGCTTTGCGGGCCTTCCGGTCGGACAGGGTCTTGGTCCGCTCGTAGTCGTTGATCCAGGCCCGGTCGTTGGATGGAGCGGACTCGTCGAGCACGCCGCCGTCCGTGGGGCCGAGGGCGATGAAGCTCGACACGTAGAGCACGCGCTCAACGTGGCCCGCGGCTTCCGACTCGGCCGCGGCGAGGACGTTGCTCAGTCCCCCGACGTTGATCCGGTCGAACTGCTCCTTGGGCGCGAGGATCTTGACCAGGGCCGCAGCGTGGACCACGGCGTCGCAGCCGGCAATGGCGCGGATCAGGCTCGCGCGGTCGGTCACATCCCCTTCGGCGAACTCGACGCCTTCGGGGAAGCGCTCCCGCGAAGAGCCGCGGCGCACGAGAAGGCGCAGCGAATGCCGGTTCGCCAGCTCCGAGACGATGCGGCGCCCGAGGAACCCGGTGCCGCCAGTGACGAGGATTTTCATGATCTTCGAGCCTCCGGATTCTAACTCACGGAACGCCAGAGATCCGACAGGGCGTCGTCGAGCGTCTTTTCCGGCCTCCAGCCGAGGGCGCGGAGACGCGAGGCGTCGCCCGAAAGCATGGGGATGTCGTGGGCGCGGGGCGGGAAAGCCCCTTCCTTGACTTCGACCGCGACTCCCGAGGTCTCGAGCAGCCGCGTGAGGGCCTCGCGCATGGAGACGGCCCGGCCGCTCGCCAGGTTGTAGACCGTCGCCGGAGCCCCCCGCTCGGCGAGCAGGCGGTAGGCCGCGGCGCCGTCGTCCACGTGGACGAAGTCGCGCCGCGACTCGAGGTTCCCTACCTCGAGAACCGCCTCGCGTTCTCCCCGGCGGATCGCCGCGAGCTGGGTGGCCCAGTTGGCCAGAGCGAACTTGGCGGCCTGCCCGGGGCCGATCAGGTTGAAGGAGCGGACGACGATTGCGCCGTGCGAGAGCGCGATCCGCTCCGAGGCGGCCTTGGTGAGCGCGTAGGGGCTCTGCGGCGCGATCTTCCGGTCTTCGGGGATCGGCTGCTCCGCTTCGGGCACGAGACCGTAGACGTCGGCGGAGGACACGACGATTACGGGCCTGCCCGCGGCTGCGGCCACGACGTTTTCGGTTCCCACGACGTTGACCCAGTAGTAGCCCGGGAGGAGCTTCCAGTCCCACGACTCGCCCACGTGGGAGAGGCCGGCCATGTTGAAGACCGCGTCGGGCGCGGTCTCGCGGACGACCCGCTCCATGGCGGCCCGGTCGGTCAGGTCCGCCTCGTGGAGGTCCGCGCCGGGGAGGTCGGGAACGACGTCCAGGTAGGTGCCGCTCACCCGGTCCCCGCGCTCGAGCAGGTGCCGGGCAAGGCGCGAGCCCACGAAGCCGCCGATGCCGGTGATCAAGACGCGCATGCGGAGCGCTATTCTCCCTGCTTCCTGCGGGCCATTCTCCGCCGCCAGTAGTCGAGGAGGTCTGAAACCGTCTGCTCGAACGGGATGCGCGGCTCCCAGCCGGTGTCGGCCCGGAACTTCGAGCTGTCGCCGATCAGGATCTCGACGTCCGACGGCCGCAGGCGGTCGGGGTCGACCTCGATCTTGACGTCGACCTTGGAGTGCGAGAGCACCAGGTCGAGCATGGCGCGGATGGTGATGCCGTTGCCCGTGGCGATGTTGTAGACCTCGCCGTGCTTCGCCTTGGTGACCGCGAGCCAGTAGGCGCGCACCATGTCGCGCACGTCGGTGAAGTCGCGGATGGCGTCGATGTTGCCCACGCGGATGACCGGCTCCTGGAGCCCGTGCTCGATGGCGGCCACCTGGCTGCAGAAGTTCGAGGTGACGAACACCTGGCCGCGCCGCGGTCCCGTGTGGTTGAAGCCCCGCGTGCGGACGGCTTTCAGGCCATAGCTCATGAAATACTGGTAGCCAAGGTAGTCCTGGGCCACCTTGGAGACCGCGTAGGGCGACAGCGGCCGCAGCGGATTGGCCTCCTTGATCGGCGTTTCGTCCGGCAGCACCAGGCCGTACTCCTCGGAGGAGCAGGCGATCTGGACGACGGGGTCGAGCTTCAAGGCCCGGATGGCCTCGAACAGGTTGGTCTGCCCGGTGACATTGGTGACGACCGTGTCGTTCGGCGCGTTCCACGACGACGGCACGAAGCTCTGGGCCGCCAGGTGGAAGATCACGTCGGGCCGGGAGATGTCGAGCGCCCGGTGCATCGAGGTGTAGTCGCGCAGGTCGCATTCGACCAGCTTGATCCGGTCGTTCAGATGCTCGATGTTGTCCATGCGGCTGCGCCAGCGGAAGGTGCCGAAGACCTCCACGCCCGGCTGCTCCGTGAGCAGGTATTCCGCGAGGTGGGACCCGGCAAAGCCGGTGATCCCGGTGATCAGAGCTCTCATGAGCGTCCTCCATTCAGCAAGACAAGATATTCGGACAGCCCTGCCTCCCAGGGCTCCACGGGCCGGCCCACGGCCGCCTCGAAACGGTCCACCGCGAGGACCGAGTACGCCGGGCGGGGCGCCGGGCGCGGAAATTCCGCGGTGGAAACCGGCAACACCTGGGCCTCCGGAGATACCAGGCGGGCGATCGTAGCGGCGAAAGAGTACCAGGAGACGGGCTCCCGGTTGCCATAGTGAACGATTCCGGCAATTTTTGAAGGCGCGAGATCGACAAGCGCCCGCGCCAGGAACCCGGTGTAGGTAGGCCGGCCGACCTGGTCGTCCACCACCCGAAGCGGGAGCTTCCCCTGCCGGATGAGATTCACCATGGTGGCGGCGAAGTTGGGCCCGCCCGGGCCGAAGAGCCAGCTCGTGCGCACCACGAGCCCTTGGGGATACTCCAGGGCGTGGCGCTCGCCCAGGAGCTTGCTCTTCCCGTAGACGGAGAGCGGCCCGGTCGCCGCGTCCTCCTGGTACGGCTCGCGGGCGGTGCCGTCGAAGACGTAGTCAGAGGAGACGTGGAGGAGGCGGGCCCCGGTCCGGTCCGCGGCGGCCACGGCGTTCGCAACGCCTTCGCCGTTCACCCGGAAGGCGGTCTCCGGCTCGGTCTCGCAGGCGTCCACCTTGGTGAAGGCCGCGCAGTTGATCACCACGCCGGGCGCGAAGGAGTCCGCCCAGGAGAGGAGGCTTTCGCGGGAGGTCACGTCGCCCAGGGCGTGGGAGAGCCCGAGGGCTTCATGGCCTTGCTCCCGGGCTTCCCGGACCACGGCCCGGCCCAGCATGCCGGTCCCGCCGAGGACGAGACAGCGCATCCTAGGTGATCCCGACTTCCGAGTTGTCTCCGAGCATGAAGCGGTAGGCCTTGGGCTTGAAGTCCGTCTTGGTGATCTTGACGTTGCGCCCGATGAGCGAGCCGTCGATGCGCAGCGGAATGTCCCGGATCTCCGAGTCCGCGAGCACGATCGAGTTCTCCATCTCGCAGCAGACCAGGGTGCAGCGCTCGCCGATCGACGTGTAGGGGCCCACGAAGGCGTTTTCCAGGCGGGTACCGTCGCCGATCACGACCGGGCCCCGCACGAGCGAGTCGACGATCTCGACTCCTTCGCCCAACTGGACGCGCCCCTCGATCCGGCTGCCGCGGCCGATCTTGTCCAGGTGGGCCCCGCGCCGCACCTCGAGCCCTTCGAGCACGATGCGGTTGGCCTCCAGCATGTCCTCGAGCTTGCCGGTGTCCTTCCACCAGCCGCGCACGATGTGCGGATGGACGTCCAACCCCCGGTCGATCAGGTCCTGGATGGCATCGGTGATCTCGAGCTCGCCGCGGGCCGAGGGCTGGATCCGCCGGACCGACTCGAAGATCGTCGAATCGAACATGTAGACGCCCACGAGCGCCAGGTTGCTCCGCGGCTCCTTCGGTTTTTCGACCAGGCGGCGGACCTTGCCGCCGTCCGCGAGCTCGGCTACGCCGAACTGCTCCGGGTTGGGCACTTCGGCGAGCAGGATCTCCGAGTTGCAGCCGAGCGAGCGGAACTCGTCCACGAGCTCCTTGATGCCGCCCGCGATCAGGTTGTCGCCCAGGTACATCACGAAGGGCGAATCCGCGAGAAACGGCTCGGCGATCTTCACCGCGTGAGCGAGCCCCAGGGGGGCCTCCTGCTCGATGTAGGTGATCTTCGCGTCGAAGCGGGAGCCGTCGCCGGCGGCGCTTTTGATCTCGTTTTTCGTGTCGCCCACAATGATGCCGATCTCAGAGATGCCCGCGGCTACGATCGACTCGATGGCGTAGAAGAGCACCGGCTTGTTGGCGACCGGCACGAGCTGCTTGGCGGAGGTGTAGGTGAGAGGGCGCAGTCGCGTCCCCTTGCCTCCGGAAAGGATCAGGCCCTTCATCGAATCTCCTCTTGGGCGACCGGCTCAGAAATTCTCTTCGGACGAAGAGCGGCTGGTCAGATCGAGGAACGTGCCCACGTTCTTCAAGGTCAGCGAGAACCGGAAGTCCTTGTCGCGGAAGCGCGGTCCGATCTCGGAGCGGAAGTCGCGCAGCTCGAGCCTCACGCCGTAGCACTGATCGGTCCAGTTGAGCACGTAGGTCTGCTGCTGGAGGAACGACGAGTCCACGTCGTAGTTGATCTGCGTCTCGAGCTGCAGCTTCTGGGGGAGCACCGTGACCGCCCCGGTCAGCCGGAGCTGGTCGCTCGCGGTCTCGCCCGTCTGCGGAATGTAATTGGTGAACCAGGTGAGGCCCACGTAGCTGTTCCTTCCGAGGGCCAGGTTGCCCGAGAGCGACGTCGAGTCGAGCCCGGAGAACAGCGTGTTGTAGGTGGCCTCGAGCTTCACGAAAGTCCGGGCGCTCGCGGTGATCCGCAGGAGCGCCTCGAGCGGGCCGTCCGTGGTGCCGTTGACGAGGTTTCCCTGGAGCGGCCGCTCCTCGTCGAAGCTGTAGGCGCGGGCGAGCTCGAAAAGCAGCACCTCGCGCGCGCTCCCCTTGCCGTCCGCGGGCTTGGCGAGCAGGCGGTTGGCGAGCACGACGCGGCCGGTGTTGGCCGTGCGCAGGGGATCGATCTCGTCGAAGAGCGGAACTTGCCGTTGCTCGTCGAAATCGCCGAAGTAGTTGTAGACGAAGCGCGGCTCGATCACGTGCTTGAACCGGCCGAAGCTGCCGATCTTCCGGTCGAAGATGCGGGAAAACGACGGGCCCACGATCTGCGCATTGGCGAACGGCAGGTCGCGCGACAGGCTCTCGCCGGAAAACTCCGTGCGGGTCTCGTTCAGGCTGTCGCTGTACCAGGTGAGCCGCTCGCCAGCCGCGATCGAGACCGACAGCCACGGGAAGGCGCGCAGCGGCAGCGACAGCTGCGGGAAGAGGTCCACGCGGCCGTAATTCCCCTCGTACTCGTTCGGCCGGTCGAGCGCGAGGTTGGCTGCCGAGCCGTCGAACTGCATGTAGAGCGGCGTCTTGCCGATCCGGGTCCGGCGCAGGCGGTACTCGAGCTCCGGCAGCTTCTGCTGGTCCAGGGAGTCGGCGTCGTTCAAGCCGGTGAACGTCTGCCGGTCGTTCAGGAGCAGGTTGACCAGGTGAGCGCCCCAGTTGCCGGTGATGAACGCCTTGCTGTCGATGAAGCGCAGGGTGTTCCGGTCGAAGTCCCGCTCGAAGTCGCGGAAGAAGTTGAAGTCGGAGTAGTCCTGGAACTGGACGACGCCGCGCATGTTCCACGGCAGATCGGTCGTGGTGTGGTTCCACTCGAGCTTCCAGCGCCACTCGTCCTCGCCGAAGAGCTTGGCCTCGGGGTCGCGGATCATGTAGCCGATGAGGTTGCCCTTGGTCCCCTCGGTCGGGCGGTAGCGGAGCTCGTTGCCGATCCCCAGATAGGACTCGGTGTAGGTGTCCAGGTGGAAGGTCGTGTCATAGCTCCGGCCCAGGGTCTGGAAGTAGGCGAGCCCGACCGAGGCGCCGCGGCGGTTCGAGTAGCCGATGTTGGGGATCAGGAACCCCGACGTCCGCTCGCTCTTGACCGGCCAGAGAATGTAGGGCGTGTAGAAGACCGGGAGCTTCTTCGCCCGCATGGTGGCGTTCTTCACGTGGGCGTAGCCCTCGACCTCCACGGTCGCGGTACCCAGGCGGAAGCTCCAGTCCGGCACCTCCTGGCTGCAGGAGGTGAACAGGCCGTCGGTCACCGTGTAGGTGTTCTCGCCCGTCTTGGCGATCTCGGTGCCCGAGAAGTAGTAGTCGGGCGCCACGTGGGCCGAGGCGTTGGTGAGCGTGCCCGTCTTGGTGTCCAGGTCGAAGGTGAGCGTGTCGCCCGACAGCCGGCGCGGTCCCTGGTCGAGGATGACCTCGCCGGTCGCCGTCACCACCTTGGTCGTCAGGTCGATCTCCGCCCGCTCGGACTTCAAGTCGATGTCCTGGTAGCGGATCTGCACCCCGCCGGTCAGCACGGCGTAGTTCTCCCGCACGTACTCGAGATTGCCCGAGCTGCCGGCCGCGCTCCCACCCCCCTGGTCCTCGGGGAAGTTGAGGACGAAGTCGATGCGGTCCGGCCCCGCGCCGGGAGGCCCGGACGGCGC
>DATEIO010000384.1:0-5001 GCA_035278895.1 Thermoanaerobaculia bacterium | reverse complement strand
GGTAGCGGCCGAGGGTGTGGAACTCTCCGACGTCGTAGTAGTCGGTCCCGCTCACGAATTTCGAGTACTGCCTCGCGGCGGGCGGGTCCAGGAGGGTGATTCCGAAAAGTTGGAAGTGGGGGTCTTTGCGGACGAAGGAGGGGCAGCGGGCGTTGGGGATGGCCAGGTAGAGGAGACCGCCGGGTGCCAAGGCCCGGCAGAGGTTTGCGATCGTGGCGGGCACGTCGTCCACGTGCTCGATCACGTCGGAGCAGGTGATGAGGTCGAAGATGCCGAGGTTTTGGATCAGGTTGGGATCGGAGAGGCTTCCGGATTCGATGCGGGCGGGGATGCCGTAGGCGGCCAAGAGCTCTCTTGCGATGCGGAGGTATTTTTCGTTGACGTCCACCCCGGCGACTTCGCGGGCTCCGGCTTCGGTGGCGGCGGCCAGGAAGCCGCCGTAGGCGCAGCCGGCGTCGAAGAAGCGGAAGCCGGGTTTGAGGCCGTAGGGACGGAGCTCGTCCAGGGTCCAGCGGCCGCGGTCTACGGTTCCGAGGGAGTAGGTGACGTAGGAGCGGAGGGGCTCGGTGAGGGTTTCGATTGGGGCGTCCGGGGCGACTCCGTAGAGCTCTCGGATGGTGCGCTCCAGGACCTGTCCGGGGGTCTCTCGCTCCATCAGGATCTCCTCGCCCAGACGTCGGTATAGGTGGTCTCGTGCTCGCGGGTGAAGGCGGCGGTGTCTTCGATTCGGAAGGGGTGGCCGTCCTGGTCGAAGCCCCAGGGGGTGAAGCCGAGGTCCGAGAGGGTTTTCCAGAAATCTTCCGGGGTGGAGCCCGCGCCTCGCAGGTGCTCGGGGGAGAACTCGACGAGCAGCCAGGCGGGGCGGAGGCGGGCGAGCGTGCTGGCGAAGCCGCGGAGGGCTGCGATTTCGGCTCCCTGGATGTCCATCTTGATCGCGTCGATCTTTTCGATTCCGTTTTCGGTGCAGTAAGCGTCGAGCGTGATCAAGGGGACTTCGAAGGTCTCGGCGGGGCGGGCTTCGTGGGAGGGGTGGATGCGGTTGTCCGCCCGGTTGGTGGGGCTGCAGAAGAGGGAGACGGTTCCGGCGCGGTCTCCGGCGGCGGCGCGGGTCACGAAAACGTTTTTGTGACGGGCGGCGCGGTGCTCGAGGATTCCGAAGCTCACGGGATCGGGCTCGAAGGCGTGGACTTTTCCCTGGGGGCCGACGGCGTCCGCGAGGAGGAAGGTGTAGAAGCCGATGTTCGCGCCGACGTCGAAGACCACCATGCCGGGCTTCACCTGCTCGCGCAGGAACCGCATCTCCCGGCGCTCTGCGAGCACTTTGCCGATCGTGTAGAGGCGGGCGTAGAGCGCGCGGCCGAGGGCGGTCTTGCGCACGGACGGGGAGAGCAGCAGCCGGGTGACCGGGGCTCCCAAGTGGTGGACGAGCTTTTCCTGGCCCATCAGATGAACTTGATCCGGCCGGCGGCGAAGACGCACATCTTGAGAAGGAGCCAGCCGTGGCTCCAGCGCTGGATGTTGGTCTCGCCGTACGTTCGTTCGCGGTAGCGGACCGGCACCTCGACGATCTCGAGGCTCATCTTGGCCGCGCCGAAGAGGAGGTCGAAGTCGCCGAAGGGGTCGAAGTCGCCGAAGTAGGAGCGGTTGGCGGCGAGGGTGTCATAGTCGGTCTTGCGCAGCACCTTGGTGCCGCAGAGGGTGTCCTTGATCGGCTGCCCCAAGAGCCAGGAGAAGGCGAGGCTGAAGAACTTGTTGCCGAGGAGGTTCGCGAAGCGCATGGCCTCTTTTTCCATGGGGTAGACGAGGCGCACGCCATTCACGAACTCGCCGCGGCCGGAGCGGATGACCTCGTAGAAGCGGGGGAGGTCCTCGGGCGGCACGGTCAGATCCGCGTCCAGGATCATCAGCACGTCCCCGGTCGCTTCGGCGAAGCCCACGCGCACGGCGTCTCCCTTGCCTTTGCCGGGCTGGCGGAAGAGCCTGGCGCGGCGCTCGGGGTGGGCCGCGATCTCTCTTTCGATGGCTCCGTAGGTGTCGTCTTTCGAATGGCCTTCGACGAAGATCAGCTCGGTGCCCGCGCCCATCTCGGGCGTCCGCGCGAAGATGTTGGGGATGTTTCCCTCTTCGTTCCGCGCCGCCACGATTACGGAGACGACCGGCTCTTCGGGGAGCGGTTTCGGCGCGGGACGGGCCACCAGGAAGTTCGAGAGGGCCAGGTGCTTGAACGGCCAGAGGCGGACCAGGAAACGGTTGCAGAACGGGGCGAGGAGCGGGATCGGCAGCGGCAGGAGCACCTCCTGCCAGGAGCGGATCGTCTGGAAGCCGGCGAGGCGGAGGAGGTTCTTGACGTCGTCCACGGTCAGCCAGTTCTGGTATTGCACGGGCCGGGCGACCTTCAAGCGCTGGGCGAGGGCGAGCGGCAGCTCCCAGAGGCGGCTGTAGAAGTTGAGGAGGATCCGCGTGCGGCGGTCGCAGACGTGCACGACCTGCTCCAGGAGGCGCTGCACGTCCCACGCGTCGTTGATCAGGTCGGAGAGGATGACGACGTCGAACGTCTCGCCCAGCCGGCCGATCTCGTGGGCGTCCGCCTCCAGAAATCGGAGGTGGGGGTGGCGCTCGGCGGCGCGGCGGACCATCTCGGGGGAGAAGTCGACGCCGACTCCTACGGAGGGTTCGAGAGCCGCGAGCAGGTTTCCGGGTCCGCAGCCGATCTCCAGGATCTTGCGGCCTGGGGGGACGAGGAAGCGGTAGACCTGCGCGAGGCGGCGGTGGTAGGCGCCCGCGAAGCCGCTCCGGCGCTCCCAGCGCCGGGCGACCTCGTCCCAGTGGGCGATCCGCTCGGTCCGGTAGAGCTCCTCCGCCGGGTCGTCGCGTTCCACGGGCCTCTCCTTGACTTCAGCTTCCACTCGATGCTCTCCTTCCGCAGGCCTTCTGGGGGCGCCAAAAGCAGGGGAAGAGTACATGATGAGCGGGCAAAACCCGAGGCGGAGGAGCGCGGCGGACCTCCTTCCGGCCGCTCTCGCCGCCCTGGCCGGCGTCCTCGTCTGGGCGGTGTTCCGGCCCGGTCTCCTGTCGTACGACTCGATCGCCCAATACACCCAGGCGGTGCAGGGCCGGTATACGGACTGGCATCCGCCGTTGGTCTCGATCGGTCTCCACTTCGTGCTGGCGCTCGGGGGGAGCCTCTCCCGCTTCATGCTGGTCCAGTCCGTGGCTGGGGCCCTGGGCGTCTGGGCGTTTTCCGGGGCGGTCCTCTCGCGGCTCTTCGCAGACCGGCTCTCCCGGCGCGGGATCGCGTGGCTGTCGCTCCTGGTGCTCCTGATCCTCCTGGTCCCCGTCTCGCCGCTCGCGTTCTACCTGATGACGTTCTGGAAGGACTCGCTCGCCGCGATCCTCCTCCTGTGGATCGGAACGCTCGCGCTAAGGCACCCCTCCGCGGCGCGGACCACGGCGCTCGTGCTCGTGGCGGCCGCGTACGGCATGGTGCGCCACAACGCGATCGTGACCCTGCCCGTCCTCGGGCTGTTCCTGGCGGTCGAGGCGTGGCGGCGCCTGCCCAAGGGTGCGGCCGTGGCGCTCGCCGCAGCGCCTCTCGCGGCGGCTCTCGCGGGCGGCGCGCTCCTGGACGCCGCGTTCGACGTCCGGGAGTCCCATCCCGGCGGCCAGGTGATGGTCTTCGATCTCGCCGGCCTCTGCGCCGAGGACCGGTCCACGTGCGGGGACTCCCCCCTGTTCCGGCGCCACCTCCGCATGCCCGATCTCGGCGCCCGCTACCGGCCGGGGGATTTGGGGTCGATCTTCTGGGAGAAGCCGGCCGCGGTGGACCCGCGTATCCTGGACCCGAAGCTCTCCGGCGAGCTTGGAGAGCAGTACCGGGACGTGGTGGAGGATCACCCGTTGCTTCTGGCCGAGGTGAAGGCCGAGTCGTTCTGGACCCTCCTGGGCACGGAGGAGACCGATTATTTCTTCCACGACTCGGTGATGGAAAACCCTTTCGGTCTGAGGCTCCAGCCGCAGCTCGCAGGCGCGCGGGAAAAGCTCTTCGCCTGGGGGAGGGAGACGGCGGCCGGGGGCTTGCGGTGGATCGCGGGCGTGCACCTCGTGTGGCTCGTGGTGAACGTCCTGTGGATCGCGGCGCTCGCCCTCCGGGGCCGGCGGGAGTTGGCGCTGCTCCTGCTTGTGCCGCTCGCCTATTCGCTCTCTTACCTCTTGGCGGCCACGGTGCAGGATTACCGGTTTTTGTATCCGTCTACGCTGTTCGTGCAGGTTTTTACGGTGGCGGCGGGGTTGGGCCTGCTGGCGAATCAGCAGAAAGGACCCAAAGGACGCCAAGGACTGCAAGGACGCCAAGGACGAAAGCCTTGATGTCCGGCGTCAATCCCGTCCGCAGAACCCGAGCGGCCGGCGGCCGTAGGTTGCGAGCGTCTCCTCGTACGCGGTGGGTTTGTCGTGGCGGTAGAAGCGGTGGTAAACCGTCTGCGAGAGGCGCGTCGAGCCCAGGAGGGGCCCGAAAACGATCCACAGGTCCGCGGCGAGGGTGATCGCGAGCGCTCCCCAGAGCACGGTCCGCAGCCGGCGGGGGAGGAGGTCCGCGCGGGCGAAGAGGGCCGCCAGGGTGGAAATCATGACTCCGAAGACCGGCTGGTATAGGCGGGCGAGCCAGGAGCCCCGGAGCTGCCAGCCGGGGTAGGGAGGGGCCAGGTTGGTGAAGAGGAAGAGGAGGACGGCCGCGATCAGCACGCAGACTTCGGCCCTCGGAACGATCCGGATCTCCTTCGGCAGCCAGCGCGCGGCGAGGAGCCCCAGGAGGAAGAGGAGCGGCAGGAAGAGGAAGTTGCTGTAGAGAAAGACGTCCAGCGCGATCTCGGGGAGAGACGTGAGCAGCCTTCCCCAGGTGCGGAGGCTTTCTTCCGTGAGGCTTCCCAGGGAGAGATAGCTCCCCACGATGTTGCCGTAGGCCTGGGTGTTGGAACTCTGGAACGGGACCTGGTAGATCGCTCG
>DATEIO010000383.1:0-9358 GCA_035278895.1 Thermoanaerobaculia bacterium | reverse complement strand
ATGGACGGCCAGTCCCTTCCGGGGCGGCTCGCGACGATCTATCCGAGCGTCGAGAACGGCTCGGTCAAGTTCAACGTAGATCTGGACGATCCCCGGAATCCCAAGCTGCGCCAGAACCTGCGCGTGGACGTGCTGGTGGTGACCGGCACGCGGGCCGACGCCCTGCGCGTGGCCAACGGTCCGTTCGCGGACGGCGGCGGAACCGATCGGGCTTTCGTGGTGGACGGGAGCCGGGCCGTGCGCCGGCCCATCCGTCTGGGATTGATCGGCGCCGAATACCTGGAGGTGACGGACGGTCTCGCGGAGGGGGACGAGGTGATCGTCTCCGACATGCGCGACTACGCCCACCTCACCGAAGTCAAGCTGAAATAAACGATGGATCGATAGGAGAGATCCCATGATTCGCATGGAGCAGGTCAGCAAGCTGTACAGGACGGAGCGCATCGAGACGACGGCGCTCGACAACATCAATCTGGACGTGGAGGAAGGCGAGCTCATCTCGATCATGGGCCCGTCGGGCTGCGGCAAGAGCACGCTCCTTCACCTGATGGGGCTTCTGGACGAGCCCTCCCGCGGCAAGGTCGAGCTCGACGGCAAGGCGATCGACCGCTACCGCGACAAGGAGCTCGCGAAGGTGAGAAACGAGCGGATCGGATTCATCTTCCAGCAGTTCCACCTGGTTTCGGACCTCTCGGTGGTGGACAACGTGGAGATCCCGCTCCTCTACCGGAAGATGTCGGGCAAGGAGCGCCGGAAGGCCGCGCTCGCGGCGCTCGACCGCGTGGGGCTCTCCTCGCGCATCCACCACTTTCCCACCCAGCTTTCAGGCGGCCAGCAGCAGCGCGTGGCGATCGCCCGCGCGATCGTGGGCCGGCCCCGCATCCTCCTCGCCGACGAGCCCACGGGCAACCTCGACAGCCAGATGGGCGACGAGATCATGGGCATCCTCGAAGACCTGAACGCCAACGAGAAGACGACGATCGTGATGGTCACCCACGATCCGCGGCAGGCGGAGAAGACCCATCGCGTCGTCCGCCTGTTCGACGGCCGCCAGGTGCAGTGAGACGGGAGAGACGGCAATGATCAGAAACTATTTGAAGATCGCGGTGAAGGTCCTCCTGCGGAGGAAGTTCTTCACCTTCATCAGCCTTTTCGGCATCAGCGTGACGCTCCTGGTGCTCCTGGTTGCCACGGCCATGATCGACCACACGATCGCGCCGCAGGCGCCGGAGTCGCGCGCGGACCGCATGCTGGGCTTTCAGAAGCTCCGGATGCAGGGGCCGGACAGCACGTGGACGTCCGAGCCCGGCTACGCGTTTCTCGACAAGCACATCCGGTCGCTCACGGCCCTGCCCGGGGTCGAAACGGTGACGGTGTTTTCGAACAACGCGTCCGCCAGCTCCTACCTCGCGGGACGCAAGATCACGTCGTCGGTGAAGCGCACGGACGGCCGGTTCTGGCAGGTGTTCGACTTCGAATTCCTGGAGGGACAACCGTTCTCGGTGGCCGACGAAGAGAACGGCAATTTTGTCGCAGTGATCAGTGAGGCGACCCGGGAGCGGTTCTTCGGAGATCAAAAGGCTGTCGGCCAATCGATCGAGGTGGACGGCCAGCGCTTCCGCGTGGTGGGGGTGGTGCGCAACGTGCCGGTGATCCGCAACAACTCGTCGGCGGACCTCTGGGTTCCGATCAGCACGGCGAAGACGAGCGGCTACAAGGATCAGGTCGTCATGGGTAACTTCAACGCCATGATCCTCGCCAGAAGCCGCGCCGATTTCCCCGCGATCAAGTCCGAGGTGCAGGCCCGGTTGCGGCAGGCGGAGAAGAACCTCCCCGATCCGAAGATGTACAAGACCCTGGCCGGCGGCGCAGACACGGCGTTCGAAGCCCTCTCCCGCAGCCTCCTCCCCGGCGATTTCGACCAGGAGCCGGGGGCCCGGCTGCAGAAGGTGCTTTTTCTCGCCCTGATGCTGTTCCTTCTGCTGCCCACGATGAACCTGGTGAACATCAACCTGAGCCGGATTCTGGACCGGGCTTCGGAGATCGGCGTGCGCAAGGCCTTCGGGGCTTCGTCGCGCACGCTCGTGGGCCAGTTCCTGGTCGAAAACCTCGTGCTCACGCTGGTGGGCGCCGGGTTCGGGCTGCTCCTGGCCGCCCTGGTGCTCGCCGCCCTGAATTCGAGCGGCGTGATCCCCTATGCCCACTTTACGTTGAACTACCGGGTCTTCCTGCAAGGCCTGGGGATCGCCCTGTTTTTCGCTCTCCTCTCCGGAGTCTATCCGGCCTGGAGGATGTCGAGGCTCCACCCTGTCAAGGCTCTGCGCGGGAGGACCGTATGATCCGCCATCTTCTGAAGCTCACCTGGAACCGCAAGCGCACGAACGCGCTGATCATCCTGGAGATCTTCTTTTCGTTTCTCGTGGTGTTCGGGGTCGTGACGATGGGCGTGTTCCTGTGGAACAACTACCGGAGCCCCCTGGGCTTTTCGTGGCAGAACGTGTGGAACGTCCAGGTCGTGCTGCAGAACCGGGAAGAGGAGGTCGATCCCCGGCACGCGGAGACGTTCGCCCGGCTGCTCGAGGAGGTCCGGTCGATGCCCGCGGTCGAGGCCGCGGCCGGCTCGGAGCTGCCGCCCTACCTGAACGGCGCCTGGATCGGCACCTGGGACTTCAAGGGGATCGGCCCGGTGGAGATGGAGATCGACAACGTCACGGCGGGATTGGACAAGGTTCTGGGACTGAATCTCGTCGAGGGACGCGGGTTCGAGAAGGGAGACGAGGCTCTCGCCTGGGACCCGGTCGTCATCGACCAGGATCTGGCCCGGGCGGTCTACGGCGGCGAGAGCCCGGTGGGAAAGCAGTTCGGGAATCCGGACCCCAAGGAGACGCCCCGCCGCGTGATCGGGGTGGTGAGCGACTACCGCAAGGCCGGCGAGCTGTCGGCGAACACCAACTTCATGTTCCAGTTGAACCGCCTCCGTGAATCGGACCGGCCGCCGGGCAACATCCTGATCCGCGTGCGGCCGGGCACCACGGCGCGGTTCGAGGAGACGCTGGTGGCGCGGCTCCACGCCCTGGCGCCCCAGGCCTCTTTCGAGATCAAGCCGATGGAGGAGATGCGGGCGGCCAACTTCCGCGAGCGCCTGGCGCCTCTGGCCGTGGGCGGCATCGTGGCGTTCTTCCTCCTGCTCATGGTGGGGCTCGGCCTCATCGGGGTGCTGTGGCAGAATCTGCTCCAGCGCACCCGCGAGCTGGGGCTGCGGCGGGCCACCGGGGCGTCCCGGTCGTCCATCCAGACGCAGCTCGTGCTGGAGCAGCTCCTCCTGACCAGCTTCGGCGTCCTTCTGGGGACGGTGCTGGTCCTGCAGATCCCGATCCTCGACCTGATCGGTTTCGTGAGCGAGGGGGTGTTCGCGGCCGGGCTCATCGTCTCCATGATCGTCATCTTCCTGCTCGCCCTGCTCTGCGCCGTCCATCCGAGCCAGATGGCGAGCCGGGTGCCGCCCGCCGAGGCGTTGAGGTACGAATAACGCGATGATCCTGATCGTGGACGACGACCCGTCGGTCACCGCTTCGCTCGGCCTTCTCCTGAAGCGCCACGGCCACCCCACGCGGGCGGCCAGGTCTCCGGAAGAGGCGCTGGCAGCGCTCCGGGAGCAGGAGGTGGACCTGGTCCTCCAGGACATGAACTTCTCCCGGAGCACGACGGGCGAGGAGGGCCTGGCGCTCCTCTCCGAGATCCGGCGGCTCCGGCCGCGCCTGCCGGTCGTCCTCATCACCGCCTGGGGGTCCATCTCGCTCGCGGTCGAGGGGATGAAGGCGGGCGCGTCCGACTTCGTGACCAAGCCGTGGAACAACGCCCAGCTCCTCCAGTCGGTCGAGACCGCCCTCTCGCTCGCCTCCCAGGCGGGCGAGCGGACGGCCCCGCCCTCCCGCGAGGAGCTGGACCGCCGCCACGACTTCCGCGGCCTGATCGGCACGGATCCGAAGTTCCTGAAGCTCCTGGAGCTCATCGCCCGCGTGGCGCCCACGGACGCCTCCGTGCTCATCACCGGCGAGAGCGGCACGGGCAAGGAGCTGGTGGCCGAGGCCCTCCACGGCAACAGCCGGAGGAAGGGCGGCCCGTTCGTCAAGGTCAACCTTGGGGGGGTCTCCTCGACGCTCTTCGAAAGCGAGATGTTCGGCCACGTCAAAGGCGCCTTTACGGACGCCCGCGCGGACAGGAAGGGCCGCTTCGAGCTCGCGGACGGCGGCACGATCTTCCTCGACGAGATCGGCGAGATCGATCCGCCTTCGCAGGTGAAGCTCCTGCGCGTGCTCCAGGACCGCTCCTACGAGGTTCTGGGCTCGAGCCACACCCGCACCGTGGACGTGCGGGTGATCTCGGCCACCAACCGCGATCTGGCCGAGCTGGTGGAGAAGGGGCAGTTCCGCGAGGATCTCCTCTACCGCCTGAACCTGATCGCCGTGCGCCTGCCGCCGCTGCGCGAGCGGCGGGGAGACGTCCCCCTCCTCGCCCGGCACTTCCTGGATCTCTCCGCGAAAACCTATCGCCGGAGCCCGATCGCGATCGCCGACCGCGCGCTCTCCTGGCTCCAGGACCAGCCCTGGCCGGGCAACATCCGGCAGCTCAAGCAGACGATCGAAAGGGCCGTCCTGGTGCTCGACGGCGACCGCCTGGACGTGACGGATCTGGTGGCCCTCTCCGGCCTCGAAGCCAGAGACACCGCCCGCGGCGGCACCGCGCTTCCAAGCCCGGGCAGCATGACGCTCGACGAGATGGAAAAGGCGATGATCGTCAAATGCATGCGCCACTACGAGGGCAACATCACCCGCGTGGCCGAGGCCCTGGGGCTGTCGCGGGCCGCGCTCTACCGGCGGTTCGAGAAGTACGGGCTGGATCCGCACTGAGGGCCTGATGTCCCTCCGCGCCAAGATCATCCTCTACCTGATCCTGATCCACCTCGCCTTTGGGGGGATCGGGTACTTCGTTCTCCGGGAGAACCGCCTCTGGCTGCTCGCCGTCGAGGGGCTGTTCGTGCTTTCGATCGCCTTCGGCGTGATGCTGGTGCGCTCGTTCTTCGTCCCCCTGGACCTGATCCGCACAGGGGCGGAGCTGATGGCGGAGCGGGACTTCACCTCGCAGTTCCGCGAGGTGGGGCAGCCGGAGATGGACGCGCTCATCCGCATCTACAACCAGATGATCGGGCGCCTGCGCGAGGAGCGGCTGCGGCTTCAGGAGCAGCACTACCTCCTGGACCGCGTCCTCACCGCTTCGCCGGCCGGCATCGTGACGCTGGACTTCGACGGCCGGGTGACCTCCGCGAACCCCGCGGCCGGGGCGCTCCTCGCGATCGGGCCCGAGGAGAGCGAGGGCCGGCTGCTCGCGGACCTCCCGGGCCTGGGGCCGGCGCTCGCGGCCATCCCCCTGGGGGGCTCGGAAGTGCTGGCGCTCCAGGGCGGGCGGCGCCTCAAGGTGTCGCGGGCCGAGTTCTTCGACCGCGGCTTTCCCCGCAGCTTCCTGCTGCTCGAAGAGCTGACCGAGGAGCTCAGGGCCTCCGAGAAAGCGGCCTACGGCAAGCTCATCCGCATGATGTCCCACGAGATCAACAACTCCGTGGGCGCGGTGGGATCGCTCCTGGACTCCTTCCGCGGCTATGCCGGCGACCTCGGAGGCGAGGACCAGGACGACTTCCTCCAGGCGATCACCGTCGCCATCACGCGTCTCGAAAACCTCCGCGCCTTCATGAACGGCTTCGCCGAGGTCGTCCGCCTGCCGCCGCCGGACCGCCGCGCGACCGATCTGAAGCAGCTGGTCGACGAGATCCTCCTCCTCCTGCGCCCCGAGCTCGACCGCCGCCGCATCCGCGTCACCTGGGAGCGCGCCGAGCCCCTGCCGCCGATCGAGCTCGACCGCAACCAGATCGAACAGGTCCTGGTGAACGTCCTCAAAAACGCCGTGGAGTCGATCGGGGAAGGCGGCGCCATCGCCCTCTCCCTGACCTCCCGCCCCCACCCGGCCCTCGCCGTCGAAGACTCCGGCCCTGGCATCCCCGAAGACGTTCAACCGCTCCTCTTCACCCCCTTTTTCTCGACCAAGAAGAACGGCCGTGGCCTGGGGCTCACCCTCGTCCAGGAGATCCTTTCCGCCCACGGTTTCGAGTTCAGCCTGGGACGGGGAAAGGGCGGCGGAGCGGAGTTCCGGGTGGGGTTCTGAGGACGGTTTCAAGCAGTCTCATATCGTCACATTTCAATCCCGGCGAGCACCCTTAAATATAGAAGGTTCTATTCGGGGTCCGCGCGCCAATTCCGGCGGCGGACCCGATCAGGGGAAGGAGTTTTCCGTGTTGAACCGTAGCGCTCGCCGAACCGTTTCCGTCCTCATCCTGCTCTCCCTCGCGGCTCTCCCCGTGGCTGCGGAGCCCGCGCGCTCCCGCCCGGCCGGACCGGCCGCCATCTTTTCGGAGCTCGTGACCCGCCTGACCGAGCAGCTTCTGAGTCTCTGGGAAAAGACCGACCCGCCCCCGCCTCCACCTACCGACCGGACCCAGACCTCGGACTGCCGGTCGACGATCGATCCCTGGGGGTGTCCGAAACCCTGAAGAGTTGTTAAGCTCCTGCCAGGTCGCTCGCTCGCGGCTGTTCTTCTTCCAAAGTTCCCCTCCTCCGGGTAGACTTAATCAATTCGCCAGGGAGCATGAACATGTTGAGCATCCGCAGGCACGTCACCCAACGCCAGGCCGAGCGCCTGGTGGAAGGGGCTCTCTCCCGGAAAGAAGGGCAGGAGGTCGTCCGTCACCTCCTCACCTCCTGCCCTCGCTGCTTGACGCTGGTCCGCCGCGTGGAAGGGGGATTGGGAGGCGCCGACGCGGCGGATTGGGATTACGCGGCCTCGTTCGTGACGCTGCAGGCGCGGGGTCTGGCGGCCGCGGCGGACGTTTCGGGGCAGCGGGTCCTGGGTGAGGCGCAGTGGACGGGCCGGCTACAGCCGGAGCCGCACACCCGGCGCCTGTGGCTCGTCGAAAACGACGCCTCCCTGCAGCACTGGGGGCTCTACGAGGCCGTTCTCACGCGCTGCCGCCCGGCGACGCGGGAGAGCCCGGCCGCGGGCGTGGCCTTGGCGAAGCTCGCCGTGGCCGTGTCGGACCTGATCTCGCCGGACGTCTACGGGGCTGCGAGGGTGCATGATTTCCGGGCGGCGTCCCGGGTGGCGCTCGCCAATGCCAGCCGTGCGGCGAGCGACTTCCAGACCGCCACGGCCGCGTTCGAAACCGCCCGCGCTCTCCTGGCCATGGGGACCGGCGATCCTCTCGAAGAGGCGGCCCTGGCGAGCGGCCTGGCGGCCCTCCAGGGCGCCCGGGGCGAGTTCGAAAAGGCCGTCGAGACGCTCCAGGACGCGGTCCGCCTCTATCGCGAGGCGGGCGACCGCCGGTCCGTGGGATACGCGCTCCTCCAGCAGGCGAGCATCATCTGCCACGTGGAGCCCGACCGCGGCCTGCTCCTGGCCACCCGGGGCCTCGTCCTGATCGATCCCGAGCAGGACGCCTACGCCGAGCTCTCAGGCCGGCATACGATCGCGCACTGCTTCCTGGAGCTCGGGCGTCCGAAGGACGCGCGGGCCCTCCTGGCCCAGTCGCGGAGCGCCTACAACCGTTTCCCGGACCTGGCCACGCGCACCCGCTACCAATGGCTCGAAGGCGCCATCGCGCGCGACCTGGGCGCGTTGGGCGACGCCGAGCAGACCTTCCGCAAGCTGCGCGACCTCTATCTCGAAAGCGGCTTCGACTTCGAGGCCGTCCTGATTTCGCTCGACCTCTCGGAGGTGCTGCTGCGCCTCGAGCGCTTCGACGAGGCGGAGGGCCTCATCCAGCAGGCCTATCCCGTTCTCGAAACCTGGGGCCTGCGCCGCGACACCCTGGCGCTGTGGATCGCCTTGATGGCGAGCGTCCGCGAAAGGGTCCTGGACCAGAACCTGTTCCGGCTCGTGGCGGATCACCTGCGGAACAACTGGTTGTCGCGGGAGCGCTAGCGGCGCTTGAGGGCGCGGGTGAGCGTCCGGTCGAGGGCCGCCGTGAACGCCTGCCGGTCCTTGGGCGTATAGGGCCGGGGCCCGCCGGACTGGAGGCCCGAGTCGCGCAGACCGTCCATCAGGTCGCGCACGGCGAGCCGGTCGCCCACGTTGTCCTCGGTGTACTCGTCCCCCCGCGGATCAATGACGATCACCTGGTTTTCGACCAGCCGGGCGGCCAGCGGAATGTCGGCCGTCACCGCGACGTCTCCCGGCTCGGCGTGCTGCGCGATGTAGCGGTCCGCGATGTCCGGCCCGCCCTCGACCTGGATGGCCGAGACGAAGGGGTTGCCCTCGGGGGCCGAAAGCCACTGGTTGGCGACGAGCACCGTCTCCATCTCGAGCCGCCGGGCGGCCCGGAACACGACCTCTTTCACCTCGCGGGGAGCTGCGTCTGCATCGATCCAGATCTTCATGGAGCCCTCGGAAACGGGAAGAAACTCACCGGCCGGGGGTGAAGATATCACGGGGTAGGGGGTGGAGGTTTGAAGGACCTAAAGGACCTCAAAGACCTAAAGGACAGCAAGGACAGCGTTTTTGTCCTTGAGGTCCTTTAAGTCCTTTGGGTCCTTTTTAATTTTCGCTCCTCTACCGGATCCCGTACTTCCGGTTCACTGCCAGCGCGGACTCCTGCAGGATCTTCGCGTCCTCCGGGGACACCCGGATGGTCCGGCCGCTCGCGAGCTTGAGCTGGGCGGGGAGCCCGATGAGGGGCTTCTTCGAGAGCATGCCGAAGATGGACAATCCCGCGGCGTACGAGCCGGCGGCGGAGGGGTGGAACAGGTCGCCGCTGTAGAGCGCCGCGCCGACGCCCCGGCGCTGGGCTTCGCGGATCGCCTCGCCGGCCGGGAAGAAGATGCCTTTGACGTCCTGGGCCGCCAGGCGGTACGACTCGCGCACGTCGTCGAAGTAGGCGATGCGGTCCGGGGTGGGCCAGACCATGTAGAGCGCGGTCCGCCCGCCGGCCTCGCGGATCCTGGCGTCGAACTTCCGGGTCCACTCCCGGAGGTGCTCGCGGCTTTCGGGCGCAGACGACGGGCCCTGCTGGAGGACGACGACGTTCCACTTGCCCTTGGCGATCGCGTCGAGCGCCGCTCCGTCGTCCCAGAGATCCTCCAGGTTGGCGCCGCCCAGGGTCACCGAATCGACATAGATCTCCTGCCCGCGGGCCGTGGCGAACGCCTGCACGATCCCGGGGAGGTCGTTCGTGTACGTGAGGCTGTTGCCGACAAACAGGACGCGAAGCTTCAACCGGGCCTCCTCAAATTGGGGGACCTGGGCGCTCGATTTG
>DATEIO010000382.1:0-3621 GCA_035278895.1 Thermoanaerobaculia bacterium | reverse complement strand
CGGGGGGCGGAGCGCCATCTGCCGCTCATCCCGGGGACGCTTTCGCGCTGCCTGGGCCATCTCGCCCGGGTCCCCGAGAGCGCGGCGCTGACGGAGGACCTGGCCCGCGCCTGGGCCCCGGCGCTGACCCCCACGGCGGGCTGATCTGCTAGACTGGACCCTCTGGCGCCCATCCCGGGCCCGGAGGACGAACGGATGCTTTATCCAGAAATGGTGCTCCTCCTCATGCCTAGTCTTGGTATTCCCGAGCTGCTCATCATCTTCCTCATCATCATGGTCCTCTTCGGCGCCAGCCGGCTCCCGCAGATCGGCAAAGGGCTGGGCGAGGGCATCAAGAACTTCAAGAGGGGACTGAAAGCGGGGGAGGAAGAGGCCGAGCAGATCCCCGAGAAGAGCGAAAGCCGCCGCGCCTGATCCCCGCCTGGCGATCGGCGCCGGCCTGACGCTTGCGGGTGCCGGGTTGGCGTGACGTGGAGGGGCGCAGCCTGTTGCGCCCCCAGGGTGTAATTCCTACCCCGCCGTTCCCAGCGGCCCCTTGGCCGTCTTCCACATCTCTCTCTGATACCGCTCGTAGCGCGAGAGGACCTTCTCGACGTAGGCCCGGGTCTCGCGGTAGGGGGGGACTCCGTTGTAGCGCTCAACGGCGGCGGGGCCGGCGTTGTAGGCGGCGAGCGCGAGCTCCATGTCGCCATCGTAGGTTTCGAGGAGGCTCCGGAGGTAGCGGCAGCCCACGTCCACGTTGACCTTGGGATCGGTCAGGTCGGTGGCGCCGTAGATGCTGCCGGTCGAGGGGCGGACCTGCATGAGCCCGACGGCTCCCTTGGGCGAGACGGCCCGAGGACGGAACCTGGACTCGGCGTCCACCACGGCGGCCAGGAGGAGGCCGTCCACGTCGTGGCGCTCGGCCGCGGCGGCGAGAATCGAGCCGTAGGGGAGATCTTCCAGGTAGTCGCGGCGGGCCTCCTCCCCCAGATCCTGGGGGAACAGGCCGAAACGGCGCGGCTGGGGGTCCAAAGCGGCATCCAGGTCTTCGGAGCTCATTACCTGGAGGTCGCGGCCGTGACGGGAGCCGGCCACCCAGGAGGCGAGGTCCTCGAAGACCACTTTGTCGTCGGACGGAAGAGGAACCTGATGAGGATCGCGGACCGCGGAAGTCGTTTCGGAGGAGTTGAACGAGACCACCAGGAACAGGATCGTGGCGGATACCGTGAACGGGATCCGGAACATTCGTCGCTTCATAGGCCAAGGCCCTCTTGCTTGCGCTTCCCCACTGCGGACCTCCCGTCCGGATAGACGAAAAGCCGAGGATGCATCTTGGTCTTTGAAAAAAGCACACACCCCAGGCATGAGCCCCGGGGTGGCCTTCGATTACCTGAGGGTCTTTCTAATGCGAAAAAGATGCCAGAAAGAGGCTGGCGGGAGGCTCAGGTGACCGGGTTTCTCCGGCGGATGGGGCGGCGGCCGGTCAAGTCGTAGTCCTCGGCGCCAATCCCGAGATCGGAGACCTTGTTGCGGAGGGTGTTCCTGTGCACCCCCAGGGATTTGGCGGAGCGGCAGAAGTTGCCCTGGTTGGACTTGAGCGAAGCGACGATGAACTGCTTCTCGAATTCCCGGCGGGCCTGCTCCAGTGTCACGCCCCGGCGAACGAGCTCATCGACGATCTGGTACAGACGCCCATTCAGTGTTTGGTCTGCCAAAGTGTGGGGCCCTCAACGAAAGATGGAACGCCCAGAATACCACACCAGGACCCTCAGGAACGTGCCTGAGGGTCCGGTGGACGGAAGCGCGGTTCACTTCGGAAGGATGTGGTCGCCCGGGTAGATGGCGTAGCGCGATTCGATGATCTTCGCGACGGAGAAGCCTTTGTGGACCGAGAGGACGGCCAGCTCACCGATCACAAGGGGGGGCAGGCCTGGCTTCGTGTTCTCGCGGTAGATCGTATAGACGTCGCCGGGAGTGGCATCCTGATCGGAGCCCACGTTGATGTGGACGACGTGGTCTTTGCCCAGGGCGATCAGGTCGTCTTTGGCGTAGACGATGTACGGAGCGCTGTTGACCGTGTCGATCGAGGCGGGGAAGTTGACCGGCCGCATGGCGCTCGGACGGCCGAGCGGCACCGGAACGGGCTCGAAGGGCACGAGGTGGGCGCCAACCAGGACCGAGTCGCAGGCCTGGACGATCTCGCCGATCGCGGTGTTCTCCTGGGTCGAGAGAACCCGGATCCGGCCGAGGTAGCGATAGTAGCGGCCGATGGGCTCGCGGGTGAGCGGGTGGAGGACGGGCTTTTCCGGCAGAACCGCGCTGAAGAGGGTGCCTGCGGACATGCCTCTCTCCCGGCCGCCGTCCAGGTAGACGATGTCCCCCATGGACAGGCCGTACTTGACCGTGTACGCGGAACCGTAGCGGCCCTGGATGGTCCGGCCGGCCATCGTGAACATGTCGCGGCTCCGGTCCGGAGACAGCGATTCATACTCGGAGCCCACGATGTTGTAGGAGAAGGTCTCCGCGAGGTCGCCGACGTAGCCGTCGCAGTAGATGTCGCTCTCGTAGCCGAGAGGGACCGGCGACAGGACGGCCTGCGCGGCGGGGAGGACGCCGGGAATGGTGTCGCTCTTGTCGCCGGTGCCCTCGGCATCACCGGTGCCGGTGCCCGTGCCGTCCGGCGTGGTTCCCGTGGCGTCCGCCAGGGGTCCGGCCGTGGCCGCGTCGGGGCCTAGAAGCAGCGGGTCGCCCGGGTAGATCCAGTGGGCGTCCAGGATGTACTTGTTCTTTTCCCAGAGTTGCGGCCAGAGGTACGGGTCCTTGTAATACTGCGCCGCAAGGCTCCAGAGCGTGTCGCCGCTCTGGATGACGTGGACCTGCGCGCCCTCGGGGGGCGTCGGCGGCTCCCAGGCGGTCCAGTGGCCGTTGACCAGATGGAGATTGCGCGGGGGCTGCTCCGCGGCAAAGGACACAGTAGATGCGACCGTCAAGGTCGCCAGCACGAAACTGGAAAGCCGCACTCTCATGAAGGGCCTCCTGAGACGCCGTGGAGGGTAAACTATAGTAAGGCTGCTATGCTTTAAAATAGAGCCTTCGCTTGCTCCTGTCAAGCTTTACCCCGCCACGCTTCAGGTGGCGCTTGAGATTTCCGGCCCCGTCCACCTTTACGGCAGCTTGGCCCGGCGCTCTTCCGCCACGGCGGCGGCGGCGGTGCCGGGGAAGCGGCGGACGACCTCGCGGTAGGTCACGCGGGCGCCTTCGACGTCGCCCAGCCCTTCCAAGGACTGCCCGGCCTTGAGCATCGCGTCCGGCACCTTGTTCCCCTTGGGATAACGCTCCACGGTCTCGCGGAAGGCGGCAAGCGCACCGCGCAGGTCGCTCCGGGAGTAGCGGCACTCGCCAATCCAGTACTGGGCGTTGTCGGCGAGCTCGCTGCCGGGATTCGCCTGGAGAAAGCGCTGGAAGCTCGCCTCGGCATCCACGAAATGCCCCTGGTGATAGAGGGTGTAGCCCCGGTCGTAGAGCGCCTGGGCGGCCGGCGCCAGCACCTCGGGCTCTTCGTCGCCGGCCGAGGCGGGCGGCGTGGACGGCGCGGTCGCGGGCGGAGCCGGAGCCGGCTGGGCCGGGACCGGGTTCGCG
>DATEIO010000381.1:0-2076 GCA_035278895.1 Thermoanaerobaculia bacterium | reverse complement strand
GTTGACCGAAAACTGTGAATCGACGCTGCTCACGCCCTGCGTCGCCTTGACGAACGCATACGCCATCCCCGCCCCTGCCACCTGCTGCCAGCTCACGGTGCCCTGATAGTGGCTCACGTCGATGCCGGGGATCTGCCCATCGGCCATGTCTCACCTCGCGGAATCGGAATTTCGACGATTCTACCCGATAGAATCCCTTCCACCATGCCCACCCTCCTCCGGATAGCCGCTCTCGGCCTGCTCCTGGCGGCTCGCGGCGCCGCGGCCTACGAGATGTTTCCGTCGTCGAGCCTCTATCCCGCCTACTTGGCGGACCCGCGGCGGCCCCAGTTCGGAGTCATGCTTCTCGACTACCCCGATCCCCAGATCCCCGGACTCCGGAGACCGGCGCGTCGGCCTGAAGCTCGGAGGCCGTTTCGGGCTGCTGCGCCTGGGAACCGGGGAAGGCGCTTGGCAGGCGGACATCGAAGCCGGCTTCACCGGCCAGTTCGACATCGACCACTCGCTCGACAACGTCGGCTGGGACGGCACCTACGGCTTTCTCGTGAGCACCACCTTCGGTCAGGGAGTGAGCGTCCAACTCGGCACAAAGCACATCTCCAGCCACGTGGGGGACGAATACGCCGAGCGGACCGGCCGCCGGCGCATCGGCTACACCCGGGAAGAAGCCGTTCTGGGAGCCGGCTGGTCGATCGACGGTCGCTGGCGCACCTACGGAGAGGCGGGCTGGGGCTTCGCCACGAAAGACGACATCGGCCAGGAGCCACTCCGCCTCCAGCTCGGCCTGGAGCACGAAGCCCCCGGAACCATCGGGCACGGGCGCCTCGGCTGGTACGCCGCCATGGATCTCGGAGCCTTCGAAGAGAGGGACTGGCAGGTTGACCCTACCCTCCAGCTCGGCCTCTTGATCCCCGCCGGAGACCGCCGCTGGAGGCTCGGCCTCGGGTACCACTCGGGGACGGTTCCGATCGGGGAGTTTTATCGGGTCGATGAGGATTACGTGGCCCTGGGGTTGTGGCTGGACCCGTAGGCCTCACGCCCCCGCCCGCTCGACGCGGATCGCCATCCGGTACTCTCCGAAGGCACCCGCCGCCGGCTCCAACTCCACCCAGGCGTTCCAGGGCTTCTGCTCCTCGTCCGTGAAGCGCCACTCCCGCGTGGAGCCCGCGGTCTTCGGCACCCACTTTCCCTGCTCCGTGAGATACAGGGCGAGCGCGGCCTGGAGATCCACGAGCGGGATCTGCGTCTTGATCTCCCAGCGGGCTTCCCAGCGGTCTTTGTCGCCCTGGGTGCTCACTACCTTGACCTCGCCTCCCAGAACCTCCGGCCGGAGCCTCCGGCCGAAGAGGCTCCGCAGGTGGCGGTCCGCGAAGCTCGCCCGGGCGAAGCCCGAGCCCGGTCTCCAGTCGTGCTCCATATTGAGCGCCGCCTGCTGCGCCAGCCCACGGCCTTTGATCTTTTCGATCAGGTACAGAGAGCCGTCGATCCCCGAAGACAGCCCCGCAGTGGTGACGATCTTGCCGTTGTCCACGTAGCGCTGGTCCGAGACGATCCGGGCCTTGGGCGCAGCCTCCTTCAAGCGCGGGATCAGGTCGTAGAACGTGGTCGCCGTCAAGCCGTCCAGAAGCCCGGCCTTGGCCAGGAAGAAGGCGCCGTTGCACACGGAGATCACATGATCGGCCTTGGCCGCCCGCTCTTTGACCCACGCGATGATCTGGGGATTGTCGAGGTGCGGGTCCACGTCGCCGCCGGGCAGGAGGAGGATGTCCGCCTCCGGCGCGTTGGCGAACGTATGGGAGGGCGTCACTTCGAGCCCCATGCTGGTGTGGATCGGCCCCGCAGACGGCGCCACGGTGATGGTTGAAAACCCGGCCTGGCCGAAGACTTCGTAAGGACCCGTGAAGTCGATGATCTGCACCCCTTCGAAGACCAGGATGGCCACGGTGGGGCCTCCCGGCATCATGTGCTGCGCACAGAGCGGCGCCCCTGGCAAAAGCGCGAGGACGAGAACGGCAAGCAGTCGGAATGGTCTCATGGGATTCTCCTTGTGCCCGGAACGGTCTCGGGCGGCACCCC
>DATEIO010000380.1:0-12844 GCA_035278895.1 Thermoanaerobaculia bacterium | reverse complement strand
TGCGCTCGCTGGACCGTTCGATGTCCCGAGAGATGACCTTCCTCTACGACCTTTCCGTGGCGACCCTGGACCGGGCTCTGCCGATCCTGATCGAACGGCTCCTGGCCGCCGGCCTCGCTCCCGTCTTCGTCGTGGACGAGCTCGACAAGGTGGATCAGCTCTCGCAACGCATCGTCAAAATGGTCCACTACCTGAAAAAGCTGGTGGCCGAGCGCGCCTTCTTCTGCTTCCTCACCGACCGCAGCTATTTCGAGGAGATGACGCAGCGCGGGGCGAGCCGGCCCTACCCGGTGGAATATACCTATTTCACGCACCGGCTTTTCGTCACCTACCAGCCCCGGGATTTTCATGCCTATCTCGACGAGCTCCTGCTTCTGCCCCAGCCCGCAACGCCCCCCGGCCCGCCGGCCGCGGCGCCGGCCCCCGAGGTGCCCCGGGACGTTGCCATCGCACAGGAAGGAGAGGTCTCGGAAGACGAGACCGACCGGCTGTTCCTCTCTTTCGTGCTGCTTCATCAGTCTCAGATGCATGCCTTGGATCTCCACCGGCGGCTCGCAGCGCTGAACGACGGAAAGGACAACGTAGACCTTCATCCCGGTGAAGTGCGCGACCGGACCTCGTTCATGGCTGCGGTAATCATGCAACTGGCGATCGAGATCGTGTTCGAAGACCCCGTCCTCTTGGACCGGCTGAACCGGGAGCCCGAGTTCGGCCGGCTGGTCAACGATGCTCTCTACTATCTCTCCCGCTGCTGGGCCTGCGATCCGGAGATCGATCTCGGGGACGCCAGCGAGGCGAAGTTCTGCTCGTATCTGGAAGGCCGGATGGGACTGGAGGAGGAAGAGGAGGACGATCCCACGGAGAGAGCCCCCGTGTCAGCAGGCAACGTCAAGCTTCTTCTGGGAAAAGTGCGCGAGCTGGCCCTCCTGCTCTCGGACCGGGGGAGGTATGGCAACGCGTTCCAGACCTTGAACCGGCGGCGGGAGGCCCGGGGAGAGAAAAAGATCGATGCCTCGGTCATGGATCTCCTTTCTGGCAGCCTGGGTCTGCCTCTCCTCCGCCAGGGAGACACGTGGAAATTCACGTGGCGGTTCGATTCCGATGGGATTCCCATCGAGTCCGCCGTTCCGGAAGCCGCGCCGTCTGCGGCCTTGGCGAGCGCTGCCGAACCGGCCTCGCGGGAGGTCTCTTCAGGTTCTCTCGACTGGAAGGTGTACACCGACTTTATCGAGAATTTCGCAAAAACACTCGAGGATTTGACTCTATGATCCCGTCGCCTCTCAGCCGGATCGATCTCTCGACCCTCTCAAGCCACCTGCGGGTGATCCCTACCACGCCGGCGTGGCCCACCGTGCAGACGGCCATCGCAAATCTCAAAAGCAAGGGCCGGAACAGCGCGTCGTTCGAAAACGATGTCCGGTGCGTCCAGGAGTATTGCAGGCTTCTGTCTCGAAGCAGCGAGATGATCGCCCACTCCCTGATCTGCGGCCTTATGGCCGGGCAGGCCTTGAAGGAAGCAGATCGAGAACAGAAGATTCTCATCGGACTCGACGCCATCGCTCGTGCTTATCGGTTCTCCGAAAAAACAGACTTGGAAGTGGCGGAGACTCTGAAGAAAATTCTCCAAGATCAGTGGAAGGATGATTCCTTGCCAAGCTTCCAGATCAAAGCATTAGACGCAAGTCTGAGCGCCTGGAAAACAACCCTAGAAGACACTTTCAAGCTCGTTGAAAAGTTTCCAGTCCATGATCTCGATTACATTCAAGGCGTAGCCTGGAGCTCCTGGTTGGACAGGACGGAGCTGTTCTTTCATGCGCGCCGCCTGGCGGAGCCACAATGGATCGATATCCTGGCGGTCGCGGCCGCAGTTCCCCCTGCCACTCTTCTCAAGCTGGATCTTCGTGAGATGACCATCACGGATTGGAGCACGGCGCTTGTTGAGTTCTTTCATAGAATACCCTGGTTCCCAGATTGGTGTGGCTTTGCCGCACTCCTAGCGCTGGGTTTTCGGCCCGTCAATTGGTTGGATCTTATGAAGTGGCGAACCCGTATTGCTCCCGTTATTGCTACCGACGATGTTAAGGACTGGGAGTTGGAGCGAACTTACCGGCGCGCGGAAAAGTGGAGTCGCCGGAACACTGCGGCTCCTTCACGCGGGGTCCTCGTGATCAAGAAGACAACCGGTTCATTGGTGGACGGCTGGTTGCCTTCGCCCTCCATAGCGGCGGCGGCGGTAACTACGGACCAAGCGCTGTCTTTTCTTGATATGCCCCCGCCGCCGCCAATGCTCCCTTCGGAAAAGGGGATCGCCTTTGAAATGCCCTTGGACCGGGAAGCGGATGCACTGAGAATCTTCGACTTCTGGTACAAAGAGATGGGTAACACGACTCCTCCAACGTACTTTGCTGCCGAAGCGATCCCTGCCGAAGTACTCTTGAGGATACCCAGGGGGCACGTGGTGATCGCCCCGAAAAGCGTAGACGATCTCTTCCCCGCTCCTACGGCCCGCTAACCAGGAGGTAGGACGCTGCCCCACCGCTTGTCCCCGGCGGCAGGCCCCTCCCCCACGATCCAGACCGGGGCTCCGAGGCACCGCTCGACCTCGCGGGCGAGATCGGACGGCGCCACGTTGTCGATAACGGGACGGACCTGGCCCAGCCAGCGGCCGAGGCGCTCGCGGTGGGAGAGGTCGGCCGCCGGGCCGGGGTCGAGGTTGGAGACGGGGCCGTGGTGGTCCGTTTCGTAGGTATGGCAGAGCGGGACGACGGGCCAGCTTGCGATGCGGTCGAGGCAGGTGAGCGCCAGGCCGTCGACTCCTCCGCAGACGGCGAGCGCGTAGCGCAGGAGGACGGTGTCGAGCGGGCCGGTGCGGAAGGCTCCCTGCCAGCTTTTGGGATCGAGGCGGGGCTCGGGGAGCGCGCGGTCGAATTCCGGGCTCGCGGTGGGGAAAGGACCCGAGCCGTGACGCGTGGCGTAGGCGCGCAGAACGCCCAGGCGGCGCAGGGGGCGGTCGTCTCCCGCGAGCAGCGCCTCGGCTCCTGCGAAGGTGCAGTCGCTCCATGTGGTATGGGGATGAAAGCCCCAGGTCTCGTCCAGGAGTACCCCCTGGGCCCCTTCGAAAAGGATTCGATCGGCGGCGTGGATCCGGCGCTCGGCCGCGGACGGATCGAGAATCCGTACGTCCGCGAGCGGCGCCCAGGCGGCGAGGACGCGGTCGGCCAGGGCGGGATCGTCCAGCACCGCCCACTCGGCCACGGCCCGCGGATCTTCGAGTCCCTGGGCCTCTGCCAGCTCGTCCCGCTTGCGCTCCTGCTGCGCAACGAGCCTCGCGCGGGCGCCTCGCAGGTCGCGAAGATCGGCCGCGGTCAGGACGTCGTCCCGGCCGTCCAGGGCGTCGGCCACGGCTTCTCCCACTCCGACTCCGCAGGTTCCGTGGGCAGCGGAGCCGCGGGCGAGCTCGCGAAGGCGGCCGGCTGCCTGCTGGAAGGGGGTGATCACGCGGGCCCGGGCGTCTACGGTGAGCCGCGCGAGAGGCTCGGGCACCTGCTGGGCGGCGAGATGCCGGGCCTCGACGAGCAGCGCTCCGGGGTGGAAGACGAACGCTGGCCCGAGGTGCGTGCCCACCCCGGGGACGAAAGAGGCCGCGCCGAGTTGGGAGAAGGTGTGATGGCGGCCGTCGCCGGTGACGACGCTGTGCCCGGCCTGGGCGCCGCCGTTGAAGCGGACCACGAGCGAGGCGCCGCGCTCGCGGGCGAGGAAATCGACGATCGTCCCCTTGCCCGCGTCCCCAAAGCCCAGATCGACGACGGCCCAGGCCTCGCGGCCGGCCGTCACCGGTCCCAGCCGCTCGGGCCGTCTCCCGCAGGCATCACGGCCGGGCCCCGGAGCGGAGGCTCCGGCGCTCCGTCCCGGCCGATGCTCGCGGCGAAAGGCTCGATCGCCCGCACGACGGCCCGGGCTCTCTGGACCGGGATGCCGCTCGCCTCGAACCGCTTGCCCAACTCGGGGAGGGACGCCACGGCGCCTTCGAGCAGCGAGACGAGCCCGGCGGCCACGTAGGAGGTGTCATCCGGCGATTCCATCGCGATCACCCGGTCGCCCAGGAGGTCGCGCCACCCCGCCTGGATGTTCTTCGCGCGGGCGAGATCGGGGATGAGAAAAAACGGCTCGAAGCTGCGCTGAACCTCTTCGATGACGTCGCGGACCGGAATGTCGCCCGGCAGCTTGTCGCCGAAAACGTTGCGGACCTGGGAGGCCGACACGACCGGGTTGGGCGGCTCGTCGCCGGTGATGAAGAGGTAGCCGCGGCGGTTCCGCTTTTTCACGCAGTCCATGTCGGTGTGGCGGGCGGCGAAATACATCGCGAGCTCGTAGCTCTCGTTGCCGCCGCCTCCCCCGCCTTCGAGGTACATCCAGGTCAGCCACTGGTCCATCAGGCGCTCGGTGGATTCGAACTGGCCGATCTGAACGGGCGCCCGATCGCCGTCCGCGTAGCCGATCGCCATGAACAGCACCTGGGGATCGGCGACCCCGGCGTCGAGCATCGCTTTCATGAACGCGGGCAGGGTCTCGACCGCGAGCTTCTTGGGGATCTCGCCCATCGATCCCGAGACGTCCAACGCGAAGACGACGCCCAGCGAATTGGGGTGCGGCTCGGAATCGCGGCTCTCGCGCAGCTTGAGCCCCTGAGGATTCATCAGCGGGTGGCAGGCCGCCTGGGTGAAAACCTCCTTGCCCGGCGCCGCGGCCCGGGCGCTGGTCATGGCGACGTGCGCGTTGTGACTGTAAGACCCATATCCCATAGTTCCTCCGGATGTCTCAGAATTTCGACAGCTCCCAGCCGGGCATCGGCAGCGGGTTGTACGACGGCGGTCCGTACGCCGTCCGGATCTCCTGGTCGAGCCGCTCGCGCAACGCCCAGGCGTCCTCCCAGCGTCCGGCGGCGGCCTCTTCGACGAGCGCGCCGAGACCGCCGGGAAAACCGCCGGCCACGAGCTCGCGGACCGCGCGGGCGGCCATGGTGAGATCCGCGGCCGGCGCGAGCGGCTCTCCGGTGCGCAGGGCGTAGCGGTCGCTCCAGGCGCGGCTCACCGCGGCGAGCGGCTCTCCGGCCGCGCCCGCGGTGCTCCACCCCACGAGGGTCGCGCCGTGCGCGCGGGGCTGCACGAGGATGTGGGGCGGAAGGACCGAGCCGTGCACGAACCCGGCGCGGTGAACCCACCCGAGCAGCTCGAGCAGGCGTTTGAGGATCCAGGCCGCGACGCGTCCGTCGATGCCCTTGGGATGGGCCCGGGCCACGTCCTCCAGGGTCAGGAAGAACCCCGGCCGCCAGCGGTATACGGCGGCGAGGCGCTCCTCCCGCCGGTCGCGCACGGCCCCGAACGCCTCGGGCTGCGGCAGGAGCCCGGCGAAGTGGACCGCGCCCTGGATCTCGCTCGCGTGGAGCCGCTCGAGGACCGTCCATTCCCGGCGCAGGAGGTCCGCGTCGGAGAGGGAGCGAAGGACCTTGACCACTGCGAGCTCTCCCAGCCGCATGACCCAGCGCGCCTGGTACACGTCGCAGCCGTCACCCGAGGCGAGGTGGCCGGTGAGCACCCAGGTGCGTCCGCCGACGTTCAACCGGGGGCGGCTGTCGACCGGCATCGACGGATAGATGGGCTCCCCAGGGGCCGACGGGGTGTTCTGCCCCCCGCAGTAGGAGCAGACCACGACCAGCCGGTCCCACGCCGCGGCGAGCGGCGCACCGCAACTTTCGCAGAGGGAGATCCGCATTGGGCGGGATCTTACCAGAGCCCCGGCGGGCTCAGGCCGGAAGTCTCCGGCCCGAGCCCCTCGAGAGGACCGGGCTTACTGGACGATGAGAGTGGCGTTGGGAGGCGTGGTCGAAACGTTGCCCGCGACGCGGTTGTTTCCGGTCGACTCGATGCTCGCACCGGCGACGAAGGTGATTCCCGCGTTATTGTTGACGATATCGTCGTCGGAGAGACGGATGATCGCGTTCGCGCTCGTGGCATTGACACCGGCCACGTCGTTGAACGAGATCTGGCAGCCGTTCGCGTTGATGCGGGGGAACGTGCCGCTGGCCAGGAGCCCGTTCGAGGCGTTGCCGGAGATGACCGAGCGGTTGATCGTGATACGGCCGTTGGTCGCGGCCTCGATGCCGTTGGTCAGACCCGTCAAGTGGACGTTGTCGAGCATGGCCTGGGCCTGCGAGCTGGCGCCGCTGGTGGTGACGAAGATGCCAGTGCCGCCTTCGGAGATCTTGGTATTGCGGACGAACAGCTTGCCGTTGCCAGCGATGCTCATGTCGATGCCACGCGTGGTGAAGCCTTCAATCGTGACGTTCTCGACGGTCAGATCCTTGCCGGCCAGGAAGCGGATGCCGTTCAAGCCGGTGCCCCCGCCATTGATCCCGACGTTGCGGATGATGATCTTGTCGTTGACGCCGGCATTGACGATGATCCCGTTAGTGCCGGCGGAAAGGATGCCGGCGAGGTTCCCTTCCCCGTTGATCGTAATGGCCTTGGTGATGGTGACGGCGCCGAAGCTGCCGTTATCCAGGACCGAGATCTCGCCGCCCGCCGCGGTCTTCGAGATGGCGCCCGCGAAGGTCTTGCAAGGGGCCGTGCGGCTGCACGGGTTGGCGTCGTCACCGACGCCCGAAACCCAGGTGCGGGTGGCCTGCGCATAGGCGGCCGGCGCGATCAGCAGAGCGAAAGCAAGAATGAAGAAAACGATGCTACGCTGTTTCATGAAGAGTCCCTCCCTGAGCAAAACGGTGTTGCATGTATTTAATGACTTCGAGGCGCAATTCCTGGTTGCGCCTCGATCTCCCGAGTCTGCAAATCGGGCCTGCAATCTTGGCGCGATTCTAGCACGGCGCGCCGCCGCGGGACCCAAAGAAACTTTTCGAGGGCAGGAGGGAGGGAGGAAGGGGGCTCAGGCCAGGCCCGAGCCCCTCGGGAGGACCGGTTTACTGGACGATGAGTACGGCGTTGGGCGCCGTGGTCGAAACGTTGCCCGCGACGCGGTTGTTTCCGGTCGACTCGACCGACGCCCCGGCGGTGATCGAGATCCCCGCGTTGTTGTTGACGATCTCGTTGTCCGAAAGACGGATGATCGAGGTGCTGTTCGTGGCGTTCACCCCGGCCACGTCGTTGAACGAGATCTGGCAGCCGTCCACGTTGATGCGGGAGAGCGAGCCGCTTGCGAGGATCCCGTTCGAGGCGTTGCCGGAGACGACCGAGCGGGTGATCGTGGCCCGGCCGTTGGCGCCGGTCTCCAGGCCGTTGGTCAGGCCGGTCAGGTGAACGCCTTCCAGCATGGCCTGAGCCTGGCCGCTGGTGGTGGTGACGAAGACGCCCGTACCCCCCTCGGAGATCTTGGTGTTCCGGACGAGCAGCTTGGCCGTGGTGGTGTGGCTCATGTCGATGCCACGACCGGTGAAGCCCTCGATGGTGACGTCCTCGACGGTCAGATCCTTGCCGGCCAGGAAACGGATGCCGTTGGTGCCGTTGCCCGCGCCCATGATCGAGATGCCACGGATGACGATCTTGTCGTTGACTCCGGCGTTGACGATGATCCCGTTGACCAGGGAGTTGGTGATGCCGGCGAGATTCCCTTCGCCGTTGATCGTGATGGCCTTGGTAATGGTGACGGCGCCGAAGCTGCCGTTGTCGAGAACCGAGATCTCGCCGCCCGCCGCGGTCTTCGAGATGGCGCCCGCGAAGGTCTTGCAGGGGGCCGTGCGGCTGCACGGATTGATGTCGTCACCGACGCCCGAAACCCAGGTACGGGTGGCCTGCGCGTGGACAGCCGGAACGATCATCAGTGCGAGTGCAAGGACGAAAAGGATGACGCTGCGCTGTTTCATGAGAATCTCTCCTGAGTAAGATGGCTCTGCAGGTATTTGTTGAATCGAGGCGAAACTTCGATTGTGCCTCAATTCGCGGTCCACAGGGGGCGGGTACTGCAATTCCTGGCGCGATTCTAACATGGCGCGCCGCCAGGGGAGATGAGGAAGGGGGCTCAGTCCGGGCCCGAACCCCCCTCAGGAGGGCCGGGTTTACTGGACGACGAGAACGGCGTTGGGCGGCGTGGTCGAAACGTTGCCCGCGACGCGGTTGTCTCCGCTCGACTCGATCGACGCCCCGGCGGTGAAGCTGATCCCCGCGTTGTTGTTGACGATCTCGTTGTTCGAGAGACGGATGATCGCAGTGCTGTTCGTGGCGTTGACACCGGCCAGGTCGTTGAACGAGATCTGGCAGCTGTCCGCGTTGATACGGGAGACCGAGCCGCTCGCGAGGAGCCCGTTCGAGGCGTTGCCGGAGATCACCGAGTTGGTGATCGTGGCCCGGCCGTTGGCGCCGGTATCCAAGCCGTTGGTCAGGCCGGTCAGGTGAACGCCTTCCAGCATGGCCTGCGCCTGGCCACTGGTGGTGGTGACGAAGACGCCCGTACCCCCTTCGGAGATCTTGGTGTTCCGGACGAACAGCTTGCCCGTGGTGGTGAGGCTCACGTCGATGCCACGGCCGGTGAAGCCTTCGATGGTGACGTTCTCCACGGTCAGGTCCTTGCCGGCCAGGTAACGGATGCCGTTCAACCCGTTGCCCGCGCCCATGATCGAGATGCCACGGATGATGACCTTGTCGTTGACGCCGGCATTGACGATGATCCCGTTGGTCAAGGAGTTGGTGATGCCGGCGAGCGTACCCTCACCGTTGATGGTGATGGCCTTGGTGATGGTGACGGCTCCGAAGCCGCCCGGGTCGAGGACGGAGATCTCGCCACCCGCCGCGGTCTTCGAGATGGCCCCCGCGAAGGTCTTGCAGGGAGCGGTCCGGCTGCACGGGTTGGCGTCGTTGCCCACACCCGAGACCCAGGTGCGGGTGGCCTGCGCGTGAGCCGCGGGCGCGATCAGGGCGGCAAGGGCAAAAGCGCCGAGGACGGCGATGTGCTTTTTCATTGAATTTTCTCCTTGAATAAAGACGAGCTGAGCTCGCGGTTCACAAGTTTGAAGGTTCCCTTTCGGACGTTACGATTCCATACCGCAGACCATAGGCGGGAGAAGGGGCTCCCGCGTTACAAAGCCAGCGGAACTTTTCTAGGAAATGTCTGCGGAGCCCGTCTCGACCCGCACCGTCCCCGTTCCCCCATCCATCGTGACCACCTGGCCGGTCCGGAGCGTGTCGACCAGCCCGGCGATCCCTACGATGGCCGGAATCCCCATCTCCCGAGCCACGATGGCGGAGTGGGACAGGATGCTCCCGCGCTCGATCAAGAGGCCGGAGACCGAGGGATAGAGCGGGACCCAGCCCGGGTCCGTGCGGTCGGCCACGAGGATCTCGCCGTCCAGGCGGGCGCCTTCGGACGGAGTGCGGACGACCTTGACCGGACCGGTGACCACGCCGGGGCAGCAGCCGGTACCGCGGAGGAGGCCGTCGGCGTTCGGAGTCGCGGCCCGGGGGCGGCCGTGAAAAAGGTTTCGATGATAAGGGATTCCGAAAGTTTCAAAACGGTCGGCGGGCGGGGATTCACGCCGGTAACGGTCGAATTCCTCGCGGCGGAGGGCGGCGAGACGTTTCAGATCCGTCGTGACCGCGCGGCCCTTGGTGAAGTCCCAGACTTCGTCCAGGGTGAGGTAGAAAATGTCGTCTTCGCGATCCAGGAGTCCCTCGGCCGCGAAATTTTCTCCCACGGCCTGGAGCAGCTCGCGGAGGACTCCATAGATCCGGGTGCGGGCAAAGCGAAGGTTTTCCCGGTTCTTGACACCCAGGCGGGCGTTTTCGAGGACCCGGCGGAAGAGAAACCGGCGCGGAAAAGAGAGACCGGCGAAGGCGCGCGCCTCGGCCTCCCGGCGGATGCGGCGCTCACGCTCCTCCATGGCGGCCACGTCCAGGCTCGCGGGATCGGCCGCCGCGAGGTAGTTGCGCAGCACCTGGTAGAGAAAGGCGGGACGCTCCTTGAGCGAAGGCTCTTCCAGCTTGAGCTCGTTGACGCCCCGGAAGCCGTAGAGGCGGAGGTATTCACGGATCTCTCCCGCCAGCTCCGCGAAGCGCGGATCGGCGGGGATCTCCCGGGCCAGATCCTCGGGTGGACGCTCGAGCAGGAGCCGGGAAAGCCCCGGGTCCTGCCGGGCCCGCGCGGCCATCCGCAGGAGCATTCGGGTGGGCTCCGTGCTTTCGATCCCCCCTTCACCGGCCAGGAGATCGTTCTGTAAAGAGCCGGACTCGTCACCGCACCAGGAGACGCAGAGGCGTTTCAGCGTCCCGTAGAAAACCATGACGAAAAAGTCATTGATGATCGGAGCTTTCCACTCCCAAAGGAGCTTTTCCTCCATCTCCCGGTAGAGCGCCGCCTGCTCGTGAGGGGCGAGCGCGCGGAAGTCCAGGGCGGACCAGCGTTCGTAATGCTCGCGAAAATACGCCTGAAAATCTCCCACGATGCGGCGGATGCGAAGGAAGTTGCCGGCCGAGCGCCCCACGAGACGGACGAGAGCGAAGAGGTCCGCGGCCGATCCTTCGGAGGCGGGCTCCTCTTCGGGCCGGGCCTCTTCGCGGACGCCCATCATGGACTCCATGAACTTCCGGTTGTAGTTGAAGCCCGGGAAGAGGCGGACGAGCCGGTACCAGTTGAGGAGGTTGTAATACACCTGCCCATGAAACAGCCCGAGCATGTTTTCGAAGACCTCGCGGTTGGCCTTGACCGTCTTCGCGTCGATCCCCATCACTTCAGCAAAGCAGTGGTAGACGATCGAGTAGGCCCGGCGGATGAAGCTGAAGGTCATGGGCGAGGTCACGCCCGAATAGCTTTCGATGATGTTCGAGTTGTCCCACAGCAGGCGGTTGCCGGCCGCGGGGCCCGCTTCATGGACGGTCGTGACGGGGCGGGCCTGAAGGATGAACGGCGTTCCTGAGGCGTCCACGGCGAATTCGACGTCCTGCGGCCGGCGGTAATGCCGCTCGATGGCGAGGCCGAGGCGGGCCAGGGCGAGGACCTCTTCGGGAGAGAGGCTGCTCTTTTCGCGCAGATCTTCGGGCAAGGGCTCCCGGACGAGGCCCCCGCCGGCTGCCGTGTCGAGCACCATCCGCTCGGTCTTCCCAGCGATCGTCTCGGCCACAGCCAGGGTGTCTTTTTCGACGAGAAAGGTGTCCGCGTCGAGCCCCACGGAGACCAGCCCCTCGCCGGCTCCCCAGAGAGAGCTGATGACGACCTGGTGGACGTTGCCGTCGTTCGGGTTGGCAGTGAAGAGAACGCCGCTCGACCGGGCGTCGATCATCTCCTGGACGACCACGGCGACGGCGATCGAATCCCACGGGATGCCCTTGGCCCGCCGGTACGCCAGGGCCCGCTCGTTGTAGGCCGAGGCCCAGACGCGGCGGATGGCTTCGAGCAGCCGATCGCGCCCGCGGATGTAGAGGAAGCTGTCGTGGAGCCCGGCGAAGGACTCCCCCGCTGCGTCCTCCCCCGCCGCCGAGGAGCGGACGGCGACGAAGGCGTCTCTTCCGATCCGCGCCGCGTGGGCCGCAGAGATCTCCTCTTCGAGGCCGGGCGGCAGCGGGATGGCCGCGATCCAACTCCGGATCTCTGCGGAGGCGCTGCGGAGGTCTTCTTCCCCGGAAACTACGGCGAGGTGGACCGCGATACGTTGCGGAAGGCCGGCGGCCTCCAGCGCCCGGCGGAACGCGGTCGTGGTGACGGCGTACCACGGGGGGACAGGGAGGTCTCGGGATTCGAGGATCGCGAGATTCGAGGCTTTGCCACCGAGATGCCGCGCCTCTCCTCTGCCGAATGCGACGAGCGGTTCCGTCACGCTTGAATCCCCCACTTTTGCGCAATCGCCACGGCCAGGATCACGTCGAACGCGATGATGTACAGGCCGGCGTAGATCTCCATCCTCTTCGCCGTTTTCCTGCTGGTGTCGAACCGGTATTGAAAGAAACCGACCAGGCAGACGAGGAAGAGGAGGACGAGGGCGGCGTAGAACCACCAGGAAAGCCCCAGGTGCCAGCCGACCAGCGCCACGAGCGCTGTGTCGATCACGCGGATCAAGAGGACGAGGTATGCAGCGCCGTAGGTTCCGAAGATGCGGGTGTAGGTCTCCACCCCTTCGATCTCGTCCTCGGGCGCGCGGATCTTGCGCGACACCTCCCAGTTGAAGGTGACGAAAAAGCCCACCCAGGCGTAGAGCCAGAACCAGGGAGGGGCTTCCCGGGGCCAGCGGCCGGTCGCGAAGCTGAAGACGAGGAGCGCCAGAAGCGGCATCACGAGAAGGTGGCTCGTGGCATAGACCAGGAAGTGCCGCTTGAGCCAGTCGCGCACGAAAAATTCTTTCAACATGAGGACCGAAAATCCGAACGCAGCAAGCCAGGCGACGGCGGTGCCCGGGCCGCGGAGAGCCGAGAGCAGAAGCTCCAGGGCGATAGCGATCCCGCCCAGGATCTTCAAGTCCTTCAAGGTGACGACGCCGCTCTGGAGCACCCGCTGGGGATAGTGGACGAGGTCCTCGGCATAATCCTTGTGCTCATCGAAAACCCGCAGGTGGAAAAAGAAACAGAAGAGCGTCACGGCGCCGAGAAGGGTCGTGGCGTCGTAGTGCATGGGCCGGCCCGGCTCGGTCAGCGCCCGCGCGAGAAACTGGTTCGAAGAGTAGTAAGCGAGGATGAGCACGCCGTGCCCGAGCACGGGGAAGCGCTCGGCCAGGTACGCCTTCAAGCGCAGCGGAAACGGCGACTGCCGGGTCGTTCCTTCTCTTATCGAATCAGCCATTCGCGCAGTCGCCCATAATCGATCTTGCTGTTGTGCCGGGGATCGACGGGAAGCGGCTCGGACGTCACGCGGATCT
>DATEIO010000379.1:0-3551 GCA_035278895.1 Thermoanaerobaculia bacterium | reverse complement strand
TCGTCTTCCCCGACCCGGAAGGCCCTTCGAGCGCGACCACCTCGCCGCGCTCCAGGGTCAAGGAAGCGCCGCGGAGCACCGACACGGTCTCCCGGCCCTCCCGGAACTCCTTGGTGACGTCATCCGCGTGAAGGACTGGCATGGAAGCCTCTCCTGTCGAATTTTTAAAAGGTCAGGTGCGGAACACGAGCGCCGGATCGATCTTCGCCACCTTGCGGAACGAGATCATGGCAGCGGCCAGGCACAGGACGACCGTGCCCACGGCCACGGTGGCGGCGAAGGAGGAAGAGATGATGAGCTTCAAGCCGATGCTCGCCATGGCCGGCCGGAGGAACCACGCCATGGCGCCTCCCAGAAGGAAGCCCACCACGGCCGAGATCGCGGCCTGCTTGCCGAGAATGCGATAGATCGTGCCGTTGCTGCCGCCGATCGCCTTGACCGTGCCGAACTCCTTGATGTGCTCCATCGTGGAGGTGTAGAGCGTCTGCGCCACGACCACGATCCCCACGAGGCACCCCAGAAATACGGTCATCGCGAGGTTCAGGCCCAGGCCCGTGCTTTCCACCCAATAGCGACGCGAGCGCTCGGCCCATTCAGATTTCGTGAACACGTCGTTGTAGGGGAGCCGGCGCTGCACCTCGCGGCGCACGGTCTCGAGATCCGCACCCGGGGCCAGCTTGATCAGCACGTAGGTGGTGTTTCCCGACAGCTCGTCCGGCGACATCTGCTGGGCGAGCCGGTAGTCCATGAAGGAGATCGGCGTGGTGCTGAAGGAGAGCGCGTCTCGCGTGCGGCCGATGATCTTCAGGCGGTTTCCGATCACCTCGCGGTATTCGCCGGTCGCAAACTTTCCGTACCGTTTTTCCGCGGACTCGTCGAGAAAGAAATAGCGGCCGCGGCGCAGGTCCCGGAGGTTTCCTTCGGTCACGTTCCAGGGGAGGTTCCAGCGCTCGAAGTCTTCGAGAGCGTAGACGAGCGTCCCCTCTTTCGAGCCGGTGGGGAGCGCGATCGTCATGAACCAGACGATCAGGTTGTCCGCCCGCTCCACGCCCGGGATCGAGCGCACGCGCTGGACCGCGGTCTCGGGGAAGGTCTGGGCAAAGTCCACGTTCGCGGTGTTTCTGGAGGTCACCCAGAGATCCGCGTCCAGGTGCTCGATGGTGATCGAGGCGTTGTCCAGAAGGCCCATGAAGAGCCCCACCTGGACGAAGACGAGCGTCACCGCGAAGGCGACGCCGGATACGGTGATCAGGAAGCGCAGCTTGTCGTGCAGCAGGTTCTTCCGGGCCAGGTCGACCATCTCACCTCTCCTCCCGCAGCAGGCCACGGATCAGAGCGTCGAGCATCAGCCGGATGCGGTCGGCCGCGTCGCGCCAGTCGATCCAGTCGTCGTTGCACTTGGCGATCTGGAGCGAGACCACGCCGTGCATGGCGGCCCAGTTCACCTGGGCGAGAAGCTCGGCGTCGGTCAGCTCCGGGCGGAACCGGCCCTGCGCGATCCCCTCCTCGATCGTGGACTTCAAGAACGCGTAGGCGTCCTCCTCGGGGTTCCCCTTGCGGATGGCGCTCTCTTCCGGATCGTGGGGCGGGTGCGGCGTCATGAACATGAGCCGGTAGTGGTTCGGGTAATTCAGGGCGAAGTCGGCGTAGGCGAGGCCGGTCGCCCGCAGCCGCTCGATGGGATCGGCGATCCTGCCGATCTCCGCGAACTGGTGGGCGAGCGTCAGGAAGTCGGCGTCGCACAGCTCGCGCATGACCGCCTCTTTGTCCTTGAAATGGAAGTAGATGGCGGTGGGGGAGTACTCGATCCGGTCGGCGATCTTGCGCATCGAGACCGCCTCGTAGCCTTCGTTGACGAACAGCTCCCGGGCCGCGTCCAGGATCTTCCCCCGGATCTCCTCCCGTTCCCGTTCGCGTCTCTCTTTGACTCCCATAACGGCGCTCCTTCACTTAACACCGTTAAGATAACGAGCGGCGTTCCGGCGGTCAATCCCCTTTTTGACGAGACTTCGTCTGTAACGCTGAAAAGAGCTGGGACGCCAGAGAAAGAGGACGCCCTTGGCTTTGAGCAGGGCGTGCTGCGCGCCGGACACGGTGCCCGGCGCGTTCCCCGGGATCGATCCCGGAGGAGGTTCGAACATGCCGTTCAAGTTCAGGGACCTCATTGTCGACGTCGTATCGGAGGGTGTACAGAACCTCGGACCGGTCCGATGTATCACCCTCACCTGCGCCAACTTCACGTGCGGTTTCGTCTCGCCGGTCACCTGCTACACCCATACCTGCGGATTCATCAGCAAGTGGGGGTGCCGGTGGAGCTGCGGCTTCTTCAGCCCGGATCCGTGCGGCGGGTTCACAGGCTGCCCGGCCGGGTCGGGCGATCCGTGCGGCGGCTCGGTCTGGCAGGGAGATCCGATCCGCGAGCTGGGAGTCCTGAAGCAGCAGCTCCAGGAGCAGCTCGCCCAGGTCGAGCAGCTCGAAAAGACGCAGGCGGAGGCGGCCCGGCCGAAGACGCTGCAGGAGGCCGAGGATCTGGAGCGGCGGCTCAAGGGGGCGTTGGAGGAGCTCCAGGCCATGAAGCAGAATCTGCGGTAGACCGCGGCGCTAGAATCGTCCGGCAGCGCCTTCCGGGGCGCTGCCGGACCGTGCAGAAACCGAGGGAGAGACCATGCCGGACATCCGATCGCGCGCGATCCTCGGGCGCACCTTCCGCGCCAACCCCGCCTACGAGCTGGTGCTCTTCGACCGCCTGGAGCCCGCGGTCCGCGAAGCCCTGGCGGATCTTCCGCAGGACCCCGATTTCTACGGTGTGCTCCGGCCGCGGGACGGTGCCGTCCTGTCGGTCAAGTCCGTGGACCGGGAAACGGCTCTCCTCCTCCTGACCTTGCGCGAGCCGGGGCTGCTTCCCGCCTATTTCGAGCGGGTGGCGGGCGTCGAGGCCGAGCGGGTGGTGGCGCGGCTCGTGGCGGATTCGATTCTCGAGATCGAGGCCGCCGCCGGGTTCGTTTCCGGCGCGGGAGCGTTCGACCTGTTCTGGGAACGGGAGGGCGCGGAGCGCGGCGGCGGGCGGCTCGCGGAGCTCTCTCGGGAAGCCCTCCGCTACGGGCAGGAGCTCGACGTCCAGGACCCCCTTCGCCTCTCGGCCCGCCTCTATGCCTACAACCGCCGGCCGCTGACGCCGGCCTGGAAGCGGGTCCTTCCCGACGCCGCGGCCGTCGAGCGCCACCTCGGGATCGGTCCCGGCGGGCCGCACCGTCGCCTCCTGGACTCGGCGTGGGCTTCCATGGGCGAGACGAACGGCTGGCTGAGCTGGCGCTCGCGGGGGAAGGAGGCGGGCGGGGGAGGAGCGGGCGCCACCTGGAAGCTCTACGTGAGCCCGGAGCCCGAAGCCCTGGCCGGCGGATTCGGGCGCATTCTCGAAGCCCTGGCCGCGGCCCGCGCCCCGCAGTTCAAGATCGGCAAGGACGCTCCGGGGCTCCTGCGTCCCGACAAGATCGTGGCCTACTTCCCCGATTTCGACACCCTGGCGCGGGCGGCCGGCGCCATCTCCGAGC
>DATEIO010000378.1:0-16133 GCA_035278895.1 Thermoanaerobaculia bacterium | reverse complement strand
TCCCCGAATCCCCCATCTCCACCTTGCCGCCGGGGAAGTACTCCTTCCAGCGCCGCGTCACGGTGGCCGCCGTCTCCTCGTCCGCGAAGAGCTCCTTGGGATACCAGGGCTTCATGCGGGCGTCGATCAGGATCGGCGGCGTGTAGGAGACGTGGTGGCGGACCAGGCCGGTGGCCGCGGCGTGGAGGTCCGCCGCCGGCTCGAAGCGGGTGAAGGTGGTCCAGAGGAAGTTGATCGGGCTGGCGGCGGCGCCGGGGTCGTCCGCGTAGGCGGGGCCGCCGATCACCAGGCAGCCGGGGCAGAAGACGTGGACGTCGGTCATCCCCTGGGGAATCTCGGGGGCGGTGAAGCCGCGGGGGAGATCGCGCACCGGGTCTCCCAGGCCGAGCCAGACCCCCTTCGAGCCCTCGTTGACCACCGGGCCGGTGTAGTCGAGCGTGTCCATCGAGAGGTTCGAGAAGACGTAGAGGTCGGTCTCGGGATGGGTGCGCTCGAGGATGTGGGTGAGCGTGGCGCGGAAGTCCTTGAGGTCGACGGCGCGGTCGGTCACCAGCAGGAACTTGGTGAGCGAGAGCTGCCCCTCGCCCAGGATGCGGAAGGCCGAGGCCATCGCCTCCCGCTTGTAGCGCTGCTTGACCACGGCGGCGGCCAGCGAGTGGTAGCCCGTCTCGCCATAGGACCAGAGCTGCTCGACGGCCGGCATGACCAGCGGGAAGAGCGGCGAGAGCAGCTCCTGGAGGAGGTCGCCGATGAAGAAGTCCTCCTGCCGGGGCTTGCCCACGACCGTCGCCGGATAGATCGCGTCCTTCCGGTGAGCGATCTTCTCCACTTCGAAAATCGGATAGTCGTGGCGGAGCGAGTAATAGCCGTAGTGGTCCCCGAACGGACCTTCCGGACGGCGGACGCCGGGCGGGACCTTGCCGATCAGCGCAAATTCCGCCCCGGCCACGAGCGGGTGCGCCCCGAGGCCCGGAGCCACGAGGGGCAGGCGCTCGCCTACGATCAACGAAGCGAGCATCAGCTCAGGAACGTTTTCGGGGAGCGGGGCGATCGCGGCCAGGATGAGCGCGGGCGGGCCGCCCAAAAAGACAGTGACGGGCAGGGCCTTCCCTTGCGCTTCGGCCACCGCGTAGTGATAGCCGCCCCCCTTGCCGATCTGCCAGTGCATGCCGGTCGTCCGCGCGTCGTGCACGTGGAGCCGGTACATGCCGAGGTTGTGCCCCTTGCCGTCGGGGTGCTCGGTATAGACGAGAGGCAGGGTGATGAACGGCCCGCCGTCCTCCGGCCAGGTGGTGAGGACAGGCAGGCGGTCGAGCCGGACGTCGCTCGTGACCACGTCGGCGACCGGCCCGGTGTTCCGGCGCTTCGAGCCGATCCGGAGCGCTTCCGCCGCCATGTCGCGGGCGCTCCAGAGCTTGCCCGGCGTGGGCGGGAGGAGCGTCTCGGCGAGATGCACGAGCCGGCGGATGAGCCGCAGCGGCCGGGTGCCGAAGGCCATCTCCGCCCGGCGCGCCGTGCCGAAGAGGTTGGTGGCCAGCGGAAAGTCCGCGCCTTTCACGTTCGTGAACAGGAGAGCCGGCCCTCCGGCCGCGATCACCCGGCGGTGGATCTCGGACGCCTCCAGGCGGGCGTCCACGGGAGCCTCGACGGTGACGAGGTCGCCGTCGCGGCGGAGTTGGTCCAAAAAAGCGCGGAGGTCGGGAAAGGTCGGCTCAGACATGGCGGGGAGAGTCTATCCGTTTCCGGAGCGGCTCTCGTCAGAGGACGCGTTGGGCCGCCGGAGCGGCCCCGTTCGTTCAGCAGCGCTCAGATCCTGGAGATCCGTCAGGAACAGATAGGAGGAGGGGAGGTCTTGTCCGAGGTCGACGACTGTACGCAGCCCGTGGTCGTCGTCGTGCCGTGATAGTAGATCGTCGTCGTATGGGAAGCGGACTTGGTCTGCGGAGTGGGGGTGGTGCCGTCGGTCACGTTGGTGGTGATCGTGTATGTCTGCGTTTTGGTCGTGTTGTCGCCGCAGAACGACTTCGAGTAGTAGGCCCCGAGGCCCAGGTAGGTCGCGCCGTTGTACCACGTGTAGCTATAGGGAGAGGTTCCGCCGGAGACCACCGGGCTCCACATGATGGACAGGCAGTCGGTTCCATAGATGTGGAGGGAGGTTCCGACGCTCGAGTCCACCCTCAAGGTGATCGGGATGGGACAGGAGCGATTTTCGATCGACTGCGAGTAGGAGACGCCGAGGTCGTAGCTCGTCATCGTGGCGTACGAATACGAGTAGCAATCGCGAACACCGAGGACGGTGTTCGAGGCCGCGGCGGTGACGTTGCCCCCGGACCGGACGCCGGACACCGGATCGGTCTTGGTCGCGGTCCGGATCACGTTGTCGGCCCCCGTGGCCTTGCTGTACGCGTGGGCGTACACCTCACCGACCTGGCCGCAGTTGCTGTTGAAGTAGGAGTCCGTGGTAGCGCCGACACCCTGAGAGCCGCCGCCCAGGGCGAACGCGTCCACATGGGCTCCATACTTGATCGTGCAGTCGATCCCGACCACCTTTTCGCCCATCGCCTCCAGACCGTCCGACTCGTCGATGGGCTGGGCGGTCTTGAGAGCCTGGGTGAGACGCTCGATCTCCGCCTTGTAGCTCCGGATCGCCTTGCGCAACGCCGGGGTCGGCTTTTGCGCGTACTCCTCTCGCAGGAAGGTGAGATGCGTGCTCATCTGCTGGATCTTGAAACGCAAGCCGTCGGCTCCGAAACCGAGCGTCTCGGTTTTGTTGGGACCCAGATCCCGCTGCAGGACTCCGGGGGCCACCAGCTGCCATCCTTCTTTCTTCATCTGCTCCAGCAGATTTGCAGAGGATGCATTGGCAGGGACGACACCAAAGAGGGCGAGACAGACCGCGAGAGCAGGGAGGAAGGCGCTTCTCTGCATGAAGTTCTCCTTGAAAGACCGTTCGAACCACTCTGACAAACTCGCCCGGACGCAGTGACTGACGTCTGGAACCCGGGCGCGCAATGCTGAAAAGAGAACCGTCCAGCGGACAAGGGGGGAGTATTCGGCAGCCAACCTTACAGGATCATTACAGAGAGCGAGACAAGACAGACGGGCGGGGCCGCCGGAGCGGCCCCGCGGGGGAGGTCAGTCAATGTTGCAGATCACACCAGGTTCTCTGGACCCACCACAGGTAGTGCCACCACCGCCACCGCCGGAATAGTAGGTGTAGATCCACGTCGATGCCGAAGCGGACCCGCTCTGGCTGGGGGAGGAGTTGTCGGTCACCGTCACCGTCGCGTCCGCGCCGTAGCTCGAGGAGTAGTTGGAACCGCAGAACGTCTCCGAATACGTGGGGCCGGAGCCGATATAGTAGCCGTTGCGAGTCCAGGTGTAGGAGTAGGGGGAATTTCCGCCCGAAACCGCTGCGGTCCAGGTGACCATCTGGCACTGGTATCCATAGAGCTGGACGTAGCTGTAGTCGACGTAGGCGCTCACGTTGAGCGGATTGGGGCAGGCCGAGTTCGAGACGGACTGCTCGTAGGTGATTCCAAGGTCGTAGCTCGTCACCGACGCGTAGGAAAAGGAGTAGCAGTCGCGCACACCTACGACGGTGTCCGAGGTGGAGGCCGTCACGTTGCCACCGGTGCGGACACCGCTCATCGGGTCGGTGTGCGTGGCGGTGCGGATCACGTTGTCGGCGCCCGTGGCCCTGCTGAACGAGTGAGCGTACACCTCGCCGGTCTGGCCGCAGTTGCTATTGAAGTAGGAATCTGTCGTGGCGCCGACGCCCGGGGAGCCTCCAGTGAGATGGAAAGCGTTTACGTGGACGCCGTACTTGATCGTGCAGTCGATCCCGCCGGCGGTCTTCTCACTGATCGAGCCCATCCCGCCGGCCGACTTGGCGTTTTCGAGTGCCGCCGCGGTGCGCAGCATCTCCGCCCGGTGGGCGCGGATCGACCGCCGCAGATCCTTGTTCTCCGGCTGGCGTAAGAGCTCGGCCCGCAGGAACGTATAGTGGGCTTTCATTTCGTCGAGCTTGAATTGCAGGCCTTCGGCGCCGAATCCGAGGGTCTCGACTTTGTTGTTCTCCAAGTTGCGCTGCAGCACTCCGGGACCCACGAGCCTCCATCCCTCCTGCTGCATGTTTCCGAGCAGACCGGCTGGCGGCTCGTTCGAAGAGCCGGCGAGGCTCGGACGGGAAGCACCGAAAAATGCGAGACAAACTGCGAGGGAGACGAACAAACCAGTCCTCTTCATGAAAGCTCTCCTTGACGTTTACCTTTCACACATCACGACGGAATTCATCCGGGCTGACCGGACGTTCAAGACAACTGAAAGAACGGCGATCCTGCGAACAAGAAAAGTATTGAAGAGTGATCCTTACAGGGTCATTACAGCGGAAATTGTGCTCTCCAGGTCTGCAGAAGACGGCGAGGCCTCCGGAACCTCTTGCAGTAAAAAGGGTGGGACCGCTAAGGTCCCACCCTTGGACGATGAGAGCCGGAGTGCCGGCCTGGATTTCCCGGGGGCCGATCAGTCGAGCGGCTGCTGCGGGCAGATCTCGTAATACGGGTAGCCGCCGCAGTTCGAGCTGTTCGCGTAGGTGTAGATCCACGTCGACGCCGAAGCGGAGTCGCTCTGGCTGGGGGAGGAGTTGTCGGTCACCGTCACCGTCGCGTCCGCGCCATAGCTCGAGGAGTAGTTGTAACCACAGAACATCTCCGAATACGAGGGGCCGGAGCCGAGATAGGAGCCGTTGCGAGTCCAGGTGTAGGAATACGGGGAGTTTCCGCCCGAGACCGAGGCGTACCAGGTGACCGTCTGGCAGTCATATCCGTAGAGTTGGACGTAGCTGTAATCCACGTAGGCGTCCACGTTTATCGGGTTGGGGCAGGCCGAGTTCGAGACGGACTGCGCGTAGGTGACGCCGATGTCGTAGCTCGTCATCGTCGCGTAGGAGTAGGAGTAGCAGTCGCGCACCCCAGCGACGGTGTTCGAAGTAGAGGCCGTCACGTTGCCGCCGGAGCGGACGCCGGACATCGGATCGGTGTGGGAGGCGGTCCGGATCACGTTGTCGGCGCCCGTGGCCCTGCTGAAGGAGTGGGCGTACACCTCGCCGGTCTGGCCGCAATTGCTGTTGAAATAGGAATTCGTGGTGGCGCCGACGCCCTGAGTGCCTCCGGTAAGGTGGAAGGCGTTCACTTGGGCGCCGTACTTGATCGTGCAATCAATTCCGCCGGCGGTCTTCTCGCTGATCGAGCCCATTTCACCAGCCGACTTGGCGTTTTCGAGTGCCGCCGCGGTGCGCAGCATCTCCGCCCGATGGGCGCGAATCGCCCGCCGCAGATCCTTGTTGTCCGGCTGGCGCTCGAGCTCGGTCCGCAGGAAGGCATAGTGGGCTTTCATTTCGTCGAGCTTGAACCGCAAGCCTTCGGCGCCGAATCCGAGGGTCTCGACTTTGTTGTTCTCCAGGCTGCGCTGCAGCACGCCGGGAGCCACGAGCTTCCAGCCTTCCTGCTGCAGGCTTCCGGTCAGATCCGAGGCGGCGAGGCCCGGGCGGGAAGCACCGAAGAACGCGAGACAAACAGCAAGGGAGACGAACAAGACGTTTCTCTTCACAACTCACTCCTTATAAGGCCTCTGGGAGGCTTCAAAATAAGTCCGGCCCGGGAGACCGGACGTTGATCACAACAGAGAATGGTTCTGAACGAACTACTCAGACGGAGGAAGTATCGAGGAGCGATCCTTACAGGATCATTACAGGAGGGCGGAGGCGGGAATAAAAATGGGTGGGGCCGCGAAGGCAACCCCACCCGGGCTTTGAGGTCTGGACTACGGGCAGACGGCGAGCTTGTTGTCGCCAGCCGTCGAAGCGCACGGATCCGAGATGAGCTTGTGGTAGTAGATCGTCGTCGTGTGGGAGGCCGACTTGGTCTGCGGCGTGGGGCTGGTGCTATCCGTCAGGTTGGCCGTGATCGTGTAGGTCTGCGTCGTCGTGAGATTGCTGCCGCAGAACGTCTTGGACTTGGTGGCGCCGGTGCCGAGCGAGGTCGAGCCGTTGTACCAGGTATAGGAATAGGGCGCGGTGCCGCCGCTGGCCGAAGGCGTCCAGGTGATGGTTGCACAATCGTATTCGTAGATGTGGATCGCGGTGCCGTAGTTCGAAGAGACGGACAGGCTGACCGGATTCGGGGGGGCCGGGCAGAGATAGTTGTTGACCGACTGCGAGTAGGAGACACCGATGTCGTAGCTCGTCATCGTGGCGTAGGAGTACGAATAGCAGTCGCGAACGCCGACGACGCTGTCCGAGGTGTTGGCCGTCACGTTGGTCCCGGAGCGGACGCCGCTTGCCGGTTCGGTGTGGGTGGCGGTCCGAATCACGTTGTCGGCGCCGGTGGCCTTGCTGTACGAGTGGGCGTAGACCTCGCCGGTCTGGCCGCAGTTGCTGTTGAAGTAGGAGTCGGTAGTGGCGCCGACGCCCTGGGACGAACCGGTCAGAGAGAAGGCGTTGACGTGGGCGCCGTACTTGATCGTGCAGTCGATGCCGCCCGACGCCTTGTCGTTCAAGGACGCGAGGCCTTCCGACTCATCGATCGACTTGGCGGTCTCCAGAGCCTGGGTGAGGCGCTCGATCTCCGTCTTGTAGGCCCGGATCGCCTTGCGCACGTTCGGCGTCGGGTGGTTCGTGTAGTCCTGGCGCAGGAGGCTCAGATGGTCCTTCATCTGCTGGATCTTGAAACGCAGGCCGTCGGCTCCGAATCCGAGGGTTTCGACCCTGCCGTGTCCCAGATCGCGCTTCAGAACGCCGGGAGACACGATCGTCCAACCCTCTTTCTGCATCTGCTCCAACAGATCCTGATTGCCGGAAGCGGCGGAGGCCTGGTGGGAAGCGCCCACCGTAGCACAGCAGAACACGAACGCAGTCAGCAAAGCTTTTCCTCTCATGATTCCTTTCCTTGATGAGATCCCTGGGTGCAGGTCCTCGAAAAATCGCCCTTCCACGGAGAGGGCGGCATTGAACAGCAGAGAGATTTTTGGGACGACAACTGCGGAACGGAGGGGAGTATCGAGGAGCGAACCTTACAGGGTCATTACAAAGGCAGGGGCTTTCAAAAAAGAGAGGGACCGCCGAAGCGGTCCCTCTCCGAAGATCGAGCGTGAGAGCGCGATTAGAGCGTCGAGTGATAGGCGATCGCCTGGCTGCCGCTCACGGTCTTCGTCTGCGCGGCACTGTCGGTCACGGTGACGGAGACGCTCGCGGTGTAGGTCGTCTCCGTGTCCTGGCCGCAGAACTGCTTGGTGTAGGTCGAGGAATTGGTGCCGACGGTGACGCCGTTCAGCTTCCAGGCATAGCTGAAGGGTGAGGCGCCGCCGGAGGGAGTGGCCGTCCAGGTCACCGAGTAGCAGTCGTAACCGTAGATCTGGAGGGTCGCACCGGCGTAATTGTCCGTTACTGTGGCATTGAGCGGCGGCGCGGGGCAGGTGGTGTTCTCGACCGACTGCGAGTAGGTGACGCCGAGGTCGTAGCTCGTCATGGTGGCGTAGGAATACGAGTAGCACGCGCTCACGCCGTTGACGGTGACCGTGGCGGTGGCGGAGACGTTGGTGCCGGACCGGATTCCGGTCGCCGGATCGGTGCTGGTGAACTGGCGGACTACGTTGTCGGCGCCGGTGGCCTTGCCGTAGGCGTGGGCGTACACCTCACCCGCCTGCGGGGGGCAATTGTTGTTGAAGTAGGAATCGGTCTTGGCGCCGACGCCCTGGCTCGTGGTCAATGCATAGGCGTCGACGTGGGCGCCATACTTGATGGTGCAGTCGATCCCGGCGGTCACCTTCTCGCCGACGGCCTCCATCTGATCGATCTCCGGAGCCGTCTCCAGAGCTTTCTTGACCTGCGCGATCTGCACGCGATAGCTGCGGATCCCTTCACGCAATTCCGGAGTGGGGTTGGTCCTGGCTTCCGAGCGCAGGAAGGCGAGCTGTTTCCTCATCTCCTGGAGCTTGAAGCGCAGCCCTTCGGCACCCAGGCCGAAGGTTTCAACCTTGCCAGGTCCGAGGTCGCGCTGCAGAACCCCGGGCGTCACCACTCTCCATCCTTCCTGGATCATTCGCTCGAAAGGATCGGAGGTGGCATTGTCCTCCGCGAGGCCCGGGCCGGAACCTGCGAAGAGGGCGAGACAGGAGAGGAGGGCGGCGAGGGGAGTCAATCTTTTCATGGGGTGCTCCTTGGAGTTGCAGCGATCCGTGGATGGGAGCAGTCTGAAGGATCCCTCCTTACAGGACCGTTACAAGGAAGCAAAAAGAATGGGCGGGGCCGCCGGAACGGCCCCGCCCGAGCTCAGATCCTGGAGACATTCGCGGTTATTGTGGGCAGATGATCTTGCCGTCCGAGGTCGACTGCATCGGCTGCGTGCAGCCGCCGGTGGAGTAGTAGTAGATCGTGTTCCCGTAGGAGACGGACTTGCTCTGCGCGGGGCTGGTGCTGTCCGTCGCGGTCGCCGTGACCGTGTACGACTGCGTCTTGTTCGTGTTGGTGCCGCAGAAGTTCCGGGTGTAGCTGGAGCCGGAGCCGAGGTAGGTCGCGCCGGCGTACCACGCATAGGAGTACGGAGAGGTTCCGCCGGAGGCCGACGCGGTCCAGGTCACGGACACGCACTGCGTCCCGTAGACCTCGACGTAGCCGCCCCAGTTCGAGGAGACGGACAGATTGAGCGGAGAGACCGGAACCGGGCAGGACCGGTTTTCGACCGACTGGTCATAGGTGATGCCGAGATCGTAGCTCGTCATCGTCGCGCGGGCCGTGGAGTAACAGTCGCGGACGCCGACGACGTTGTCCGAGGTGTTGGCGGTCACGTTGACGCCGGAGCGGATGCCGCTCAGCGGATCGTTGTGCGTGGCGGTCCGGATTACGTTGTCGGCTCCGGTCGCGGTGCTGTACGAGAACGCCGTCACTTCGCCGGTCTGGCCGCAGTTGCTGTTGAAGTAGGCGTCAGCGGTTGCGCCGACGCCCTGGCTGCCGCTGGACAGGGGGAAGGCGTTGACATGGGCACCGTACTTGATCGTGCAGTCGATGCCGCCCGAAGCCTTGTCGTTCAAGGCTGCGAGCCCTTCCGCCTCATCCATCGACTTGGCGCTCTCCAGAGCTTGGTTGAGGCGCTCGATCTCCGCCTTCATGACCCGGATCGACTTGCGCACGTTCGGAGTCGGATGGTTCGCGTACTCCTGGCGCAGGAAGCTCAGGAGCTCGGTCGTCTGCTGGATCCGGAAGCGCAGGCCGTCGGCTCCGAATCCGAGCGTCTCGGTCTTGCCGTGTCCCAGGTCGCGCTGCATGACGCCGGGCGCCACGGTCTGCCATCCACCCTTTTCCATGGACTTCAAAAGATCCTCGCCGGAGGCGGCGAAGCCGGGCTGCGCGGCGAGCGACGCACAGCCGAGCACGAGGGCGGTCAACAAAGCTTTTCCTTTCACGGTTCTCTCTCCTTGATGAGCTTTTGTTCAGGGAAGTTACTGGAGGTCCGGGCAGATCCTGGTTCCGCTGGTGGTGCAGGTCGAGCCTGAGCCGGAGTAGTTGATCGTGGTGGTGTGAGTATCCTGCGCCGTCTGGTTGGCCGTGTCGCGGGCCGTGAGCGAAAGGTTCACGTACTCCGTCCAGGTGAAGTTGTCACCGCAGAACGTCTGCGAGTAGGAGCCGCCGGTGCCCACCTGAGAGCCGCTGCGGTACCAGGTGTAGGTGTAGCTTCCGGTTCCACCGGTGGCCGACGCGGTCCAGGTGAGCGTTTTGCAGTTGTAGCCCAGGACGGCCGTCGAAAGCAGTCCGCTGATCGTGGTGGTCATCGGCAGCGGGCAGGTGTAGTTGGTCGAAGACTGTTCGTACGTGACGCCGATGTCGTAGCTCGTCATCGACGCATAGGAGTACGAATAGCAGTCCTTGACGCCCGCCACGGTGCCCGTGGCGGAGGCGGTGACGTTGCCGCCGATTCGCGGCAGGCTGGGGCCGGTCGTCGGATCGCTCTTGCTGAAGGTCCGGATCACGTTGTCTGCGCCCGTGGCCTTGCCATAGGCGTGCGCGTACACTTCGCCGGTCTGGCCACAGTTGCTGTTGAAGTAGGAATCGGTATTGGCACCGACGCCCTGGGTTCCGCCTCCCAGCGGGAACGCGTCGACGTGAGCGCCGTACTTGATCGTGCAGTCGATCCCGGCCTTGGCGGTGATGAAATCGATCTCTTCGGCGGCCTTGGCAGTGTCCAGGGCCTCGAGGACCCGTGCGATCTGCGTGCGCTGCGCACGGATCGACCGGCGGATCTCCGGCGAGGGGTGATGCCTGTACTCCTCGCGAAGGAAAGCGAGTTGGCTCCTCAGCGTCTCGAGCTTGAATTGCAGGCCTTCCTCTCCGAAGCCCAGCGTCTCGACCTTGCCGGCGCCCAGGCTGCGCTGCAGGACGCCGGGGGAGGCCACCGTCCACCCTTCCTGGATGAGTTGGTCATACAGATCGTTCTGGTTCTTGTCCTCGGCCGCGAGAGCCGGATGGCTCTGGCCGAGAAGCGACAGGCAGAGGGCGAAAACGGCGACAAAAATCCTTCTCTTCATCAAACCACTCCTTGACGACTTCATGACTTGGATGCAGTCTCGGTTTTAATAAACCGGACATCTGGCGCTTAGAAAACCAACGGATGTGAGTATCCAGGAGCGATCCTTACAGGATCATTACAATCCGGGGGGCTTCTTGCGCGAGGGGCGCTCTTCCCGGAAACTAGAGGGCCGTCGAAGGCCCATCCACGCTCAGGAGGAAACGATGGCCGAAGCTCTCGCTGCTGTACCCGATCCCGCTCCCTCCCCGCGTCCGGGGCGCCCCCGGAGCGTTCTGCGCCGGATGGGCTGGGCCCTGGCGATCGTGCTGGGGATCTTGATCCTCATTCTCCTGGCTGGAGGGCTGTGGCTGCGGAGCCGGGTGGAGGCGAGCCTTCCGCAGCTTGCCGGCGAGCAGGCCGTACCGGGCCTCTCCGCTCCCGTCACCATCTCCCGCGATGAGCTCGGGGTGCCCACGATCCACGCGGAAAGCCGGGTAGACGCCGCCCGCGCCTTGGGCTTTCTCCATGGGCAGGAGCGTTTCTTCCAGATGGATCTCCTGCGCAAGAGCGCCGCGGGCGAGCTCGCGGAGATCGTGGGGCCGGTGGTCCTGGAGGTCGACCGGGCCAACCGCATCCATCGCTTCCGGGCGGTGGCGCAGCGGGTGATCGAGAGAGCTTCCCCGGAGGAGCGGGCGCTCGTCGCGGCTTATGCGGACGGGGTGAACGCCGGGCTCTCCGCGCTCGGAGAGAAGCCGTTCGAGTATCTCCTCCTGCGGACCGAGCCCGCTCCCTGGAAGCCGGAGGACTCGATCCTCGCCGTCCACGCCATGTTCATGGACCTCCAGGACGGAGACGGCAGCGACGAGTCCAGGCTGGGAATCCTCCACGACCGGCTCCCCCCGGAGATGTTCGCGTTTCTCAGCCCGCCCGGCACCGAGTGGGACGCGCCCATCGTGGGGGAGCCTTTCGCGGCGCTGCCCATCCCCGGGCCCGAGGTCTTCGACCTCCGCAAGGCGCCCGCGCCCCGGAGCCTTCCCAAGGCGGCCGCGCTGCGCCGATTCCAGGAAGAGGACGAGGAATTCGCCGTGGGCAGCAACAACTGGGCGGTGGCGGGCACCCACACGGCGGACGGCCGGGCGCTGCTCGCCAACGACATGCACCTGGGCATCCGCGTGCCGAACACCTGGTACCGGGTCTCGATCGTCCGTCCGGACGGCCAGGGGGGCTCGCTCCGCGTGACCGGAGTGACCCTTCCGGGCACGCCTCTGATCGCCGTGGGGAGCAACGGGCACGTGGCGTGGGGATTCACGAACAGCTACGGCGACTGGTCGGATCTGATCCAACTGGAGGTCGACCCCCGGCGGCCGGACGTCTACCGGACGCCTCAGGGGCTGAAGTGGTTCACGAAGGTGAAGGAGACGATCCGGGTGAAGGGGGGCGAGGACGTGCCCCTGGAGGTGAAGGAGACGATCTGGGGGCCGGTCCTGGACACCGATTCCAAGGGCCGGCCGCGGGCCTTTGCTTGGACCGCCCATCATCCCGAGGCCGTCAACCTCGCGAGCGTGGGTCTCGAGACGGCGCGCACGCTCGAAGAGGCCATGGCGGTGGCCAACCGCAGCGGCATCCCGGCCCAGAACTTCGTGGTGGCGGACGAGACCGGCCGGATCGGCTGGACGATCATGGGGCAGATGCCGCGCCGGGTGGGCTTCTCCGGCCAGATCCCCACGTCGTGGGCGGATGGCTCCCGCGGCTGGAACGGCTGGCTCGCGCCGGAGGAGATGCCGCGGGTGATCGATCCGCCGTCCGGCCGGATCTGGACGGCGAACGCCCGGGTGGTGGACGGCGAGAGTCTCGCGAAGCTCGGCGACGGCGGCTACGACCTCGGAGCCCGGGCCCGGCAGATCCGCGATGGCCTCCTCGCCCGGGAGAAGGTGACGCCTGCGGACATGCTGGCGATCCAGCTCGACGACCGGGCCTTGTTCCTGGATCGCTGGAGGAAGCTCCTCCTGGATACGTTGACGCCCGAAGCGGTCGCGGCGGACCCGAAAAGGAAGGAGATGAAGAGGCTCGTCGAGACTAGCTGGACCGGCCGCGCTTCCGTGGACTCGGTCGCCTACCGGCTGGTCCGCTCGTTCCGGCTCAGCGTGAGAGGCCAGGTGTTCACCGCGCTCTCCGGACAGGGCGGCGTCCCGGAAGAGGAGCGCTTCCCCCCGACGCACCAGTTCGAGGAGCCGCTCTGGAAGATGGTCACCGAGCGCCCCGCCCATCTGCTCGATCCCAGGTTCAAGAGTTGGGACGAGCAGCTCCTCGCCGCGGCGGACGAAGCCCTCGGGTTCGTCACCCAGAGGGGACCGGAGCTCGCCGAACGGACCTGGGGGGAGCGCAATACGACGAGGATCCAGCATCCGCTGAGCGCGGGCGTGCCGCTCCTCGGCCGCTGGCTCGACGTCCCCCCGCGGCCGCTTCCGGGCGACGACAACATGCCCCGTTTCCAGAACGCGTATGCCGGCGCCTCGGAGCGGCTGGTGGTCTCGCCGGGCCGCGAGGAGGCCGGCTTTTTCCACATGCCCGTGGGCCAGAGCGGGCATCCGATGTCCCCCTACTATCAGGCCGGTCATCGAGCCTGGGAGAATGGCGACCCCACCCCGTTCCTGCCGGGGCCGAGGGTCCACACGCTGCGGCTGACACCGGGGAGATAGGAGGAGAGAGATGCCGGAAGAGACCGTTCACGTCCTCGCGATCTTCGTCGCCGCGCCCGGCCGGGAAGCGGAGCTGGAGAGCGCGCTGTCCGCCATGGTGGAGCCCACCCGGAAAGAGGCCGGGTGCATTCGCTACGACTTGACCCGGGCGCTCGACGGCTCGGGAGAATTCGCCTTCATCGAAGAGTGGGAGACGGTTGAGGATCTCAATGCGCACGGCCGGTCCGAGCACATAAGGGTGTGGGGCGCCAAGGCGCGCGAGCTGGTCGCCGCGCCTCCCAAGGTGATGCGCTACCGGCAGATTCTGTAGAAGGGAAGAAAGGGGCGGCCTCTGGCAGGCCGCCCCGGATCAGCCGTTACCGCGCCCTCTTCCCGGCGAGGATGATCTCCCGGCCGGTCAGGTAGAGCAGCACCGTGAGGATCGCGAACGGAATCAGCGAGAGGAGGTCGGCGGAGGGGCCGTTGAAGAACGGGTTGCCCGCTTTCATCGTCTCGGTGATCCGCTGGTCGAAGTCGGTCAGAACGCCTGCCATGAAGGCGATCAGAATGCCCGCGATGGCGCCGCCCGCGATGTAGCCGGAGGCCATCAGCACGCCCGGGCTCTTGTCTCCTTCCGCCACCAGCTCCTCTTCGGTGAGGTTCTTGTGGGCCAGCTTCTTCCGGAGATGCCGGTCGACCAGCCAGCGCACGAGGCCGCCGATGAAGATCGGGGACGACGAGGAGAGCGGCAGGTAGACGCCCACCGCGAAGGCGAGCGACGGGATGCCCGACATCTCGAGGACGAGGGCGATCATCACGCCCAGGAGCACGAGGCCCCAGGGGAGCTCCCGGTTCAGGATGCCTTTGATGATGTACGACATGAGCGTGGCCTTCGGGGCGTCGAACTTGGGCACCGTCGAGCCGTCGGGCCGGGTGCGGTGGATGCCGTTGATGCCCGGGTCCACGAGATAGGTCGGAACGCCCTGCTCGTTGACGAGGTAGCGGCCGGCGGGGCCGCCGGTCTCGTCCGTCTTGTGCCAGACGCGGTAGGTGGCCTTGTCGTTGGCCGCCTGCGGGCCGGTAAGGCTTTCGGCCGGCAGCGTCTGGAGCACGTTCGCGGGAACCCGGAGCTCCGGCGCGTAGCCCTGGGCCGTGATCCGGCCGGTCGTGTCGGTCAGCGGCACGTAGACCGTCGAGGCGTCGTTCAGGCGGAGCAGGATGGGCCCGAGGACGAGCGCCGAGGCGAGCGCGCCTACGAGGATCGCGATCTGCTGGTACTTCGGGGTCGCGCCCACGAGGAACCCGGTCTTCAGGTCCTGCGAGGTCGTGCCGCCGTTCGACGCCGCGATGCAGACGATGGCGCCGATCGACAGGGCCGTCACGTAGTAGTTCGGGCCGGTCCAGCCGATGGCGAGGAAGATCAGGCAGGTGAGGAGGAGCGTTGCCACCGTCATGCCCGAGATCGGGTTGGACGACGAGCCGATCTCACCGGTCAGGCGCGAGGACACGGTCACGAACAGGAAGCCGAACAGGATGATCAGCAGAGCGCCCAGGATGTTCCACTGGAGGTGGAGGTAGGGGATCACCATGATCATGGCGACCAGGGCAATGATGCCGGCCATCACGAATTTCAAGGAAAGATCCTGGTCGGTGCGGGGGTTGATGGCGCCCGCCGTGGCCCCGCCTTTGCCCCGCTGGAGGTCGGCCAGGCCGTGCTTCATGCCCTGCCAGATCGTGGGCAGCGACCGGAAGAGGCTGATGATGCCGCCCGCGGCCACGGCGCCGGCGCCGATGTAGAGCACGTAGGCGCCGCGGATGTCGTCCGGTCCCATGTCGGCGATCGGAACGGTGCCGGGCGGGATGACCCCGGTCGCGGCCGAGCCGAAGAACTTGATGGCCGGGATCAGCACGAGATAGGCGAGCACGCCGCCCGCGCACATGATCGAGGCGATCCTCGGGCCGATGATGTAGCCCACGCCCAGAAGCTCGGGAGAGATCTCGGCCGAGATCGAGCCGGCCGTAAACGGCGCGCCGAAGACCTTGGACGGGACGTCCTTCCAGGTCTTGAACGCGGCCATGGCGGCCTTGTAGGCGAGGCCGATGCCGAAGCCCGTGAAGATCGTCCGGCCTCCGGAGTAGGTCGCCTCCTGGGCGGCCGGGGGCGCGTCGGCGCGGGCCACCGCGGCCGAGCCCCGGGCGGCGATCGCCCGCTCCTCGTCCGAGGCGCCGGCTTTGAGGACCTCCGCGCAGGCCGTGCCCTCGGGGTATTTGAGGAGGCCGTGCTGCTGGACGATGAGCGCCCGGCGCAGCGGGATCATCATGAGAATGCCCAGAAGGCCGCCCAGGACCGCCACCAGCATCAGCCGGGTGATCTCCAGATCGAAGCCCAGGATCATGATCGCCGGCATGGTGACGCCCACACCGAAGGCGATCGACTCACCCGCGGACCCGGCCGTCTGCACGATGTTGTTTTCGAGGATCGTCGCGGGCCGGACCTTGGAGAGGAGCTTGAAGAAGGTGAGCGAGATCACCGCCACCGGGATCGAGGCGCTGACCGTCAAGCCCACCTTGAGCACCAGGTAGAGCGACGAAGCGCCGAAGATGATGCCCAGGATCGTGCCGAGGAGGAGCGGGAACCACGTGAGCTCCGGGATCCGCACGTCGGCCGGGATGAACGGCCGGAACGCGGCGCCCCGGGGCTCCTCGGGAGCCGGGCCGACGATGTCCGGGTACTCCTGCTTGGGGACTTCGTGAATTGCCATGCGGAGACCTCTCTCTAGAGACAGATTTGGGTCCGTACCCTACCACACCGGCCTCGCTCCCGGGGACGGGGTTTCAGAGCAGGGGGAAGCAAAAAGGGAGCCACGGCGCGTCCCCCGGGGAGGCCGGGGGGACG
>DATEIO010000377.1:0-5317 GCA_035278895.1 Thermoanaerobaculia bacterium | reverse complement strand
GCTCGATCGGCTCGGCCCGCTCCCCCTCGTCCCGCTCCAGGAACCGGGGCATGAAGAAGTCGCGCGTGAGCGTCGTGAGCATCACCCGGCCCGTCTGGCCGTACTCGACCGTCCGGTCCGGGTTTTTCGGATCGAAAGGTTTCGACGTCGCGAGGCCCATCAGCGTGTTGCCGTACGTCGGCACGAAATCGATCCCCGGCACCAGCTCCTCCCGCGCGAAGCGGTGGAACTGGGCGTTCATCTCGGTGCCACCGCAGAAGATGCCCTGGATGCCGATCTTCGGAAGCGAAACCTTTTCGCACAGCGCCTCGAGCAGCTTGGGCGTCGTGAACAGGCACTTGATCTCATGAGCGCGCAGGATGGTCAAACCCTGCTCGATCACGTGGTCCTTGTAGGCCTGGAGCTCGCGCGGCTTGCCGTTCTTGATCAGCTTGTTGACCCAGCGGGGATCTAAATCCACGTGGAAGGCGATGCCGCCCCGGTGCTGCGCGAGGTGCTCGACCGCGAGGCGCAGCCGCCGCGGGCCGGTCGGGCCCAGCATCAGCCAGTCGGCGCCGCGGGGGAAGCCCTCGTCCGAAAGCTGATCGCCGAACATCTCGTAGTCGATCTGGAAGTCCTCGATGTTGACCCGCGACTTGGGAACGCCCGTGGAGCCGCCGGTCTCGAAGACGTAGGCCGGCCGGCCGGCGAGCCCCTTGGGGATCCACCGCCGCACCGGCCCGCCGCGCAGCCACGAGTCCTCGAAGTGGCCGAAGAGCTTCAAGTCGCCGTACCCGCGCACGTCCTTCAAAGGATCGAAGTCGAAGCCCTTCGCCTTCTCCAGCCAGAACGGGCTGCCGGTCCTGGGATCGAAATGCCAGGCCACGATCTCGCGCACGTGGGCGTCCAACCGCGCCCGCGCTTCGGCCACTTTCTCGGACAGGGACGATTTCGTCAGGATCTCCACAGGATCTCCTCAGAACACCTCGGGCGCAGGCGGCTTCGCCGCACCTTCCGGCTTCGTTTCGGGCTTGGCCTCCGGCTTCTTGCCCGCGCCCTCCTGGAGCGCGAAGAGCTTCGAGCGGGTGCTCACGTAGAGGACGCCGTCTTTCGCGACCGGAGTCGTATAGACGGAGCTTCCCATGTTCACCTCGTGGAGCACCTCCATCTTCTTGCCGGCCTTGAGAACCACCACGTCGCCGTCCTCGTCGCCCAGGTAGACCTTGCCATCGGCCACGAAGGGCGAGCCCCAGATGGCCGCGTAGGTGTTGTGGGTCCAGAAGAGCTGGCCGGTCTTGGCGTCGAGCGCATAGAGGTAGCCCGAGAGGTCGGCCGCATAGAGGATGCCGTCCTTGTCGATCGCCACCGTCGAGATCGTGCGGTGGAAGTCCTCGCCGCCCCGGTGCCACACAGCGTTCTTGCCCGTCACGTCCCCCTCACCCGTGGCATCGATCGCCCACAGATGGCCGATGCCCTCGCCGTGCTCGGGGTCTTGGCCGACGGCGATGTAGACCTTGTCGTCCCAGATCACGGGCGTCGCGATGATGTTGTTGCGCGTGCCCGCACCGCCGATCTTCCAGACCGCGTCCTTGGGATTGCAGTCGAACTTCCAGAGGAGATTGCCGGTCTTGGGATCGAGCGAGTAGATCCAGCCGTCGCCGCCGGGGAAGACCACCTGGGCCCGCCCCTTGATCACGCCGTAGGACGGATTCGACCACTGGCCGTGGAGGAGGTGGGCGCTGGGGAGCGCGCTCTCCCAAAGGAGCTTCCCCGTCTTCTTGTCCACGGCGATGAAGCTCGGGGACTGGGGCGCGGGGATGTTGACATGTCCCTCGTCCACGCCATTGCCGGTGACGGTGTAGATCACGTCGCCCACGAGCAGCGGATTGCCGACCGCCAGGTTGTGAGGGAAGACGTCGAGCTCGCTGATCATGTCGAGCTTCCAGACCACGTCCTCGTCGATGTCGCTCTTCTCGGCCTCGTCAACGACCGGGCCGTCGTTTTCCTTGTCGAGAAAGCCCTCGGTGTCCGCGCAGATCACCTCGGCGCGGTTCGAGACGTAGTAGAGGCGATCACCCTCCACGGCCGGCGTGGAGCAGACGCCCTGGAGCGGCCAGTCGTTGACGCGGCCGGCCGGGAGCTTGGCATGGGCCGCCTGCCAGAGGAACTTGCCGGTAGCGGCGTCGAAGGCCATCAGCACGCCGCGGTCGCCCGTGAGCTTGGGGTTGCGCTTCCCCTCGTTGTTGGTGCCGATGTAGACCTTGCCGCCCGCGACGAGCGGGCCGCCGTAGCTCTGCGAGCCTAGGTCGGCCACCCACTTGACGTTCAGCCCCGACGCGGGGTCGAACTTGGTGGGCAGGCCCTTCTCTTCCGAAAACATGTTGCGCGTGGGGCCGCCGCCGAACATCGCCACCTGGGCGGCGGCCGGGGCTGCCGCGACGAGAAGGCCCGCCGCGAGGAGCTTCCGGGTCATATCTTTTAAGGTCATTGATTCACCGTCACCTTCAGGTTGTCGTAAAAGAGATCGGCCGCCGAGTAGCCGTAGAGTCCGGGGCTTCCCTGGCGGATCGGATGCGGGTCCTCGGCCGTCACCATCCACTCCTGCGGCTCGGGCTCCCCCTTCTTCCACACCTTCCCACGGACGAGGGCCTTGTCGCCCTGCTGGTCCACCCGGAATTTCATCGTGTACCAGACGTCCGGCTCCCACGCGAACGGCACCGACTTCTCGACCCGGTAGTCCGACGACCACGAGCGGAGCTGGATCTTCTGGTGCGCGCCCATGAGATCGAGCGTGTAGCCGCTGTTGATGAGCCCGAGGTCCGGGCGCTTCCGTCCCTTGATCGAGCCCATGAGGTCGGCTTCGATGGTGTAGTTCGACAGGTTGGCCGGGCCCATGTAGACGTCGCTCCGGTCGAGCCCCACCTTGACCGGGGGCTTGTTCAGCACCTTGCCGCCGTCCTTCTCCTGGACCGGGAACTTGAGGCCCGCGCCGATCCACCAGGGCGGGTTCTTGCCCACCTCGTAGCTCTCGAAGTCCTCGCTCCACGGGAGAGGCGCGATCGCCCGCACCCGGGCTGGCGCCGTGAGCGCGCCCGCCTTGGCCACCACCGTCCCCGCCTGGGAACGGCCTGCCTCGGGGGTGAGCGCGCCGCCGTCAACCTTGCCCACAAGCCCCTGGAGGCTCCACTCGACCGTTGCCGGGGCCGCTACAGGCCGCCCCTTGTCGTCGAACGCGCGCACCGTGAAGCGCACCGTCTCGCCCGGATGGATCAGCACCTCGGCCGGCACCACCTGGAGCACCGCCGGAGCGGCGCCCTGGGCCGCCGGCTCCTCGGCGAGCGGCGCAGGCTTGTCCTTGGTGACCTTGAACGGCTTCTTCTTGTCCCCCAGGGCGTAGAGGCCCGACTCGGAGGTGAAGTAGACGCGGCCGTAGCCGATCGCGGGCGAGCCGTAGATCTCGGCGTAGCGGGTGCCGGCCTTGTCGGTCACCGAGAGCTCGTCCATGTCGAGCTGCTCGACTCCATCCGGTTTCAAGCGGAGGATGTGGAAGCGGCCGTTCGTCTCCGTCACGTAGATCTTGCCGTCGGCCACCACCGGCGAGCCCTTGCCCACGGTCCCCAGCTTGTGCCGCCAGAGCTCCTTGCCGGTCTTGGCGTCCAGCGCGAAGAGGTTCGCGGAGTTGTCCACCACGTAGAGGCGCCCGTCGTGGTAGGTCGGCGAGGGGAAGCCGTCGCCCAGCTCCTCGACCCGCCAGAGCTCGTGGGTCTTGGTGATGTCGCCCGTGCCGCTTCCGTCGATCGCCACCAGCCGGCCCATCACGCCCGAGTCGACGTTCTCCTCGCTGTGCGCGGCGTAGACCACGTTGCCGTTGACCGCGACCGTGGTGTTGATGCCGCTCTTCGAAAGCTGGAAGCCCCAGACCTTCTCACCCGTCCGCGCCTTGATGGCATAGATCCAGCCGTCTCCGCTGCCCTCGATGAGCAGCCTCTGGCCGTTGATCACGGCGACCACGGGCGTCGTCTGGGTGTTCAGATCGAACGGCTGGCCGCCCGGGTTCGAGACCCAGAGGAGGTCGCCCGTCTTCTTGTCGAAGGCGAACGTCCGGAACCGCGGCGGACCCTGATCACCCCAGCCCTGGTTGGCGAAGGTGACGACCAGCCGATCCTCGTCGATCATCGGCGTGTGGGTGCGGCCGCCGAAGCCGGAGTAGAAGCCCATCTCCTCGGTCAGCGAGCGCTTCCACACCTCCTTACCCGTGCGGTCGAAGCCGACGAGCAGGCCGCCTACGCCCTGGGCGTAGACGTTGCCGGTCTCCGGATCTCCCACGACGCTTGCCCAGCCCACCCGGTTGTAGGGCACGGTCGTGTGGTAGACGTCGAGACGCTTGCGCCACAGCTCCTTGCCGGTGCCGGCGTCGAAGCAGGCGACCTCCTCGTGCATGTCGATCCCTTCCCCGGCGCGCCCGTTGGCGCACACCCGGCCGTCCAGGACCACGGGCGTCGAGCGGCCGACGAGGTCCGGCACGTGCCACGCGAGGTTCTCCCCCTCGGGAGACCACTTCGAAACGAGCCCGGTCTCGGTCGAGACCGCCTTCTGCCCCGGTCCCCGCCAGTTCGGCCACTCGGCAGCTAGCGGAGCGCTGACCAGGAGGGCCAGCAGGGCGATAGACCACTTCGATGACGGACGATCCAATCGCATTCTTCGATTCCTCCGGCCCATCCCGGGCCCGATCCCCTCCGGTCGGCGCGCACCGGTCCACTTCGGCACGCGGGGGCCTCTCCCGTTTTACGCAGGCCCGGACGGGAATGTTATCCCCAAGGCCCGCCCGGCTGCCGGGAAAGCTGTAAAAATTTGGTAAACGTTTCAAAAAGAGGGAGTTAGAGGGGAGCGGGAAAGCCAAAGGACTGCAAGGACACCAGGGACTTTAAGGACCAACAAGGACACCCAGGGGAAGGTCCTTGAAGTCCTTGCAGTCCTTGGTGTCCTTTGGGTCCTTCAAGGGGGCTCTTGCGCCCCGCGGCGGACTCGTATACAAATGCCCCATTCCTGGAAGCAGTGCCGGAAAAGGGGTGGCGGTGCACGATAACGGCTACAAACTGCTGTTTTCCCATGCCGAGATGGTGGCGGATCTGCTCCGCGAGTTCGTCGAGGAGAAATGGGTCCGCCAGCTCGACTTCTCCACTCTGGAGAAGGTCTCGACCGAGAACGTCAGCGAGAAAGCGCTCCAGAGGCGGGAGAGCGACATTGTCTGGCGTCTCCGCTTCAAGGGGCGCAAGCAGTGGATCTACGTCTACCTCCTCCTGGAGTTCCAGTCGACCGTCGATCCCCTGATGGCCCT
>DATEIO010000376.1:0-2137 GCA_035278895.1 Thermoanaerobaculia bacterium | reverse complement strand
CCGATCGAAGTGACGGGCTGGCCGTCGATCGTCTGGATCACGTCGCCCAGGCGATAGCGGCCGAAGCGGTCGCGGGAGAGGCCGCGCAGGCCTGCACGGGCGGCGCCGGTTCCGGGCTCGACGCGGGAGATCACGGCGCCTTCGATCCCCAGACGCTGCGCCGCCCCCTCCGGGGCCAGCTCGATGCCGAGCGTGGGGCGCCGGATGCGGCCGTAGGCGATCAGGTCCGGCACTACCCATTCGACCGAGTGCGCGGGAATGGCGAAGCCGATGCCAGCGTAGGTGCCGGACGGGCTGTAGATCGCGGTGTTGATCCCGATCAGCCGGCCGGCGCTGTCGAGGAGCGGGCCGCCCGAGTTGCCCGGGTTGATCGCGGCGTCGGTCTGGATCACGTCGCGGATCGGAATGCCGGCGAGCGACTGGATCTCGCGGCCCAGGGCGCTCACCACGCCGGTCGTGAGCGTCTGGTCGAGCCCGAAGGGATTGCCGATGGCCAAGACCGTCTGCCCCACGCGGAGGTCGTCCGAGCTGCCCAGCGGGAGGGGGACGAGACGGTTGGCCGGCGCGTTGATCTTGAGCACCGCGATGTCTTTTTCCGGAGCGACGCCCACCGGCTGCGCCTCCCAGTCGGAGCCGTCCGAAAGCGTCACCCGCGCCGCGTTGCCTCCCGCCACCACGTGGAAATTGGTGACGATGTGTCCCTGCTGGTCCCACACGAAGCCGGAGCCGCTCCCCTGGGGGATCTCCTGGGCGTTCAGGCTGAAGGCGTTCTCGGCCGTGGCGAGCGAGGTGATGAACACGACCGACGGCGAGGCGCGCTCGAAAAGAGCGATGGTCGCCCTCTCCTCCTCGGCCAGCTCGGGCCGGGGGGTAACGGCCGACCGCCGGGCGGAACGGGCCTGCGGCGCGGTCTGCGCGGCCGGAGCGGCCTGAGCCTCGACCTCAGGCTCCGCGGCCTCGCGTTCCACGCGGGAGCAGCCATTGGAAACGCCGCCCAGAGCGGCAACGATCAGGAGGAGGAGACAACTCGGCGTTTTCATGGGGGACCCTCCGCGCATCGTCCGGCGACAGGAAACCGTATGCAACAACGGTTCCCCGGAGGCTCTACCGGCAGGCTGCCTTCAACGTCCCTGCAGTCCCTGCTGTCCTTGCAGTCCCTGTCTCGATCCCGGCTTCTGGAAAACGCGATCCGGCCCCGCGAGCATCTCGAGCACGGGCGCGATCTTCCCCAGCGGCAGAACCATCTCCACGCAGCCGGTTTCGATGGCGGCGGCCGGCATGTCCGGGGCTTTGCAGGTTTTTTCGCTCTGGGCGATGGTCATCCCACCCTGCCGGCGGATGGCCTCGATCCCCCGGGCGCCGTCGCATCCCCTTCCGGAGAGGACCACGGCGACCGCCCGGCGGCCGTAAACCGACGCGAGCGATTCGAAGAGCAGGTCCGCCGCAGGGCGCACGCAGTTCACCATCGGGGCGTCGGACAACGCCAGGGCTCCGTCCGGCCGGACCAGCAGGTGCCGGCCCGGAGGCGCCGCATAGACGTGTCCCGGAGCCAGCCGGTCCCCGGGCTGCGCCGCCTTGACGGTGAGACGAGTGATCCGCGACAGGAGGTCGGGCAGGACGCTCGGGCGCTCCAGATTCATGTGCTGCAGCAGCAGGATGGGCACCGGAAACCCCGCCGGCAGGGCGGAGAGGATGGCCGAGAAGGCTTCGAGCCCCCCGGCGGACGCGGCGAGGGCCACGACCCCGAACGATCCCTCGGATTCCTCTTCGGAAGGGCGGGTGGCTTGCATGGCTACCTGTTGTACGGAGGCGAGCTGAGCGTCACCGTACACAACAGGTTCCCGGGAAAAAAGCTTCCAGCAACGCGGGCCACCGGCTGAAAGGGACCTGCGGCCGGCCTCGGCCTCTACACCTTGACGTGCTCTTCGACGAGGAGCCTGCGCAGGGCCTCGGCGTGGCTCTCGGCCTCCCGGGCGCGCCGGTCGTAGCGGGACTTGCCGGGGCTGTTGCCGCGCTGTTCCATCCACCTTTCCATCCGCCGGGCCAGAGAGGCGTTCTCTTCCAGGGCCCGCACCGCGGCCCAGAGGGTCTGCTCCAGGCTGTCGAACTGGCTGGCGAGCAGGCTCTCCGGAGCGTA
>DATEIO010000375.1:0-19484 GCA_035278895.1 Thermoanaerobaculia bacterium | reverse complement strand
GCCATGGGCTGGGGCGCGTAGCCCGCTTCGCGGAGCTGGAGGAGGAGGCTCGCGCGGATTTTTTCGTCGTCTTCTACGATCAGGAGCCGGGTCATGCGGTCTTTTCCTCCTGGGGCCGCGGGAAGGTCAGGCGGAAGGTGGTCCCGGAGGGGGAGGTCTCCAGGATCTCCAGGTCGCCGCCGTGGTCGAGCAGGATTTTCTTGCAGATGGCGAGCCCCAGGCCCATGCCTTCGCCGATCTTTCTCGTGGTGACGTAGGGCTCGAACACGCGGGAGCGGATCTCGGCCGGAATGCCGGGGCCATCGTCCGCCACGTCCAGGCAGACGCAACGGGCGGTTTCGCCGAGCTTCAGCGTGACAATGCCGCGGCGGCCTTCAAAGGCGCGGAGCGCCAGCACGCTGTTGTCGCAGAGGTTCACGAGCACCTGGCGGAGCATGTCGCGGTCGACGGCGGCGCAGACTTCCTCACCCGGCGGCTCGAAGCGGAGCGTGAGATCGGGCCAGGCCGCGGCAAAGGTGCCGACGAATTCGGAGACGACGCGCCCCAGGTCGTGGACGCCCAGGTGGGGCTCGGGGATCCGCGCGAAGGACGTGAACTGCTGGGTGAAGCGGCCGAGGCGCTCCAGCTCTTCGCCCACGCTCGCGGCGATCTGGCGGGCCTCGTCTTCTTCGAGCTGCTGCTGGAGCCGCGAAAGCTCCAGGCGGGCGGCGGTCAGCGGCGTGCGCATTTCGTGGGCGTGGCGGCGGGCGGTCTCCTGCCAGACCGAAAGGTTTTTGAGGTACGCGAGGCGCTTTCTGTCCCGGGCCATGGCGCGGGAGGTCTCTTCGATCATGGAGGCGATGCGGCCCAGGGTGTCGCGGCGGCGGTCTCCCAGGTCCAGGTCTTCCTGGCCGGCGGAGAGGGCCACGAGGGCGATGCGGAGACGCTCCAGCCGCGCGTCGAACCGGCTCTGGCGCAGCAGGTGCGCGCCTCCGGCCGCAGCGAGCACTCCGCCCACGGCGGCGATCACGATCATCTCCCAGCGCCGCACGATCTCCTTGCGGTTGTGCTGCAGGATCTGCAGGTGGTTCAGGAGCGCCTGGGTCTCTTCGAAACGGCTCCGGTACTCGGCTTCCCGTTCGGGTGCGAAGCGGGCGAGCGCTTTCTGGTCGTCCAGCGAGCGTTCGAGGGCGGTCGCAATCTCGGGCTGAAGCCCGAGGCGGAACCAGGCGCCCGAGATCTGTCTTTCGAAGAGCCAGAGCACGGCGGCGGCGGCGAGCAGCATGCCGCAGACGGTGGCGGCGGCGAAGCGGAAATTCATCTCTTTTTTCCAGAAGGATTTTTGGCGGAGGGAATCGGGAGCTTCCACTCCTCGTCGAGGAGAGGGGCCCGGCCGATCGAGGTGGCGATCAGGAGGTTCAACATCTGGGAGAGCGAGACGTCTTCGGAGACGGCGCCGGCGCTGCCCGATTTTTCAGCGGAGAGGGCCTGGGAGAACCAGCGCTGGGTCTCGAGCTGCTCGGCCTGCGAGAAGGGGATGACCCGCAGGCGCACCTCGACGGTTTTCGCGCGGGCCGACACGGGCGGGCGGATCACGGCGAGCCGCGCCTCGCGCCACCACTCGCCCAGGCGCTCGAAGGAGGGAAAGGTCGTGCGCACCGCGCGGCCGGAGGCGTCGATGCGGGAGACGATGTAGACCTCGTCCCACAGCTCGTAGCGCACGTCCACGCGGGCGCCGCCGCGGGTCTTGCCCTGCGGGCCTTCGGTTCGCGCCTCGAAGACGAAGCTCGTGGTCAGGCCCGTGCCGAGCTGCTGGCGGACCTCCGGAGCCGTGAGCACGGGCGGGAGGCGGGTGAGCGCGAGCCCCTCGCGGGACGCCTCGACCGCCGGCCCCTGGAGCGCGCCCGCCCGGGCGGCCAGGAGCAGCAGCAGGCCGAGCGCCCACCGCGAGGGGAGCCGCGTCACCGCGCGACCTCCCCGAGGTCCAGGTAGGTGAAGGTCGCCCGCACCCTCCCCCACTGGTTGCGGAAGACGATCCCCACGGAGACGGAGAGACGCTTGAGCGGGCTCGGGCCCAGGTCCGGCGCGGTCCTCTCGCCACCGATCTCGGCGCCAGTTTCGAACCGCAGGTCGGAGAGGTTCCCCCGCTCCCGGTGGCGGCGCAACGCCACGGAGTGCCGGACGCCGACGGCGCCTCCCAGGGAATCGAGGCTCGCGTTCCCCAGCTCGATCTCTTCGCCGCCGGAGGTGCCGGTAAACAGGTTTTCGAGCCGGGACTGCCCCGCGGAGCCGCGGGCGCTCACCGTGACAGTCTGCCGCGGGGTGATCGAGAAGTGGCGGATCACGGAGACGGCGAGGACGACCTGCTCGGCCTCGAAGGGGGGGAGCGGCGGATCGAAGGCGGAGGAGGTCACGGGGCGGAGGGATTCGCTCTCGAAGCGGGCCGCCTCGAGTCCGGCCGAGAGGCTCGTGCCCCGGGTAGGCAGGAGCGGATCGTCGCTCGTGTCGTAGACCCACTTCACCTCGGCCCGCCGGTAGGTCAGGCTGCTTTCGCCGGTGAAGAAGACGGGGAACCGCGCCTCGGAAACGAGGACGGGACGGCGCTCGCGGGCGTCCCCCGTCCGCTGGGAGAGCGAGGCCTGGACCGACTGCCGGGGGCCGGCAGGGACCGACAGCCCGAGCGAGACGCGGGTCGAATCCTCGAAGGACCAGGAGGCGAAGGTGGGGTCGAGGGTCAGCGGGAGCACCTCGGTCGCCTGTTCACCTCCGGTCCGCGAGACGACCGCGGAGAGCAGGATGCCACGGTGGAAGAGGTCGTACTGGGTGAAGCCGGCCTGGGCGCCCTCTACGGTGTCCAGCGCGGCAAAGAGGACGCCGGAGCGCCCCAGGAAAAGGCGGCCGCCCACGAGGGCGTCGGCACGCCCCTCGGGCAGGTCGACCGGCTCGTCGAATTGGAAGCCGTGGCTCCACTGGTCGAAGAAGAACCACCGCGCCGGCTGCACATCGATCGCGAGCTCGTAGGCACCCCGTTGGCTTCCTTTCTTCAAGGCGAAGGTGGCTTCGAGAACGAACGGGAGGCGGTGGACGCGGGCGATGGCCTGGACGAGGTCGGCCTCGGTGTAGGACCGGCCCTCGTCGAGCAGGGTCTCGGCGCGGACGATGTTGGCCGCGGCCTCGCCCGCTCCCGAAACGGTGATCGTCTCGAGCAGGAAGCGGACGGGCTCCGGAGGGGCGCTCCCCTCCTGGGCCTGGCCGGGCAGGGCAGCCAGCAGCAGGCCGAGCCCCAGAGCGGCCAGCGCTCGAAATCTCTGAAACCTCATCGGCGGATCAATCCTCCTGGCCAGCTGCCAGGGCAAGGCGGATGCCAGCGGGAGATCGGGCGGCGGAGGTATCTCTTTCCTCCCAAAGCGTATGGAGAAGCATACACCCTGTCGGAAAAGACTGTCCGCTTTCACCCACTTTGGAGGCACTGTAACGAGTAGGGAATCGAAAACGCCCAATAGGGATGTGAATCCAGCGATTCTGCCCTATACTGGGTTCAAGCATCTCGGGGTTTCAACTCGAAGTTCTGAATAGATTCTTCGTTCTTCGATGCAAGCATTTTCTTTTTCCTTTCGCTCGTGTTCCACGCCCGTTCGGGCGTGTCATTTTTCGGAGTGGGTAAACAAGAAGGAGGTAAAGAGAATGAGAAACACCCGATGCATGGCCTGGATCGCCTTGTTCCTGATCGCGCTCGCCGGGATGCCGGCCTTGGCGCAGGAACCCCTCGCCCGTCTGAACGTCTCGGGAGCGAGCGTCGACTGGGTGGTCAACGGCACCTACGAGCGCGTAGTGCTCACGGTGTCGAGCCCGGAGGGCAAGGTGACCCGGCATGAGGCCAAGGCCAACAAGCCGCTGTCGTTCAACCTCTTCGACGCCCGGGGAAACAAGCGGGCCGACGGCGTGTACCACTGGGAGCTGCGGGCCGACCCGGTGCTCTCGACGGCGGTCAAGGAGCGGCTCGCGGCGTCCCGCCGGAACGGTGACGCCTCGGTGGAGCTGGATCTTCGGAAGTCGGGCCAGTTGCCGGCGGCGTCCGTGATGTCCGGCGCGTTCACGATCGCGGGCGGCTCGTTCGTCGACACCGACCTCGAGGAGCGGGGCGAGCCGGCGCCGCGGGCGAAGGCCGCGTCCGGCTCGGGGCTCACCCCGATGTTCGAAGAGGACCAGGTGATCCCGGACGACCTGATCGTCCAGCAGAGCCTCTGCGTGGGCTTCGACTGCGTCAACAACGAGAGCTTCGGCTTCGACACGATCCGCCTGAAGGAGAACAACACCCGGATCAAGTTCGAGGACACGAGCACCGGGAGCTTCCCCTCCAATGACTGGCAGCTCACCGCGAACGACTCGGCGAGCGGCGGCTCGAACAAGTTCTCGATCGAAGACATCACCGGCTCGAAGGTTCCGTTCACGATCACGGCCGGCGCCTCGACGAACTCGATCTTCGTGGACAGCACGGGCCGGGTGGGCTTCCGCACCTCGACGCCGGTCTTGGACCTCCACGTGGCCACGAGCAACACGCCGGCCATCCGGCTGGAGCAGAACAACTCGGGCGGCTTCACGGCCCAGACCTGGGACATCGGCGCCAACGAGGCCAACTTCTTCGTGCGCGACGTGACGGGCGGCTCGAAGCTGTCCCTCCGCATCCGGCCCGGCGCGCCCACGAGCTCGGTCGACATCTCGGCGGATGGCGACGTCGGCATCGGCACGGCCTCCCCGGACGAAAAGCTCCACGTGGAGGAGGCAGACGACGCGAACACGATCCTCCTCGTGAACAACACGAACGGGACCGGCACGGCCGCAGCCGCCGTCGTCCGGACGCTGGCGGATACCGCCGCCGTCAGCTTCATTTCCCACGGCACCGCCCGTACGATCAGCCGCTTCGGACAGACCCTCGGGGGCTGGAACGAGCTCGGCGCCACCGCCGGCAACGGCCTGATCGTCGGCACGCTCACCAACGCCCCGCTGATCCTGGGGACCAACAGCACCAACCGCATTCAAATCGCGGGCGCCGGCGGCGTGACCGTCACCGGCAACTTCACGGTCACCGGTGGCACGAAGAACTTCGCCATGGCGGATCCGACCAACCCGAAGAACGCGATCTACTACGCCGCGCTCGAGGGTCCCGAGGCCGGCACCTACTTCCGCGGCACCGCGAAGACGGTCGACGGCAAGGTGGTGATCGAGCTTCCGTCCTACTTCTCGAAGGTGACCGAGGCCAAGGGCATCACCGTACAGCTCACGCCTTCCGGTGGCTGGAGCCAGCTCTACGTGGAAGAGAAAAGCCCCGAGCGGCTCGTCGTCCGCGTCGCTCCGGGCAACCCGGACGCGGAGTTCGACTTCTTCGTCCAGGGCATCCGCGCCGGCTACAGCGACTTCCAGGTCGAGCGGCCGAACGACGGCAGCATCCTCAAGTAGCCTTCGTTCTCAGACGGGGAGCCCGTTCGGGCTCCCCTTTCCCTTCTCTTTCAGATGTTCGAGAACGACCTCCGCAGCGAGGCGCGCCCTCTCCTCGTCGAACGACCGGTCGTTGAACAGGTTCACTACCTGCCCGTGAAGCCTCTCGGCCTGCGGGAAGCACCCCTCCCCAAGCACTCCTCCGAGCGAAGCGTAGTGGCGGCTGGCGAAGAGGCCGGCGGCAAAGAGCCGGGCCACGAGCTCGTCCGGCTCGGGCACGACGAGGTTGAAACGCCACTGCTGGAAGCGCTCCGGCAGGCAGATCCCGGGCGGCAGCCTCTCCGTATACACCGCGTTCAGCCGGCGCTTGTGCTCGTCGATCTCGGCCAGCGCCGCGAAGAGGCCGCTCCGGTAGGCCGCCCACGAGACCTCCGGAGGCGAGAGATCGAGCCAGCCCTCTCCGCCCCCGTCGAACGGCACGCGCCGGGCCACGGCTTTCTTGACGCCGCGCTCCAGCTCCTCGCAGACCGCAGCCGAAAAAGCGCCTTCCGAGCGGCCGTAGGAGACGTCTTCCGCGAGGTGCGCGAAGCCTCCGAAGCCCACGTCCACATGCTTGGCGTAGCCGGTGCTCCACAGGGTGACGTCGGCGCCGGGGGTCCGGCATAGGCCATCGGGATCGGGCCGGCAGAGGCAGCGGTCGTCGATCACCAGGAGATCGGGCGCCAGCTCCTTGGCGGCTTGGAAGAAGGGAGCCGCGTCCCCCAACGCTCCATAGGTGCGGACGAAGAGGAGTCCCGCGATCCCGCCGCGGTCCCGGGCGATCCGCGCGAGGCATTGCTCCGCATCCATCGCGAGGTCCGGCCCGCCGATATCCACCAGATCGAAGGGACGCCCCGCCTTCCGGAAGGTCAGGGGCACGACCGGGCAGACGTTCGCGGGCAGGAGGAAGGGGCGGTGGTCCCCGCTCGAAAGGAGCAGGTTGTAGAGCACGGAGCAGGCCCGGGCCTCGAAGGCGATCACGACGGGAGCACCGCCGCGCGGAGCGCGTCGTGGGCGTCCGCGAAGAGAAACGCCGGGCGTGAGGCCGGCCCGGGCAGAAGCTCCACGCGGCGTAATTCCTGTCCGAGGGCGAAGGCGCCGGCGTGCTCCGCGAGATCCTCCCTTTCGAGACCGTAGGGGTCTTCGAAGGAGGCAAGGACCCCGGGGACCTCGTCCCAAGCGAGAGAGACCGGATAGCCCAGCCGGACCATTTCGGGATAGCACGCGGCCTCCACGAAACGGGCGACCCCGGGCGGCAGCATCTCGCGCCAGGCTCCGACGGACGAGGCGCTCACTCCATGGAGCGCGCCGTGGGAGGAGTTCCCCGCCCAGAGCCGGCCGTCCTTGTCCCGGATCCCAGAAATGAAGAGATCGTCTTCGAACGGCGAGACTCCCAGGAATGCGGCGAGGCGGGCGAGGACCTCCGCCGACTGCGCCACGAGATCTTCGTAGCGAATCCAGGCAAAGCCGGGGAGGGGTTCGAGGTGGAGGGCAAAGGCCACGCTCTTCCGCCAGTTGCGGAGGTTGTAGAGGGTCGGCTTCAGGCGGCCGCCGTGCTCCCGGCCCTGCCCGTGGTTCAACGAAGCAAGGACGTCCCGGGGATCGCGAAGGATCACGAGGCCGCGGCAGCCCCGGGAGAGGAGAAACGGCAGGAGCTCCTCGCAGATCGTCTCCTTGCCGCCGTGGACACGGGCTTCGGGAGAGCCGGAGAGCGCCCGGTAGAGATGGGAGACGGCGTCCATCAGGTCGCCGGGGGCGAGATCCGCGAGGGCAGTTTCGAGCTCCGCCGGAGCGAAGCGGGTGTACTGCCCGGAAAAGCCTTCCATGGCCGCGAAGACCTCCCGGACCTCCGCGGGGCCGAGCCGCCATCCCGCGAGGAAGCGGACGAGATCCGCAGGCGTGTAGCGCTCTTCTCCGAACAGAGGGCCCAGCGGATAGGCCGGGGACTCGCCCAGGAATTCGCGGAGGAACGCCCGCTTGGCCTCCACGAACAGAAGGGGGAAGGGCTGCGAGAGGACCGAGATCTCCGGATGGCTCGCGAGGAGCTTTTCGAGCAGCGTCGTGCCCGAGCGCTGCATGCCGGTCACCAGGAGCGTATCCATCGGAGCGCGGCAACGGTAGCACCCGGCGCGGAGCGTGTCCACGCCTTTCCTGGATTGCGGTAGAATCCCCGCGTTTCATTGTCTTTTTTCCAGGCCATCATGAAGCGCGCGGCGATCCTCCAGTCGTCTTATATCCCTTGGAAAGGGTATTTCGACCTCATCCGTCGGGTGGACGAGTTCATCCTGTACGACGACGTGAGCTACAGCAAGAACGACTGGCGCAACCGGAACCGGATCAAGACCCGGACGGGTCCGCTCTGGCTGACCATCCCCGTGCTCGCGACCGGCCGCTTCGGGCAGCGGATCCGGGACGTGGAGATCGGCGACCGGCGCTGGGCGGCCAAGCACTGGAAGTCGATCCAGACCCACTATGCCCGTGCCCCCTTCTTCGGCGAGGTCGCTCCCGTGCTCCGCGATCTCTACGAGCGGGCCGAAGGCGAGGCCTCGCTCTCCTGCGTGAACGAGACGTTCTTGAAGGCCCTGTGCGGTCTCCTGGAGATCGGGACGCGGATCACGCGCTCGGAGGACTACGAGCTCCGGGGCGACCGGACTGAGCGCCTGGTCCACCTGTGCGAGCAGGTAGGAGCTTCCGAGTATCTCTCCGGCCCGGCCGCGAAGTCGTACCTCGACGAGGAGAAGTTTGCCGCGCAGGGCCTCGCCGTCCGCTGGATGGACTACTCGGGCTATCCGGAGCACGGTCAGCTCTTCTGTCCTCCGTTCGTCCACGAGGTCAGCGTGGTCGACCTCCTGTTGAACGAAGGGATTGCGGGCTCCCGGTGCTATCTCCGGAGCCCGCGGGCGGCCATGCCGGAGAGCCCGCCTCTGGAATTCGTTGCATGAATCCGGACGCCGTCGCCGACAACCTCCTGCAGACCGAGGACCATCTCTGGGTCGCCAAGACCCGGGAGGCCGAGGTCTCGTATCCCGAGGAGGGCAGCTCTCTCTGTCTCTCTTTCGAGGAGGGCTCCTACTGGTTCCGGCACCGCAACCGGTGCATCGTGGCCGCGGTCCGACGCTTCCACCGGGGCGGCACGATCTGGGACGTGGGCGGAGGGAACGGGTTCGTGAGCCGGGGGCTCCAGGAAGCCGGGTTCGACGTCGCCATGGTCGAGCCCAGCGCCGAGGGGGCCCGGAACGCCCTGCGGCGCGGGGTCTCTCCCGTCGTCTGCGCCACGCTGGAGGACGCCCGTTTCCACCCGGGGAGCCTGGCGGCCGTGGGGCTGTTCGACGTGCTGGAGCACATCGAGGATGACGCGGGCTTCCTCCGCCGTCTCCACGCGCACCTCGCCCCGGAAGGCCGTCTGTTCCTCACCGTGCCCGCCCTGCCCTGGCTGTGGTCGAGCAACGACCGCTTCTCGGGGCACTTCCGGCGCTATACCGCGGCCTCTCTCGGCCGGGTGCTCGCCGGGACGGGATTCCGCGTGGAGTACCTCACGGCCTTTTTCCGGCCGCTCGTGCTCCCCCTCTTCCTCGGCCGCAGCCTCCCGAGCCGGCTGGGGTTGCGCCGGGAGGTCCGGGCGGAGGTCACGCGGCAGGAGCACGGGGCCGGCGGGGGCCGGCTGCAGGCCGTGATCGCGCGCGCCCTCGAGCGGGAAGAGCGGCTGCTCCACGAAGGCCGGGAGCTGTCTTTGGGGACAAGCCTCCTGGCGGTCGCCTCGCCGGTGACGTCATGAGCGCGCCTCGCCTCGTGTCGGTGGTCGTGCCGGTCTACAACAGCACCGTGCTGGAAGAGCTCGCGGACCGCATCGACGCCGTGTTCGCAGCGCTTCCGGAGCACCGCTACGAGCTGATCCTCGTGGACGACTTCTCGCCGCGGCCCGAGGTGTGGCCCACGCTCGCGCGGTTGGCCGGGGAGCGCGAGACCGTCCGCGCCGTCCAGCTCACGCGGAACTTCGGCCAGCAGCCGGCGACCCTGTGCGGCCTGGGGCTGGCGCGCGGCGACGTCGTGATCACGATGGACGACGACCTCCAGCACAGCCCGGAGGACATCCCGAAGCTTCTGGCGAAGGCGGACCGGGACATCGTCATCGGCCAGCTCACGAAGAGCCGGCACAGCCCTTTGCGGCGCCTGGCGAGCCGGGCCAAGGGGTTTTTCGACCGCGTGCTGATCGGCAAGCCTGCGGACATCCAGTTGAGCTCCTTCCGGCTGCTCAACCGGACCGTGGTGGACGGCGTCCTCCAGATCCGCACGCCGCACCCGTTCCTTCCGGCGCTCATGTTCCACGTGAGCCAGGACGTGGCGGGCGTCCCCGTGGAGCACGGCCGGCGGCGGGAGGGGCGGAGCGGCTACACGTTCTGGAAGCTTCTCCGCCTGTTCAGCAACCTGCTGATCAACAACTCGTCGCTGGTGCTGCGCCTCGTGGGGTGGATCGGCATCCTGTTTTCGGTCCTCTCGTTTTTCCTCGCCGGCTTCGTCGTCTACCGGAAGCTGGCCCACGCGATCTCGGTCCAGGGCTGGGCGTCGCTCTTCGCGGCGCTCCTCCTGATCGGCGGCCTCCTCCTCTTCAGCGTGGGCGTGGTGGGCGAGTACCTGATCCGGATCATCGAGGCGAGCGAGGCGCGGCCCACCTATTTCGTCCGCCGCCGCCTGGGGTTTAAGGCGGACGGAGACGAAGCGTGAGCGCTCCTCCCGTCTCCTTCAACCGCCCGTTCGCCACGGGCCGCGAGCACCGCTACATCCAGGAGGCGATCGACGGCCTGCGCCTGTCGGGCAATGGCCGGTTCACCCGCCTTTCCCAGGCCTGGCTCGAAGAGCGGACCGGGTGCAACAAGGCGCTCCTCACCCACTCCTGCACGGCCGCCCTGGAGATGGCGGCGATCCTAGCGGAGATCGGCCCGGGCGACGAGGTGATCCTGCCCTCCTACACCTTCGTCTCCACGGCGAACGCCTTCGTGCTGCGGGGCGGTGTGCCGGTGTTCGTGGATATCCGGCCGGACACGCTGAATCTCGATGAAACGAAGATCGAGGCGGCGATCACGAGCCGCACCCGGGCCATCGTGCCCGTCCACTACGCCGGGGTGGGCTGCGACATGGACGCGATCGGCGAGATCGCCCGCCGACACGGCCTCCTGGTGATCGAAGACGCGGCCCAGGGCCTGCTGTCGACCTTCCGCGACCGGCCGCTCGGCGGGATCGGTCACTTGGCGGCGCTCTCCTTCCACGAGACCAAGAACGTGATCTGCGGCGAAGGGGGCGCGCTCCTCGTCAACGACCCGCGGCTCGTGGAGCGGGCCGAGATCCTCTGGGAGAAGGGCACGGACCGCAGCCGCTTCTTCCGCGGCGAGGTCGACAAATACAGCTGGGTGGACGTGGGCTCCTCGTTCCTCCCCAGCGAGATCGAGGCCGCCTTCCTCTGGGCCCAGCTCGAGGAGGCCGACGCGATCACCCGAGCCCGGCAGGAGATCTGGGACGCGTATCACGAGGCCTTCGCCGGTTTCGAAGCCGAGGGGCGCCTGAGGCGGCCCGTGATCCCGCCGGAGTGCCGGCACAACGCGCACCTCTACTATCTGCTGACGGAGAATCTCGAAGCCCGCACCCGCCTGATCGCCGGCCTCAAGGAGCAGGGGATTCAGGCGCTTTTCCACTACGTGCCGCTGCACAGCGCCCCCGCCGGCCGGCGCTACGGCCGCGCGGCCGGAGAGCTGCCCCACACCGACGCCGCCGCGGACCGGCTGGTGCGGCTGCCCCTGTGGACGGGGATGGACGGGGGGACGGTGGCGCGGGTGGCGGAGGCGGTGGGGGGGTTGGTAACGGACTGACACGGACGAACACGGACAGGGCACGGACAGGCACTTCTAGTTTTCTTGCCTCTCTTCCTTTGACCTCACGAAGGCAATCGCCCCCGGAATCGAAATCGCCCAGGTGAACACCCGGTTGAGCAGCGACGCCGCCACGGCGTCCGGGCGGGCGGCGCCGTAGAGCACGAGCCCGGCGGCGACGGCTCCCTCCTGGAGGCCGAGGCCTCCGATGGTGAGGGGCACGGCGTTGGCGAGGGTGGAAAAAGCCACGACGACCGCCATGTCCCAGAACAGAAGACCGTCCGTGAAGGCGAGGATGAGCCACCAGAGGGAGAGGGCGCGGGAGAAGGCGACCCCGGCGCTCAGCAGGACCAGGGCGCCGAGCTGGGGCGCGCGGACCTGTTGCACGGCCTCCTGAAGCTCCCGGAAAAGCGCGCGGAACCGGTCTCCAAGCCCCAGGGCCAGGGCGCTTCCGGCGAGCGGCTCGGTGCGCCAGCCGTGGCCGGCGAGAAGACCGAGGCCGGCCAGGGCGAAGACCCAGATCATGCCGAGGACGCGCAGAAGGAAAAGAAGCGCGATCGGGCGGGCGAAGCCCTTTTCCCGCCGGTTCAGGAAGTAGACCTTGTAGAGGTCCGCCCCTACCATGCCGGGCGTGAAGTTGCCGAGAAAGGTCCCCACGAGGGTGATCCGCAGGGCCGTTCCGAAGCTCAGCCGGTAGCGCTCGAAGACGATCTGCGTGCGCCATCCCTCGAACAGGTTCATCACCAGGAAGGCGGCGAAGGAGCCGGCCAGGGGGAGCGGCGCGGCGTTTTTGATCGTCGCCAGGAGCTCCCGGGGCTCGACCGCCGAGAGCAGGAGCGCCAGCAGCCCGAGCCCCAGGACGACCTTCAGGCCGTTTTTGAGAGCCGGCTTCACCCGCCGCCCTCTTCGGCACGCGGCGCAGGCCCGAAGGCGAAGCCGGCATAGATCGCTCCCACGAACCAGATCTGGTAGAGGTAGCGCGGCTGCGCGAGGGCGAAGAAGAGGATCAGCGAGGAGACGAACGCCAGGTAGAAGAGCGGGACAAAGGCGCGCAGGGGGACCCCGGGGGCGGCGAAGAGCCGGAGGCATCCCACGAGGAAACAACCCACGAAGAGCACGGAAAAGCAGCGGGAGAACAACGTGATCCGGTCCTCGCGCCGCCCCTCGAGGACGCCCAGCCCCCGGACCTCGGCCCCGCGCACGTAGAAGTAGGTCTGGGTGCCCAGGTCGTAGAGGCTGCGGGATTTGACCACGTACCCGGTCAGGCGGGCCGACGGCGTGTGCCACGTGTCGGCGGCGATCTTGGCGGCGGCGAGCGGGTACCAGCGCACCGGCAGCTCGCCGTAATACTGGTCGACGTCGGCGAAACGCGCAAAGGTACCGGCGCTCCAGCTGTCGCTCCCGGCCATCAGGACGAGCCCGCGCCGCGCCGCGAACCGCTCCGCGGGGATCGTCAGATCGGCGGCGCGCAGGAGCCGGGAGAGCCCCAGGTAGACGGCCAGGGGAGCCACGAGCAGGAGGACGGCGGCCCGCGCGGTCCGGCGGCGGTCTCCGTTCACGGCCACGAGGAGGGCTCCCACCGCTCCGCAGGAGAGGACAAAGAAGGGGCCGGTCGTGCGCTGGAGCCCCACGACCACGGAGAGCGCTCCGAAGAGGAGGCCTACGGCGAGCGCGGCCCGCTCGCGCCCGGCGAGCACGAGCCGGCAGGCGCGGTCGAACACGAAGAGGCCGAGCAGGGTGTAGAGCGCGCCGGGGACGTCGTGGTTCGGCAGGATGGACGCCATCAGCGTCTCGGGAGCGGCGAGCGAGAGGGCGAAAGCGACCCGCGCGGCCGTGGCTCCGAACCAGCTCCGGGCGAGGGCGTAGGTGAGCCCCGAGGCGGCGAGGTTCGCGAGCACGTTCGGGATCGTGTACGAGGTGGCCTCCGGTCCGAACGCCAGCCGGAGCGGCAGCAGGAAGGGGAGGACCCTCTCGAGGTAGATCCACCGCAGCGGGTTCGTGGACCCGAGCGCCCACTGCTGGACCGCGGGGAGCCCGTTCTCCGCCACCCGCGACGCCATGCTCCACATCCCCTCGAAATCCGAAAACGGCGCGAGCCGGACGAAGTGGACGTAGGCGAGCTTGACCGCGAGCGCCGCAACCGTCCCCAGGACGAGAAACGCCGTCTCGCCCAGGCGCTCCGGCCAGAATCGGGCCACCAGGATCAGGACGGTCAACACGGCGGCAGCCACCAGGACGTCGCGGCGGTTGACCGCGGCGTAGGCGTTCACGAGGCCGGAGATCACGAAGTCGAGAGAGAGGAGGCCGCCCAGGAGGGCGGGGACCAGGAGCCCGACCGCGATCGCGAGGAGAAGCCCGGCGCGGAAGAGCCGGCTGCGGGAGATCGGCCCCGGGCTCGTGCGGGCCGCGTGGACGGCATAGCCCCCGGCCAGGAAGAGCGCCAGCACGGCGGGCGTCGAGGCCGGGGCGAGGAGCGGAAACGCCACCGCGAGAAGCCCTCCCGCGAGGAGCAGGAGCACGGAGGGGGACGGAGCCTTCACTCGCGGTCACACTCCCGGAGCGTGGCGTAGTCGAAGTCCGCGGCCGGGGCCCAGCCTTCGGGCACGCCGCCGGGCCCGGCCCGGAGCTCGAAGCGGAGGTCCACCTGGCCGTCCCGCGGGCGGATGCCGGCCACCTCCACGATCCGGGCCTTCCGGTCCTCCGTAGCGGGGAGCGAGGCCGCCACGGCGCCGTCCACGGAGACGAGCAGGCGGGCATCCGGCCCGGCGGCCAGGGGGATCACGAAGACGCGCAGGCAGTAGGAGCCGTTTCCCGCGACCGGCACGGCCCGGGAGGCGGCCAGGAAATCCTGCGTCGTCGAGGGGGGGAGCCGCAGGGTGAGCCGCATCGGCCGCTGCTCGAAGACCGGCGTCTGCTGGGCGTCGAAGTAGGCCCGCACCTCTTCCGCGGAGCGCACGCTCCCGGCAAACGGGCTCGACGCCACCGGCTCCCACGGCCGGAGGTCGACGAGCAGGAGATCGGTGCGGCGGGCGAGCACCGCGAGCACGGCGAAGACCAGGGCCACGGCCGCGGCCGCGCCGGCCAGGACGATCTTCAGCTCGGGGGAACGGTAGAAACCGCGGTCGGCGTGCAAGGTGAGATCTCCGGGAGGAGGACCGCGGGAGCGTATACCGGGGACCGGGCCGTTGCAAGGCGGCCCGGAGCGGGGTCTCTAGTCTTTTTTCTTCGGCGCTTCGGCGAGCAGGCGGGCGATCCAGCGGGTGCTCGGGAAGTGATCGGTCGCGACCACCACGCCGATCATGATCGGTACGGAGAGGAATGCCCCGGAGATCCCCCAGATCCATCCCCAGAAGACGATCGAGAACAGCACCACTACGGGCGAGAGCGAGAGGTACTTCCCCTCGATCAGCGGATCGATGTAGTTGCCGCAGACGATCTGGAGCACGGCCATGCCCAGGAAGACGAGGAGCGGCCGGGTGTAGCCGTCGAACTGGACGAGGGCGAAGAGCGAGGGCGGGATCACGGCCACGGCCGAGCCCAGGGTGGGGATGTAGTTCAGGAGGAACGCGAGCACGCCCCAGACAAAGGCGAAGTCGAGCCCCATTACCAGGGCGAAGAGCCAGAACGTCACCCCCTGGATGATCGAGGTCACCGTCCGCGCCCAGAGGTAGAGCTCGTATTTGCCGACGATGCTCCGCACCGACTCGGCGAGCGCCTCGCCATGGTGGGGATCGCGGAAGGCCTTCCGGGTCTTGTCCTTGAAATCGCGGACCTCGAAGAGGCCCAGGGCGGTCATCGCCGCCACCAGGAGGATCAGGCTGATCGACGAAGAGACCGCCGCGAGCGCTGCCTTGGCCGCGCCGCCGCCCGCGATCCCGGAGAGCCCGCCTTCAGGAAGCGGCAGGCCGAGCCCCTGGGCCCGGGCTTCGAGCTGGTGGTAGATCTCCTGGACCTTGTCCGCGTACTGGGGAGCCTTCTCGGCCACCGTCTGGCCGCTCCACACGAGGACGCCCACGAAGAGGCCGAAGACGAGGAGCAGGACGAGCAGGGTGAGCGTGAAGCTCGCCCAGCGCGGGAGCCGGCGCTCCAGCCGCTCCTCGAGCGGCCACGCGAGCGCGATCAGGAACACCGCGAAGGCGAGCGGCATGGTGACCACCTGGGACCACTTGAGGAACGCGAGCACCAGGACGGTCGCCGTCACGGCCTGGAGGCGCGCCCGCGTCCGCCCGGGCTCGGATTGCGGTTCGCTCCTCTCCCTGAGCACACTCCTCTCCATACGGAGGCCAGGGTGCAACGCGCGTGCCGTAGAGGATCAACCCCCCGCGGCCCGCGCGATCGCGGCCTTGAGCTTGGCGGGGTCGATGGGCTTGATCAGGTGCTCCGCAAAGCCCGCTTCGCGGCTCCTTCGCAGGTCCTCCTCCAGGCCGTAGCCGCTCACCGCGATCCCCGGGAGGCCGTAGAGCTCGCGGACCTCGCGCATCAGATCCAGACCGCTGCCGTCCGGCAATCCCAGGTCGCTCACCAGGAGGTCGAGCTCCCCCTCCGCCGCGAGCCTGCGGGCGGACGCGAGGTCCCGCGCCGCCTTCACCTGGTGGCCCGCCGCTTCGAGCAGGTCGGTCATCACCTCGAGGGTGGGCTCGTGGTCCTCGACGAGCAGGAGGCGCAGCGGCCTTCCCGCCGGGGTGGCCGCGGCGGCCACGGACCGTTCTCCGCGCATCGGCGTGGACACGGTCTCCAGCACCACCGTGAACGTCGCCCCCTTGCCCCGGCCGGCGCTCACCCCGGTGAGCGTCCCCCCGTGCTGGTCCACCAGGGCCTTGCAGATCGCGAGCCCCAGCCCGAGGCCGCCGAAGGTGCGGGTGATCGTCGCGTCCCCCTGCTCGAAGGCGTTGAACAGGCGCGGCAGGGTCTCGGGCTCGATGCCGATCCCGCGGTCGATCACGTCGATGCGGACCCTCCCGGGCACCTCGTTGGCCGTGCGGATCTCGATCCGGCCGCCGGCCGGCGTGAACTTCACGGCGTTCTTCAACAGGTTCCAGAACACCTGCTGGAGCCGGGCCTCGTCGGCCCAGACGGAGCGCTCCCGGGCCTCGAGCGTCAGGTCCACGTGGAGCCGCTTCCCCGCGACCTCGTCCGCGCAGATGCTCACCACGTGGTCCAGGAGGAGGTGGACGTCCGTCACCTCGCAGTGGAGAGAGAGCTTGCCGCGGGTGATGCGCGTCAGGTCCAGGAGATCGTCGATCAGCTTCGCCTCGAGCTCGATGTTCCTCTGGATCATCCGCAGATCGGCGCGGAGCCCGGCCGGCAGGTCCGGCTGCTCGCGCAGCATCGCGATCTTGAGGAGAACGGGCGTGAGCGGAGTCCGCAGCTCGTGGCTCAGGGCGGCCAGGAAATGGTCCTTCGCCCGGCTCGCGGCCTCGGCCTGCTGCTCGGCCCGCTTGCGGTCCGTCAGGTCGAGGACGAAGCCCACCGCCTCCCGGGTCTCCGGCAGGACCGCCGCGCCGATCAGCACGGGCAGCCGGCGGCCGTCGCTCCTCAGGTACTCCTTCTCGTAGGGCGTGCAGACGCCGGTCGAGAGCAGCTCGGCGATCGCCTTGTGGTCGGCCTCCTGCCATTCCCGGGGAGTCATCTCCATCCAGTTGAGCTTGCCGCTCTCCAGGTCCTCCCGGGTGCAGCCGATCATCTGAAGGAAGGCGTCGTTGGCGCCGGTCAGCCGGGCGCTCGCGTCGGAAAAGAGGATGCCGATGATGTTCGATTCGAAAAGGCGCCGGGCCCACGCTTCGCCGATCCCGGGCGGCCGGTGCGCGAGGCGGCCCCGACGGAACGGGCGGGACAGCCGGCCGACCGTGCGGACCCACCAGGAACGGGTCCAGGCTGGACCCACCTCTCACCTCCGATCAAGCGCGGTGGCGGAGACGTTCGGGAGTACAGAGACATCAAATCAAGAAGAGCAATCCGCATCTCCAATATAGCAAAAAGGATTAATCCCGGGCGAGGATGTCTCCATGCGCATTGATCAATGCACTCATCTCTTCCCCAGCCGTCTCAGCTCTGCCTCGGCCGCGATGTACCCGAACGCAGCTTCATTCCCACCGGCCAGGACCTCGCGGAAGACCTTCACCGCCTCGTCCCGGCGTCCGTTGTAGAGATACCAGTTGCCGAGGCCGTAGCCGAGCGTGGGCGGGTCGAGGTCGCCGTCGGCTCCCTTCCGCAGCTCTTCCGGTGGAATCTCGCCCTTGTACATCCGCAGCAGGCGGAGGTAGGCGTGGTTTTCGATCACGTCGAGATCCCCCCGGATGGGCGTGAGCACCTCGCGGGCTTCCGCTTCGCGGCCGAGGCGGCGGAGCGTCATATAGAGCCAGTGGCTGGTGGCCACGAGCATGTCCGGATTCTTCGAAACGTCCATGCATCGGCGGTAGGCTACGAGGGCTTTTTCGAAATCGCCTTGGAGATAGTAGGCGAGCCCCAGGTGGTACCAGACGTTCGATTGCAGGGTGCTCGTGGGAATGTTCTTCGCGTTCGGAAGGCCGTCCGGCTCCACCTCGTCGGGCTGGCCTTCGATCAGACGGGCGGCTTTTTCGAAGTCCCGGATCGCCGGGCCGAGATCGCGGACGGTGATGTAGCGGTGGCCGCGGTGGCGATAGAAGCGCGCGTCTTCGGGATGCGTGGCGATCCCCTGCGAAAAGATTTCGATCGCTTCCTGGTAGCGCCCCAGGTAGGCCGTGCGCCGGCCCACCCAGATCAGGGCGTCGGCGTCGTCCGGATTTTTCCGGAGGGCCTCCCGGGCTTCCGCGAGCTTCGCCTCAGGCGTGGGGACGTTGGCCGTCCCCACGCAGGCGGTCCCCACGCAGGCCGTGGCCAGGAGACAGGAGAGGAGGAGAGCGGTTCGCATGCAGGCGATTCTACCTACCCGCCGCCACCTCCGGCACGTCGTAGGTGTCGATCTTCTGGCCCTGGAGGTACTTGTCGAACCAGGCCACGATGTGGCGCAGGCGCTCGATCCGGTGCCAGGGCTGGCCCGTGCGGGAGAGGTTGTGCCCCTCGCCGGGGAAGCGGACCATGACGACCGGCTTCTTCATGTACTTGAGCGCCCGGAACATCATCTCGCCGCCCGCCGCCGGGGGCGTGCGGTAGTCCTCCTCCCCTTCGATCAGCATGAGCGGAGTCTTGATCTTCGCCGCGTGGGTGATCGGCGAGCGCCGGGCGAAGTCCTCCGGGTCTTCCCAGGGGGCGCCGCGGAACCAGAAGGGGGTGAAGAGGGTGAAGTCCGCCGTGTACCAGAACGTCGTCCAGTCGGCGATCGAGCGCTGGGCCGCGGCCGCGGCGAAGCGGTCGGTCTGCGTGACGATCCAGTTGGTGAGAATGCCGCCGCCGCTGCCGCCGGTCACCCCCAGCTTCTTCGAGTCGATATAACCCTTTTTGAGCATCTCGTCGACGCCCGCCAGAAGATCCTTGGCGTCGTCACCAGGAAACTCGTACTGGATGATGTTGCCGAAATCCTGCCCGTAGTTGGAGCTTCCGCGCGGGTTGGGATAGAGCACCACGTAACCCTTGGCCGCCATCCACTGCATCTCGTGGAAAAAGGCGTGGCCGTAGGCCGCGTGCGGCCCGCCGTGGATGTTCAGGATCAGCGGATATTTCTTTTTCGGATCGAAGCCCGGCGGCTTCTGGACGAAGCCGTGGATCTCCTTGCCGTCGAAGCTCTTGTAGGTGATCTCCTCGGGAGCGGTCAGATCGAGCTTGGCGAACAGCTCCTCGTTCGGCCGCACGAGGGACGTCATCTTTCCCGTGGCGGTGTCCAACGCGTAGAGATCGGTGATCACCAGGGTGTTCGAGATCACCAGGGCCAGCCGCGAGCCATCCGGCGTCGCCGTGTAGGAGACGACCTCCTGGGCGCCGTCGGTGAGCGGCTGGAAGGCGCCCGTCGCGGCGTCGAAGCGCTTCAGGTTCACCCGGCCACGCTCGCCGCCGGTCATGAAGATCGTGCGGCCGTCCTGGCTCCACACCGGGGACCCGGGATTGCCGCCTCGGGGCGGATGCTGGTCCGCGGCGAGCCCCGCGCCCACGTCGCCGTCGTAGTCCACGGTCAGATTCTTCGCCGTGGCGCCGGGAGCGGCGTCCACCACGAAGAGGTCGGTCTGGTTGTGGGAGCGGGTCGGGTTGGCATTG
>DATEIO010000374.1:0-5625 GCA_035278895.1 Thermoanaerobaculia bacterium | reverse complement strand
TGGAGGCCCGCGTCGACCATCTTCTTGAGCAAGGGGCAGGGGCGGTATTTGCTGTCGTTGTAACTCTCGTGGAGGACCTCGATCGAGTAGAGGATCGTGTCCAGGCCGATCAGGTCCGCGGTCTCCAACGGACCCATCTTGTGGCCGAAGCAGGTCTTGAAGAGCTGGTCCACCTGCTCGGCCGTGGCCACGCCGTCCTGCACCAGGAAGACGGCCTCGTTGATGGTCAGCATGAGCACCCGGTTCGAGACGAACCCGGGCATGTCGTTGACGAGGATGCAGTCCTTGCCCAGCTGGGAAAGGAACTGCCGGGCGATGGCGATCGTCTCCTCGCTCGTGTGGTAGCCGCGGATGGCCTCAACCATGGGCTTCAAAGGGACCGGATTCATGAAGTGCATGCCAAGGATCCGGTCCGGCCGCTTCGTGAGCGCTCCCACCCGCGTGATCGAGAAGCAGGAGGTGTTGACGGCGAAGACTGCCCTTTCAGGACAGATTGCGTCGATGCGCGGGTAGATCTTGCTCTTGATCTCCCACTTCTCGGGAACGTTCTCCACAACGAAGTCGACCGCGTGGAGCGCCTCCAGGTCTGTGGTGAAGCGGATCCGGCCGAGCACCTCTTCGGCGGACTCCCGCTTCGCACCCTTCTGGAACATGCCCTGGAAGCGGAGATTCTTCCGGATCTCCTCCTTGGCGTGGTCCAGGATCTCCGGGGAGACGTCGACGAGAATCGCCTCGTGCCCCGTCTGGGCGAGGTTCTGCCCCACCCCGATGCCCATCACGCCGGCGCCGATCACGCCGACTGTCTTGATCTCCATGTCGTTTCTTCCCTTTCCCGGACCTCCAGCCTTCCGGAGGCCCCGCATGTTAGCCCATCGGCTCTAACGGTGCTTCCGGAGGGGTTCGGAGGGACAGGCGGGGAAGAAGAAGCTGGCACGATCCCTGCTATTGAATCAGGACAGCGGCGGGGCCGGCACTACGGCTCTGCCGGGAGCGGTGACAAGCCGCTGCCGGTCCAGGCCAGGGAGGCTCCCTGGTAGAACTCCTCAGCATTCCCCACGACGGGAAGCTTCCTTCGCCCGGACCTCGCCGCTCTTAACCCGACCCTGAGAAGCGCCCCATGGGGCGCTTCTCTTTTTGAGGGACCTTCCTCCCCTCACCCCCCTCCTCGTTCCCTTCCTCCGTGTTATCCTGTCGTCCCGAGGCAGGATCGAGCCCGTCCTTCCTCTTCTCTTTGCCGGCGATTCGGGATAGAGTTTCGGGAACTCACGACTCTGAAAGGGAACATGCCATGAGCCAGCCAGCCTTCGCGGCGCTCGCGCCTCTACCCTTCGAGCTCGTCTATGACGACGGAGTTCCCTTGGACAGCGAATGGCACGGGCTGCAACAGAGCTTTCTCCGCACCCTGATCCGTCAGCTCATGGCAGAACAGAGGCGGACCGACTTCTTTGCCGGCAAGAACATGTTTGTCTACTACTCCGTCGAGCAGGCGCGGGAGGTCTGGGAGGAGGAGACGAAGGACCGGCCGCACAAGGCCTTCCGCGGACCGGATGTCTTCTGGGTCGGGGGCGTCGAGGACTACGAGCGCAAGGCCTGGGTCGCGTGGGAGGAGGGCGGGCGGCTGCCGGATGTTATCATCGAGTTGCTCTCCCCCTCCACGGAGAGCACTGACCGCAAAAAGAAGAAAAGGCTCTACGCGGAGGTCTTCCGCACGGCGGAATACTTCCTGTGCAAGCCGCACACGGGGACCATGGAAGGATTTCGCCTGGTCGGCGGAGCCTACCGGCCGATCCCACCCGATGAGAAGGGACGGGTCTGGAGCGGTCAGCTCGGAGTCTCCCTCGGGCTCTGGCAGGGCCTCTACGACGGCAGAGAGCGAGTGTGGGCCCGGCTCTTCCGTCCCGACGGAACGCTGGTGCCGACGGAGACCGAGGCCGAGCGCCAACGGGCTGATGCAGCGGAGGTGGAGCTCGCCCGTCTGCGAGCCCTTCTCGCAGAACGGGACCGGGGTTAGCTCTCCACGGTCAGAGCGAAGCCGGAAAATTCCACGGGGCCTCCCACGGCCAACAGGGCGACCGAGGAGACCGCGCCCGCCATCTCCTGCCGGGTGTGGACGAGCCCATCCAGGAAGACCGTCACGAGCGGACCATCCACCTCCACCCGGAACAGACGGATCGCCCGACCCTCCCCTATCGCGCGCAGCAGCTCCCCGTCTTCACTCCGCAGGGCGATCCCGAAGCTTCCCGACTCTTCCAGAGCCCGGGCGCTCACCTCCAGGAGGAACGAGGGGGCTCCGGTCTCGAAAACGCGCTCCCCACCCGCCGCGAGGACCAGGGGCTCGTCCAGGAACGCGGAGACCGTGGGGAGTTGGGGCGCAGGCTGGGGCGTAGTCGAGGGGCCCGCGATTCGCATCCGTTTCCCCTCCCAGTCCAGGGAGTCGATCGCGAGGACGCGGGCGGACGAGTCCGGGCTCCAGCGGTGGTAGATGCACCAGAGCTGCCGGTTGTCCGGCCCCCGCACCACGGAGTTGTGGCCCGGCCCCACGACCTCGCCCGCCGTGCGGAGGATCGGCAGCTCCTCCTGCGTCCACTCCGCGAGGGACCGCGGGCCTTCCTCGCTCGTCGCGTAGCTCACGCCGTAGGTCGGGTTCTGCCAGTTGCCCCCGGAAAACATCTGGTAGTAGACCCCCTCGCGCTCCAGCACGAACGGCCCTTCGACCGTGTGCCACCGCACGCCCCCCTTCTCCGGCCGGTTCGGGTGGTAGACGTGCCAGTCGTAGCGCGGGAGCGTCACCGGCCGCGGGTCGCCCGCGAGCGTGAACGGGTCCCGCATGCGGTCGCGGACCGTGCCCGTGCCGATGTGGCTGTGGGCCAGGAAGTCCGTGGCGTAGAAGAGCCAGCGGGTGCCGTCCTTGTCCAGGAAGACGTGGGCGTCGATCGCGAAATCCTCGGACGTCAACCGCCGGCCGCTGTCCAGAAACGGCCCGGCCGGGTGCTCCGCCACCGCCACCCGGATCTCCATCCTCTCCTCGTTGCCCACGCTGTAATAGAGATAGAAGCGGCCGTCGGTATACGTCACCTCCGGCGCCCAGTAACAGGTATGCCCACCCGGGAGAGGCTCCATCGCCCCCGGCATCTCCTTCCATTCCACGAGATCCCGGGAATGGAGGACGCCGAACGCCCGGCCGTCGTTCCAGAAGCCGGTGCAATAGCCCCAGTACTCCCCCCGGAACTTCAGGACGAAGGGGTCCGGGAACGAATGGGGGTAGACCGGATTGAGATACGTCACGACGCCGCCACTTCCACGACTCCGGCTCTGATCGTCCCCACCGCCGTCTCCGGGTCCCCCACGTAGCCCTGGAACTGCTCGACGAGCGGCGTCGCCTCCCACCGGCGCTCCGATCCCAGGGTGTAGAGGCCGAGGTCCAGCAGGTAATGCTCCAGAGGGCGCTTCCCGTAGCGATAGCGCCAGTCAATCATGGTGAACAAAGGAAACCACGTGTAGCCGAGGACCGGCACGCCCTCCTCGCGAAGCTGGCGGATGGCGGCGACCGAGGCCGTGAGCCAGCGCGAGCGCACGTCCACGGCGCCCTTGGCGCTCGTCTCCGTGACCATGATGGGCACGTTGTACCTCTTGTAATAGTCCTCGATCAGGTGGACGAACCCGGCGCCGTCCTGCTCTACCGCCCGGTACTCCAGCCGTCCCTTGCGATTGACCGAGACCTGCTGGGTGGACCACTGCGGGTAGAAGTTCAGGCCGATCACGTCGAGCGGGATGGCGGCATTGCGGATGTCCCGGAGCTCATCCGGCCCGGCGCCGTTTCGGAGGAGCCAGGTGAAGAGCGGATGCTCCGCATCCACCCGGCCGGTCAGGAGGTCGTAGCAGAGATAGCCGCGCCGCTGGTCCTCCACGGCCAGAATCTCCAGATCGGCGCGCGCCGCCCGGGCGAGGCCGGTGGCTTCCACGTGGACCATGACCGCCCCGGGGTCTACCTCCTTCAAGGCCGCGACCGTCCGCTGGATGCCGAGAACGAGTTGGAGCATCAACCGGATGTAGCCAGCGTCCCCGCGCAGGTATGGAGGCCAGAGCCCCTTCTTACCGCAGAAGAGCGCATTGACGATCGGCTCGTTGAGCGGTGTGTACCAGCGGACGAGCCCTTTGTACCGTTCCGCGAAGGCCTTTGCGTAGGCCGCCACGGCTCGGGGATAGTCGTCGCTCGCGAACTCCCGGCGCAGCCAGAAGGGGCAGCCGTAGTGCATCAGGTCGAGGATCGGAGTGATCTTCAGATCCTCGACGAGATAGGGAATCACCTGGTCGGTCCAGCTCCAGTCGAACTCTCCCGGAAACGGCTCGACGCGGTACCACGGCACGCCCCAGCGCATGGCCTGGAGCCCCAGCTCGCGGCCGAGCGCCAGATCCTCGCGCCAGTGCTCGTAATGCCCCATGAGCTGGTACTCGTCGAGCGCCCGGTGTCCGGGGCGGGTCTGGGGGACGAACGTGTCTTCGATCCCGCTGGCCCAGAGGAACTCTGCGGGCCGCGGGCCGGGAAGCAGGGGATTCGACATCGACTACGACCTCTTCGGGAAGGCCGCGACGATAGCACAGAAGATTCGGAGGGGGCTATGGACCGACGGCGATCCCGTCTAGACGTTGGAACGACTGCGCCGCCCCGGAGACGCCCCGTGGGGCGTCTCCGAATCGGGAAAGACAGTTCGAAGAGGGAGAAGGCCCTCGGCACGTCCAACAAAAAGAAAAAGGGCGCAGCCCGATCCTGCGCCCTTTTCCAATACCGCTTGGCGACCGCTCCGCCTCAGGAAACCCCGGCCCGCTCGTGGAGGGTCATCCAGAGACCGCCCTTGGGGCGCAGCGACAGCGTGGCCTCGGGCTCGAGCTTGCGGCCAGGGACGAGGTGGAGGCTGTAGCGCTGGAGAAGGGTGGCCAGCATAAGCTGGATCTGGAATTCGGCGAGCCGGTTTCCGATGCACTGGCGGGCACCGCCTCCGAAGGGGAAGTAGGCGAAGGCCGGCCGCTCGGCCGAGCGCTCGGGGGTGAAGCGATCCGGGTCCACCGCTTCCGGGTTCGGCCAGAAGTCGGCCCGGCGGTGGGTGACGTAGGACGAGAACATGAGAACCGAGCCGGCCGGGATGGCATGGCCGCCGATCACGTCGTCCTCGATGGGCGTGCGGGTGAACATCCAGAAGGCCGGGTAGAGCCGCATGCTCTCCTTGATGACCATGGAGAGGTACTGCAGGCTCGGCAGGTCCGTGAAGGTCGGGGTGCGGCCGCCCAGGACCTCGTCGAGCTCGGCCACGACCCGGCGCTCGATGCCCGGGTGGCGCGAGAGGAGGGCGAGCGTCCACGCGAGCGTGATGGCCGTGGACTCGTGGCCGGCGACCAGCATGGTCACGACCTCGTCGCGGATCTGGCGGTCGGGCATCCTCTCGCCGGTCTCGGCGTCGCGCACGGAGAGGAGCATGGAGAGGACGTCGCTCCCCTCGACCCCGCTCTTCCTCCGGTTCCGGATGATGCGATAGACCACCTCGTCCATGCCCGCCACGGCGCGCTGGAACCGGCGGTTGCTCGGAGTGGGCATCCACAGCGGCAGGTTGGCGAGCGACCAGACCCGGT
>DATEIO010000373.1:0-2842 GCA_035278895.1 Thermoanaerobaculia bacterium | reverse complement strand
AGCCGGCGCGGGCTGCCCGAGGGCTCCGAGGCGCTCCGCGAGCTCGAAGCCGCCGGGGCCGAGGTGCTCGTCTTGCGCGCCGACGTGGCCGACGAGGCGGCGATGCGCCGGGCCGTGGCCGCGGCCCGCGAGCGCTTCGGGCCGCTCCACGGCGTGTTCCACGCCGCGGGCGTGCCCGGCGCCGGGCTCATCCAGAGAAAGACCCGCGAGGCCGCCGACGCCGTGCTCGCGCCCAAGGTCGACGGCACCCGGGCCCTCGAAGCCGCCCTGGCGGACGATCCGCCCGAGATCCTCGTCCTGTTCTCCTCCATCAACGCCCTGACCGGCGGCCTGGGGCAGGTCGACTACTCGGCGGCCAACGCCTACCTGGACGCGGTGGCCGAGGCCGGCGGGCCGCTCCCCTGGGTGGCCGTCGACTGGTGCGAGTGGCGCTGGGACGCCTGGACGGAAGCCACGATCGCCGACCCGCGCGTGGTCGCCGGGCTGAAGAAGCAGCGCGAGGTCTATGGCCTCGGGTTCGAGGAGGGGATGGAGGCGCTCGAACGGATCCTCGCGAGCGGCCTCTCCCGGGTCGTGGTCTCGACGCGCGACCTCCGCGCGGTGCTCGCCGAGCGCCACTCGCTGCCCGAGGTGCTGGGCGGCCTGGACCAGCTCGCCGAGACCGCCCGGAGCGGCCGGGCCACCCGCCCGCGCCCCGGCCTGCCGGTCGCCTTCGCCCCGCCGGAGATCGAGGACCACCGGCGGCTCGCGGCGCTCTGGCGCGAGCTCCTGGGCCTGGACGAAGTCGGCATCCACGACGACTTCTTCCAGCTCGGCGGCCACTCGCTGCTCGGTCTCCAGCTCCTGTCGCGCCTGCAGTCGGCATTCGGAGCCGAGGTGCCGCTGCGCACGTTGTTCGACGCACCGACCATCGCGGAGCTCTCGGTCGCCCTCCACGACCTCCGCACTGGCCCGGGGGCCCCGGCCGCCGAAAAGATCGCGGCGGTCGATCCGCAGAGCCTGCTCGAGAACCTCTCGGAGCTCTCCGACGAGGAGATGACCGAGCTGCTCGCCCGGATGGCGGCCCAGGAGGATTCGAGGACATGACCGATCCCGCGCATCTCGCCAACCTGCCCCCCGAACAGAAGCGCGCGCTCCTCGCGCGGATGCTCGAGGAGCGCGCCGCCAAAACCCGGCGTTTCCCCCTGTCGTTCGCGCAGCAGCGCCTCTGGTTCATCGAGCAGCTGGAGCCCGGCAACGCGGCCTACCACGTCTGGTCCGCCCTGCGCGTCCGCGGCCCGCTCGACTTCGGCGTGCTGGAAAAGACCGTGCGCGAGATCGTCCGCCGCCACCAGACGCTGCGCACCACCTTCGAGATGGTCGACGCCGAGCCCGTGCAGGTCGTCGCTCCCCAGGGCGCGCCGGCCCTGCTCCTCGCCGACTTCCGCGGATTGCCCGAGGAGCTTCGCGAGGCCGAGGCGCGGCGGGCCGGCCAGGCCGCGATCCACGCTCCGTTCGACCTCGTCCGCGGGCCGCTCCTGCGCCTCTTCGCCCTGCGCATCGCCGACGGCGAGGTGCTGCTCTACATGGCGATGCACCACATCGTGTCGGACGGCTGGTCGCTCGGCCTGTGGGTGCAGGAGCTCGCGGCGATCTACGGCGCCTTCGCGGCCGGCCGCCCCTCGCCCCTGCCGCCGCTCCCGCTGCAGTACGGCGACTTCGCCCAGTGGCAGCGCCAGAGCCTCGCGGGCGAGCGGCTGGAGCGGCTCCTCGCCTGGTGGCGGGAGCGGCTCTCGGGCGCGCCCGCGGTCCTCGAGCTGCCCACCGACCGCCCGCGGCCCGCGGTCCAGAGCTTCCGCGGCGCGAGCGTCTCCTTCGCCCTCTTGAGAGAGCTCCACGAGCGGCTGGCCGCCCTGGCGCAGCGCGAGGGCGCGACCCTCTTCATGGTCCTCCTCGCCGGCTTCCAGCTCCTCCTCTCCCGCTACAGCCGGCAGGAGGACGTGAGCACCGGCACCCCCACCGCCGGGCGCGACCGCGAGGAGCTGGAGGGGTTGATCGGCTTCTTCGCCAGCATGCTCGTGCTGCGCACCGATCTCTCGGGAGACCCGCCGTTTCGCGGGCTGCTCGCGCGCGTCCGCGAGACCGCCCTCTCCGCCTTCGAGCACCAGGAGATCCCGTTCGAGAAGCTGGTCGACGCGCTGCAGCTCCCCCGCGATCCGAGCCACACGCCGCTCTTCCAGGTGGAATTCGTGCTGCAGAACACGCCGGAGCCGTCGCTTCAGGCGCAAGACCTGACGCTCGCACCTTTGAGCGCCGAGCGCGAGACCGCGAAGTTCGACCTGCTCCTCGAGATGTTCGAGTCGCCCGCCGGCCTCTTCGGCGTCCTGGAGCACAACCGGGACCTCTTCGACCGGAGCACCGCGGCCCGCCTGACCCGCGGCTTCGAGCGGCTGCTCGCGGCGATCGTGGACGCTCCCGAGACGCCGGTCTCGCGGCTGCCACTGCTGCCCGAGGCGGAGCGGCACCAGGTGCTCGCGGAGTGGAACGACACCGCCCATCCCTGGAACGGCTTCCGGACCTTGCACGGGATGTTCGAGGACCGCGTCCGCGAGCAGCCGGAGGCGCCGGCCGCGGTGTTCGAGGACGAGTCGCTCACCTACCGCGAGCTCTCGGCCCGCGCCAACCAGCTCGCGCACCACCTGCGCCGCCTGGGCGTCGGGCCCGATGTCCGGGTCGCGGTCTCCCTCGAGCGTTCGCTCGACCTGGTGACCACGCTCCTCGGCGTGCTCAAGGCGGGCGGGGCCTACGTGCCCATCGATCCCGACTACCCGGCGGACCGCCGCGCCTTCATGCTCGAGGACTC
>DATEIO010000372.1:0-14369 GCA_035278895.1 Thermoanaerobaculia bacterium | reverse complement strand
CCCACCACATGACGGCGCCGGAGCCCTCGGGCGCCGGAGCCGCGGCGGCGCTCGCCGCGGCGCTCGCGGACGCGGGGCTGCCCCCGGATTCGGTCGACTTCGTCAACGCCCACGCGACCGGGACGCCGCTCAATGACGCGGCCGAATGGCGGGCGTTCGAACGGGTGTTTGGAGCGCGGGCCGGAGAGATCCCCGTGGTCGCCACCAAGGGGCTCGTCGGGCATCTGCTGGGCTCCTCGGGATCGATCGAGGCGGTGGCCACGATCCTCTGCCTGCTGAAAGGCGAGCTTCACCCCGTGCCGCGGTGCGCCGAGGGCGCGGGGGTGGACCCCGAGCTCTCCGTGGCGCTCGTGCTCGACCAGCCGCTGCCATGCCCCGAGGCGCGCGTGGCGGTCTCGACCAGCCTGGCGTTCGGCGGATCGAACGCCGCCCTCGTCTTTTCGCGGTGGGCGGGCGGGCCCGCTTGAGCCCCGGCATCGTGGTGACCGGCCTGGGGACCGTCGGCTCGTTCGGCTGTGGGTCCGACAGCCTGCGCCAGGCGCTGGCCGCCTCGGTTCCCGCCACCTCGGAGGTCGACCGCTCGGCTGGCTATCACCTGCCCGAAAGCTCCCGCCGCGCCGGTCTCGTCCAGTACTCCCAGCTCTCCACCTGGGTCCCCCCCATGGAGGCGCGGCGCATGAGCCCGCCCTCGAAGCTCGCGGTGGCCGCGGCGCGCATGGCGCTGACCTGCGCGGGGCTCGAGCCCAAGCCCCCGGAGAGCGGGACGGCCGTGGTGGTCGCCACCTCGTTCGGGCCGTCTTCCTACTCGGAAGGGCTGTTGAAACAGATTCTTTTTGAAGGACCGGAGGCCACGTCGCCGTCGCTTTTCACCGAGAGCGTGGCGAACGCCCCGGCGGCGCAGATCGCGATCACCACCCGCTCGCGGGGACCGAGCTTCACCCTCTGCCAGCGCGAGGCCGGGCCGATTCTGGCGGTCGAGCGCGGGGCGGCCGAGGTGCTCGCCGGGCGCAGCCCGCGCGCGCTGGCCGGCGCGGTCGAGGAGATGACGCCGCTCCTCCACGCCCTGCTCGACCGCTTCGGCGCCCTGGCCCGCGGCGGCGAGGGCGAGGAGGAGACCGCACGCCCGTTCGACCGCCGCCGCTCCGGGTTCCTGGCGGGCGAGGGAGCCACGATCCTGGTGCTGGAGCCTGAAGGTGCGGCCCGGGAGCGCGGCGCGCGCGTCCTCGCCCGGCTCCTCGCCTGGGGGAGCGCGTTCGATCCCACGGCGCTTCCCACCGATTGGGGGACAGGCCATGCCACGCTCGCCCGGGCCTTGAAGCGGAGCCTCGACCGCGCGGGGATCGCGCTTCAAGACGTGGACCTGATCGTTTCCGGCGCCGCGGGCTCCCGCGCGGGAGACCGCCTGGAGGCGCGCATGCTCCACACGGCCTGGGGCGAGGCGCCGCTGCCCCCCGTGGTTGCCCCCAAGGGGGTGACCGGCGAGTACGGCGGCGGCGTGCTTGGCCCCGCGGTGCTCGCCGCGGCCGGCGCGCCGTTCGGCCCCACGCCCGGCTTTGCCGAGCCCGACCCGGAGCTGGATCTGGTTCCGCACGACGGAAAGCCGCTCGCAGCGCCCGGCACCGTTCTCGTGACCAGCCTCGCGGTGGGCGGCGCCGCGGCCTGGCTGGTCCTGGGGAAACCATGATCATCCCGACCGACCGCATCGCCGCCGCCATCCCCGCCTATCAGGCGGCCCCTTCCGTGGGGGACGTGGTGCGCGGCGCGCTTACGCTGCTGCCCGAGGCGCTGGTGGTGGACGACGGCTCGACCGACGGCACGGCCGAGGCGGCGCGGCGGGCCGGGGCGCGCGTGGTCTCGTTTGCCGCCAACCGGGGCAAGGGCGCGGCCCTGAACGCCGCGTTCGCGGACCTCTTCGGCAAGGGGTTCGAGGGCGTGATCACCCTGGACGCGGACGGCCAGCACCTGCCGTCCGAGATTCCCAAGATCCTGGCCGTGCTGGGAGAGGGCGACCTGATCCTGGGCGTGCGGGACCACCTGTTCGGCGAGATGAGCGCGGTCCGCCGGGCGAGCAACCGGCTGTCGTCCAAGGCCATCTCGTTCGCCGCCGGGCAGCGGCTGAACGACATCCAGACCGGCTTCCGCTTCTACTCGCGGCGGCTGATCGAGACCGTGGGCTTCCCGGAGTCCCGCTTCGAGGCCGAGAGCGCCGTGGTGGTGCGGGCCGCCCGCCGGGGCTTCCGGGTGGTCACCGTCCCCGTGCACCTGGGCTTCGCGGACGGCCGCACGACCAGCCACTACCGCCCCCTGATCGACAGCCTGCGGATCGCGGGCGCGGTGACCCGCGCCCGCCTGGAGATGTGGAAATGGGTACGGTCCTCGTAACCGGCGGCAGCCGGGGGATCGGGCGGGCCGTGGTCGAGGCTCTCCTCGCCGGCACGGGCGAGGCCGTGGCCTTCACCTGGAGCTCGCAGGAGGCCGCAGCCCGGGAGGTCGAAGCGGCCTCCGGCGGGCGGGCCCGGGCGTTCCACCTGGACCTTGCCGACCGCTCCCGGCCGGACGATCTGGTGAGCGAGGTGGAGGAGGCCCTGGGGCCGGTCTCGGGGCTCGTCAACAACGCGGGCATCCGCCGCGAGTCGCTCCTGGCTCTCACCCCGGACACCGACTGGGACGCGGTCGTGGACTCGAACCTGGGTGGGCTCTTCCGCTGCTGCCGGGCCGTGCTGCGCGGGATGATGACGCGGCGGCGGGGCGCGATCGTGAACGTCTCCTCGCTCTCCGCGCTCCACGGGGTGGCGGGCCAGGCGGCCTACGCCGCGTCCAAGGCCGGCATCCTGGGCCTCACCCGCTCGCTCGCCCGCGAGGTGGGGAAGCGAAACGTGCGGGTCAACGCGGTCGTGCCCGGTTTCGTGGCGACCGATCTCACGGCCGGCCTCCCCGAGGCCGCGGTCGCGGTGCTCAGAGCCGGCGAGTGCCTGCCGGGCGGCGTCTCCGCCCCCATGGTCGCCGAGGCCGTGCTGTTCCTCCTCTCCGACCGCGCCTCGGGCATCACCGGCCAGACCCTGGTGGTGGACGCTGGCGCTTCGGCCTGAGGCTCTCATGCTCGCCTCCCGGCTCGCAGCCCTCGTGTCCCGCCGTCCCGGGCTGTGGATCGCCGTCTCGGTCCTGCTGACCGCGGCGGCCCTTCTTCCCCTGAAACAGCTCCGGATCGAGACCGATCTCGCCGCGCTCCTGCCGGACGGCGCGCCGGGGGCGGAGGACTACCGCGTGTTCCTCCACACTTTCGGCGGCTTCGAGAAGGTCTTCGTGATCGTGCGCTCCGGCGGCCCGAAGCTCGACGACCCCGAGCCCCTGCTCTCCGCGGCCGAGGAGCTGGCCTCGATCCTTGGGGCCAGCCCCGAGGTGGCCGAGGCGCGCTCGGGGCTCACCGAAGAGGACGAGCGGTTCTTCTTCACCTATGTCGCTCCCCGCATGCCGCTCCTCGTGGACACGCCCGGCTGGAAGGAGGACCTCGCGCGGCGCCTGGAACCGGAGGCGCTCCACGGCCGCGTAGCCCAGATGCGGCGGGCTCTGCGCAGCCCCCTGGGCTCGGCGGCAGCTCCGCTCTTCGCCGCCGATCCTCTGGGCCTCTCCGAGGGGCTTCTGGGCGCGGCGTCGACGCTCCCCATCGATCCGCTCTCCGGCGCCTTCATCTCCCGCGAGGGCGACGCGACCCTGGTGATGATCACCCCGGCGCGGGCGGAGATCGACCCGGAAGGGGGCAAGGCGCTCCTCGCGGAGCTCGACAAGGCGTATGCCCAGGTCCGCCAATCCGTAGGCGTGCCGCTCGAGTTCCACGCCGTGGGCGGGCCGATCTACGCGGCGCAGGACGAGAGCATCCTCCGGGCGGACCTGACGCGCACCACGGCGGCGTCCGCGATCGGCGTGGCCGTGATCCTCCTTCTGGGATTCGGCGGCGGATTCATCCCCCTGGTGATCCTTCTCTCCGTCGTGGCCGGCCTGGTGTGGACCGTGGCCGTGGCCGCCCTGGGGGTGGGGGACTTGACGGTCGTGGGCGTCGGCTTCACGGCCGCGCTCATCGGCGTGGGCGTCGAGTACGGCATCCACGGCGGCGCCCGGTTCCGGCAGCTCCGCCTGTCGGGAATGGACGCCGGAGCGGCGCTCGCCGGCACCTTCCGCGATCCGGGCCCGGGGATCGTGTCCTCGGCGCTCACCACGGCCGCGGGCCTGGGCGCGCTCTGCCTCGCGCACTTCCGGCCGCTGCGCGAAATGGGGCAGGTGCTCACCGTGGGAGTGCTCGTCACCCTCGTGACCACGGGCCTTCTCGGGGCGGCGCTCCTCGTCCGCTTCCCGCGGCGCTCCGAGGCCGCGGCGCCTCCCCGGCTCTGGCAATGGGTGGGAGAGCCGGCGCTCGCGGCGCTCGTGGGGATCTCCGTGCGGCGCCCGCGGGCCGTGCTCGCGGCCACGCTCCTGCTCTCGGTGGTGTCCGCCTGGGGGCTCACACGGCTCTCGCTTTCAACCGACCTGCGCTCGCTGCGGCCGGAGGACCACCCGTCGCTCGCCGCCGAGCGCCTGCTCGTCCGGACCTTCTCCGTGGGGCTCGACACCCAGACCGTGGTGGCGCGCGCGGCCACGCTCGGCCAGGCGCTGGACGAAGCCGCGGCGGTCCGCGCCGTCCTCGCCCGGGAGCTGGGCCCCAGGGCCGAGATCTCCTCGCCATCCGACTGGCTCGTCCAGGGGAAGCGCCTCGAAGCGCGCCTGGCGGAGCTCCGAAGCCTCCCGCTCGAGCGGGCGGCCGACGGCCTCGCCCGGGAGCTTCAGGCGGCCGGCTTCAAGCTCGCTCCGTTCGAGCCCGCGCTCGCGGCGCTCCGGGCCCTGGGCCGGGGGGAGGACCCGAATCCGCCCCCTCCGGGATCGTGGCCGCGCTGGATGTCCGAGCTGGTGCGCCAGGGGCCGGACGGCGCGGCGGTCGCCGTCCACGTGCGGATCCCCCTGGCCGAGCCGGGGAAGCCGGCCCCGCCGTCGCCCGAGGCGCTGGCCCAAGAGCTTGAAAAGGTGGCTCCCGGGGTGGCGCTGGCGTCCATCCCCCGCGTGGGCGCCGAGCTCCGGGGCCTGGCTCTCGGGGACCTCGCCCGGTCGAGCGCGCTCGCGTTCGCGCTCGTCGCCGGGGTCGTCCTCGTCTCCGTGCGCGGGCGGATCGGCGACTCGCTCCTCTCCAGCCTGCCGCTCGCCCTGGGATGCCTGTGGACCTTCGGGCTCTGGGGCGTCTTCGGCGGGCGCATCGATCTCCTCGCCATCTCGACGCTCCCGGTCCTCTTCGGCACCGGCATCGACCTGGGGGTCCACGCGGTGCACGGCGGCCGGATGCGGCCGGACGAGGGGATTCGCGGTACAATCAAGGACTCTGGCCTGGCGATGATCCTCATTGTGTTGACCACGGGCGTCGGTTTCGGCAGCCTCGGATCATCCCGCGTGCCGGGAATTCAGAACGCGGGGACCCTGGTCGCCCTGGGCGTCACCGCTTGCCTGCTGGCGACGTTCGTCGTCCTGCCGGCGCTCGAATCCCTGGCCGGCCGCAGAGACAAGTTGTAGGAGCCCGGTTTCATGAGCGTTGCAGCCACCCACCAGGAGACCCCTCCCCACGCGCCCGAGGCCGGCTGGGTCCGGCGTGTCCTCGGGCCGTTCTACGTCACCGGGGTGTTCTGGTTCCGTTTGCACCGTTTCGGGGTGAGGGTCGTGCCCGAGTGGGCCATGCGCCTCCTCATGCCCGTGTTCACGACCGGTTTCTGGCTCGTCCTGACGAACATCCGCCAGGCGATCTCCGCGAACCTGGACGCCGTCCTCGGCCCCTGCGGCTGGTGGGAGCGGCGGCTCCGGGCGCTGCGCACGATCCGGACGTTTTCCTGGTGCCTCTCGGAGCGCTACGAGCGCCTGAGCACGAACCGGGTGTTCTCCGTGGAGGTGGACGGGCTCGAGCGTTGGCAGGAGCTCGCCGCCTCGAGCCAGGGCATGATCCTGTTGACCGCGCACGTCGGCGCCTGGGAGGTGGGCTCCATGCTGCCGGCCTCGCGGGAGATGCGGCGGGTCCACGTGGTCCGCGAGGCCGAGACCGATCCGCGGGCGCAGAAGTTCATCGCCAACCTGATCCGCGGCTGCGGCGGCGATTTCTACACCACCCACTTCGCCGAAGATCCGCAACTCGGCATGGTGCTGCTCGACGCCCTGCGCCAGGGCGAGATCGTGGCCCTTCAGGGGGACCGCCCCCGCGCGGGCGGCCGCACGGCGGAGATGAAGCTCTTCGGCCGCCCGTACCCGGTGCCGATCGGCCCCGCCGTCCTGGCCCGCGCCGCCGGAGCACCGATCGTCCCCGTGTTCGTGCTGCGGACCGGCCGGCTCTCCTACCGCTGCCTCATCCAGCCGCCGATCCACGTGGCCCAGACCGCGTGCCGGCAGCGGGACGTGGAAGAGGCCCTGGGCCGTTTCCTCACCAGTCTCGAGGGGGTTCTGAGGCAGGAGCCTCACCAGTGGTTCTGCTTCCGGCGTCTGTGGAGTACCCCGCCTCCCGCCACTCCGTGATTCCGCCGCGGAACCAGAGGATGTTCCGGAACCCCAGCCGGGCGGCGTACGTCCCCCCCTTGCGGCTGCGCACGCAGTCGTTGCCGTAGCAATAGAGGATCAGGGGGACGGTCGCGCGGTCCACGCCCGGCCAACCCTCGGCCACGGTCTTCTCGAAATTCTTCTCGAAAAGAGGGTAGGGGAGGCTCCGGGCCCCGGGCAGGTGGCCGATCGCGAAGTCCCGCGCGCCCCGGAGGTCGAGCAGGATCAGCCGGGAGCCCTCGCGCGCGAGGAGGGCCTTCACCTCGGAAGCCGTCACCACCCGCACCACCGGGCGGGCCGGCTCCGCCACCCAGGCCGCGAAACCGCCGGGGAGCACCCGGACGTCCACCCCCGCCCTCCGGAAGAGCAGGTAACCCAGGCCGGTCCGCGGATCTTTCGCGCCGTCTCCATAGAGAACGAAAGACGACTCCGGGCTCACGGGATCGCCGGGCCGGGGGCCGATCTCGCCGATCCGGCGGCGGGTCGCGGCGGGGTCCGGCCAGCTCCCGTCCGCGGGGAGGAGCCAGCGCGCGTCGAAGGGAAGGGCGTGCGGGACGTGGCCGGCCGCGAAGCCGGGCGGCGTCTCCCAGCGCTCCCATCCGCGGGCGTCCCGCAGGTCGAGCAGCTCGACTCCGGGCCGGTCGAAGCTCTGGGCGACCTCGTCCACCGAGACCGCGGCCTCCTCCCGGGCCTTGCCGGCGAAAGCGCCGGCCGCCGGAGGCGGAGGTCCGGCCGCGAGCTCGCCTCCCGCGGCGGTCCAGGCCGGAACGCCGCCGTCCAGCACCTTCACCCCGGCACACCCGGCCCATTCGAGGAGCCAGAAGAGCCGGCCGATCGCCTCGCGGTCGTCCGCCCCTCCATAGAGGACGACCGTCTCCGTCCCCGAGACCCCCCGCGCCGCGAGGAGCGAGCGCACGCGGCTTATTCGGAAGTCTCCCTCCTCCTCCTCGCGCCAGGCCGGCGCCGCCCCGGGGAGGTGCCCGGCCGCGTACGCCTCGGGAGAGCGGACGTCGAGCGGCACGATCCCGTCCGCGGCGAGAGCCGCTTTCAGCCAGGCCGGGCTCACCAGGATCTCGGGGAAGACCGGCTCCGGCGCCGCCGGCTTCGGCAGCGGCCACTGCAGGGGCGACTGGCCGGCGAGCGGAGCGGCCGCGGAAAGAAAAAGAGCAAAAAGCAGGGATCTCAAGATCAGCATTGCCGCCAAGGTTAAATTATTACCATTCAGCCGATTACGACAGAAAACGCGTTATCATTATTCCGCAAACTTCGCGAATCACGGCGGATGTTCAGGGTGGGTACGGGGAGTGGCCGCCGTCCCGCCTCTCTGGTCCGCTCTTCTGATTGGAAAGGAGCAACTCCCATGCGTCAAAGCCGTCTTCGCTGTCTCACCCTCGCCCTGGCCGCCGTCCTGCTGGCCGGTTCTCTTCGAGCCCAGGAGATGATCCTGGAGCCCGAGGATGGCCTCGACGCCCTGCAGAGCTGCAACACCGTCCACCGGATCGCCACGTGCGAATTCTTTCATTATCAAACGATTACCTACCTCGGGGTGGGCGGCCTCATCAAGCTCGATGACAAACCCTATGTCGTCACCTGGCTGGGGCCGGGCTACTATCTGGATTCCGGAGTCGTCCTGCAGGCGGTCGGCGATCCGTCTTCGGCGGACCTCGTGGGCCAGCAATGGTTCGAGGTCTATCCCCAGGAGGGGAGAATTCACGTCTCCCGCGCCTGGACCGACCTGGACAAGAACGGGGCCCTGAGCCTTGCGGACCACCTCCTCTTCGACTCCGGCCGCGAGCTCAAGGTCCAGGACGTCCGCCTGAACCTGCGGGTCAAGCCGGTCCTGGTCGAATAGCAGGGGGCCGGGCCGGGAGCGCGGTTCCGCTCTCCGAGCGCGGGAAGCCGTGTGCACTCCCTTGACAGTGAAAAAATGCTAACATACTTGGAATCAAGGGGAGAGTAAGGTGCCTTCCGGCAGGTTGAGGTCGGAGCGAGAATGAGCGTCCCTTCAGACGTCCGGTACGGGCTGCGCAGGCTCAATAACAATCTCGGTTTTACCGCGGTGGCCGTGCTCTGCCTGGCGCTCGGGATCGGGGCCAACGTCACCGTGTTCAGCATCATCAACGCGCTGCTGCTGCGGCCGGTGCCGGGCGTGGCCGATCCGGACCGTCTCGTCGCGTTGATGTCGAAGCCCGTCCTGCTCCGGGGCATGGCCGGCGGCGCCTTTTCCAAGTCGTTGTCCTATCCGGACTTCGAGCAGTACCGGGAGAGCGCCCACGCCTTTTCCGGCTTCGCCGCCTACCACCCGGTGGTGGTGAACCTGGTGGCGGGAGGCGAGCCCGTCCGGGTGAGCGGCCAGGTGGTCACGGACAACTACTTCACGACGCTCGGGATGGAGAGCGCCCTGGGCCGCCTGTTCGCCCCAGGCGAGGCCCGGCGCGAGCCCCAGCACGAGCTGATCATCAGCCACGGCCTCTGGCAGCGCCTCTTCGAGGGGCGCTCCGACGTGCTCCGCGCGCCGGTCCTGGTGAGCGGGACGCCGTTTACGATCGTCGGCGTGACGCCCGAGGGCTTCCACGGCCCTCTGGGGAGTGGTGACGCGGATCTCTGGATGCTGCTCGACGCGGCCCCCCTGGTGATCCCTTCCATGTCGGAGGCCGATCTCCACGACCGGGATCATGCGTGGCTGCTCTGGTTCATCGGGCGTCTTGCCCTGGGAGTAGACCTGGAGCGCGCCCAGGCGGAGATGGATACGCTGGCCCACCACCTGGACGAGACCGACGGCCGGGGGCCGCGCTCCGTGCCTGCCCTGGCGCTGTATCCGGGGATCGAGGTGCTGCCCTGGGCCCGCGCCGGAGTGTGGAACCCCCTGGCTCTCCTCTCCGGCGTGGTGGCGCTCCTGATGCTGGTCGTCTGCGCCAACCTGGGGGCCCTGCTGCTCGTCAAGGCGGCGGCGCGGCAGGAGGAGATCGGGGTCCGCCTGGCCCTGGGAGGGACCCGCCGGCGCCTCGTGCGGCAACTCCTGACCGAGAGCGTCGCGCTCTCGGTGATCGGCGGCGCCTTCGGCTTCCTCCTGGCGCTCTTCGCGACCGAGGCGCTCCAGGGGGTCTCGCTCGGCCAGTTCCTCCCCCCTCTCTCCGACCTCTCCGTGGACGGCCGGGTGCTTGCCTTCACCGTCGGGCTCTCCGTCGCGGCGGGGCTGCTCTTCGGCATGGCCCCCGCCCTGTGGGCCTCGCGGCCCGACGTCGAGCCGATGCTGCGCCGGGGGAGCGGCGGCAGCGCCGACCGGAGCCGCCTCCGCCTCCAGGAGATCCTCGTCGTCGGACAGGTCACGGTCTCCCTCGTCCTCCTCATCACGACCGGCCTCTTCGTCCGCACCCTCCGCAATCTCCAGTCGGTCGATCCCGGCTTTGACAGCGCTCAGGTGGTGAACCTGCGGCTCGACCTCGACCGCAGCCGCTACTCCGCGCCTGCGGGGCTGTCCTTCGACGAACGGCTCGTGGACCAGGTGCGCACCCTGCACGGCGTGCAGCACGCCTCCCTGGCCCTGACCGTCCCCCTGCACCAGAGCCAGGGGGAGCTGGGACGGATCGTCGTCGTCTCCGTGCCCACGGGCCCGGGAGAGCCCGACAAGCTCCATTGGATCGACCTCAACGTGGTCTCGCCCGACTACTTCAAGACGCTCCGGATCTCCCTGCGCGAAGGGCGGGAGTTCACCTCCCGGGACCGCGAAGGCTCTCCCCGGGTCGTGATCCTGAACGAGGCCGCGGTGCGCCTCTGGCCGGAGGGACGGCCGCTCCTGGGCGAGCGGATCCAGGTCGGGGAAGAGCGGTACGAGATCGTCGGCGTGGCCGGGGACGTCCGGCGCTCCCGGCTGGACAGCGATCCCCCGCCCCTCCTCTACATGCCGCTCGCCCAGCGCTACGAGCCCAACCTGATGCTCCACGTCCGGACCTCGGGCGATCCCCTGGCGGCCGTCGAGCCGATCCGCGCCCTCGTCGCCAAGCTGGATCCCTCGATTCCGCTCTTCGAGGTGAGCCTCTACGACGAACAGGTCCGGAAAGCCCTGGCCCAGCCGCGGCTGCTGTCGGCCCTCTTCGGAAGCTTCAGCCTGATCGCCATCCTCGTCACCTCGATCGGCCTCTACGGCACCCTGGCCTACTCGGTCAGCCGCCGCACCCGCGAGCTGGGCATCCGTATGGCGCTGGGCGCCCGGGCCTCCGAGATCGTCTCCCTCGTGCTCCGCCGCGGCATCGCCCTGACCCTCCTCGGGCTCGCCCTGGGTCTCGGAGCCGCCGTCTGGACCACCAGCGTCTTCGCGAGCCTGCTCTTCGGCGTCACCCCCACCGATCCGCTCGTCTTCCTGGCCGTCGCCTTCCTCCTCGCCATGGTGGGCCTCGCCGCCAGCTCGCTGCCCGCCTACTCGGCCACCCGGGTCGACCCCATGGCCGTGATCCGTCACGAATAGAGATAGGTGCTGATCGTCCCGGCGAGCAACTCGCCGTTCCGGCCCTCCAGAGCGACCTGGTACATGGAGAGCGGGGGAGCGCTGCCGTGGACGCGGGCGGTGACACGGAACGGCCGGTCCACCGGGAGGTCCGGCGTCCGCAGCACGGCGTCCCGAATCCCCACGAGATAGCCGACCCGCGGGCTGCCCCCCTCCCCCCTCCGCTCCAAAGCTTCGAGCACCGCCGCCGCCTGCGCCGCCGCCTCGAGCCCCAGGAACGAGGGAACCCGGCCGTCCCTCGCCAGAGGATGATCCCCGGGAATCACGGCGAAACAGGAAATCCCCTCGGAAGAGACCGCCTCCACGCTCCGGACGAGAAGGGCCGGAGGAGCGTGGGGGATCAAGGTCTCGGGAGGAGGAAAGGAGGACGGCGGAGGAGCCTCCACCCCGGGGTCCAAATCGCCGCCCTCCGAGGCCCCGGCCCGCACGGCCCCCTGGCTCACCGTCTCCTCTCCCCGCCGGATCTCGAACCGCGCCACGCCATCCGCCCCCGGGCCGGTCCCGGAGACCTCCAGCCGGTCGCCCGGACCCACGGTCCGGCGAAGCTTCAGAGACCGGACCTCGGCAATGGGGGAGCCGGGAAACGCCAGGGCAAGCTGCACGATGCCGGGGAGGATGGGCTGGCCGGGGAAGTGGCCGGCGAAGAAGGGGCTGTCGGAGGGGATCTGGATGGGGCTCGGGAGGTGGAGGGGCATGGGAGGGGGAGCTTAGCGCACCTCAAAAAAAGGGGCGCGCCTCCCGGCGCGCCCCCGTCCAACCTACCAACTCACCCCGCACCCTAAGCCGCCGGCTTCGCCGGCTCGGGCCCGGTGCCCTCTCCCCCCTGGGGCGGCGCCACCGGCTTCGCCTTGCGGCTCCGCTTCCGAATCGGCGAGATCCCGAACTGCACGAGCATCTCGTTTTTCGGACCGAGGTTCGCCCCCGCCACCCGGCGCAGACGGGTCGCCAGCTCGCGGCCATCCTTGAGCATCTGGGAAAGCTGCTGGCTCGCCGCCTGCTTGTTCGCAATGTGGAGGCTCTGCTGGTCACGGACCTTCTTCATCTCCGTGAGATGCGTTTCCAGCGACAGGCGGTGGCGCTCCACGTCGGGGGTGAGCTCCAGGCTCTCCCGAACCGCGGCGAGGAGCGCCTCCCAGTCGCGGAACACATCGGCATACGAATTGATCTTCGGCATGACGTTTTCTCCTTTCTTGTCTCGTTCGAAAAGGTTTCTGTTCGCCCGGCCTAGCCGAGCATCCTCGCGAAATCCAGCACCTCCTGCGTCACCTCCCGGTGTTCGGGGGAAAGCGCCGCCGAGAGCGTGACCCCCACCACGTTGCCCCACAGGCTCAAGTCCAACGACTGCTCCTGCAGGCTCGCCATCATCGCGACGAAGTTCACGAAGACGACCGCGAGATCCTTGGTGGGAAACTCCCGCACCCGGTCGACCGCCTCCCCGCCCGCCGTGAGCTGCCAGCCCGGCATCGTCTTGAGCTCCTCCTGCACCCGTTCGGCCTTGAGGCGGGTCACCACCAGATCGACCGGGCGCGGAGGCCGCCGGACGTTGGTTCCGTCCTGCGGGATCCCATTACCAACCACCTGCTGTTCGTTGCTGCTCATACTCACTTCTCCTTTCTCAAAAATCCGGGGCCTTCATGGCTCCCGGAAGCTCGTCTTCTTTTTCCACCGCCCCCAAACGTGCGCACAGCGCACCCTACGGATCTTTCTCCAGCAGCGCGAGCAGCGCCCGGAGGTGAAACGCCATCCGCTCCCTCGTCGCCGCATCGAGCGCCGGCCCCACGCTCTCCTCTCCCGTCAGCAACTCGTCCACCGGCACGCCGAGCACCCGCTTCAAGGCGACCAGAGCCTCGGGCGGGGGAGCGTTCACCCCTCTCTCCCAGTTCCCCACCCGCTCGCGCGACACGCCCACCCGCCGCCCCAGCTCCGCCTGCGTCATCCGCCGCATCCTGCGGAAACGGCTGATCTGGCGTCCCAAAATCTCCAGAGCTCCTGTCTCCTGGACTCTTTCCTCCCCCCTCGCTCCTTCCCGGAGCTCCGCGCCTTCCGCGTCCGCCTTCATCGTGAGGAGAAGGTTAGACCAAAAGATTCAGATTGTCTAGGCCCAATTTGATATTAAAGAGGTTTTCTGTACAACATTTGACATTTCCTGTGATCTGCGTGATTGTTGCGCTCGCACGGGAAAGGGACGTGGAATCCGGCGCTTCCGCGAGCGGTCGCGACACCGCCGGACGGGAAAGAAGAAAGGGGCGCTTCCCCTGCGTGTTCGAAATCCTCCCTTTCCTGCACACTGGGAGCCTCGCAACGAAGATTTCGTTGCGTCCGCAAGCGCCGGACGCCATGACGGCGACGGCCGGCTCGCGGAGGAGGAGATGGAGACATGAACGGATTCGTGTTCAGGCGCACTGCCGCCGCCGCCGTGATCGCCGCAGCCCTCGCCGCCGGCACCCCCGCCCACGCCGCCGGCCGAGTGGACGCCCCGGCCGCCGTCACCGTCCTGGAGCGGGCGTGGCAGTGGATCGCGTCGCTGTGGGGAGGAGAGAAGAGTGGGATGCACATTGACCCGAACGGGAAGCCGGTGGCGAACACCGGGACGACCGGCGGAGGGCAGACCGAGATCGGGATTACAATCGACCCGAACGGCTAGCCTGCAGTCGCTGGGAGCGCCGGCATCCTGCCGGCTTCTTGCTTCGTTTTGGTTAGAAGGCCGGCAAGGATGCCGGCGCTCCCAGCATAAAGCTTCCTCTCCCCAAGCTCCCTGTGAAACAATCGGGTCCTTCAAGGAGGAGACTTTGAGCGACCATCCCACGCCGGAGGAGATCGCATCTCTCTGTCTCGGGACTCTCCCGGACGAGAGGAAGGGCAAGGTGGCCTACCACGTCCTGTTCCAGGGCTGCGAGGCGTGCCGTGCCCACCTTTCCGAGCCGTTCCGCATCCTTCTTGGGGACGAGCCGCCGGCTGCGAAAGCCCGGGAGGCGCAGGGGCGGCGCATCGGTGACGCGATCCGGACTGCTCTGCGGTGGGAGAAAGCGGCAGCCTTTCTCGAGGAGGAGGGAGTGGAGGGGGTGGAGAGGGCCCGCCGCGAGTATGGCGACCTGGAGGTGTTCGAGGCTCTCCGAGAAAAGAGCTGGTCTCTCCGCCATGAAGCCCCCCAACGGATGTTGGAGCTCGCGCAGGAGGCCGTCCGGATTGCCCAGGAGCTCGACGCTGTGAAACACGGTCCGAAGAAAGTGGCGGATCACCAGTGCCGCGCCTGGGCCAACCTCGGCAACGC